>DATCZQ010000032.1:0-6769 GCA_036525815.1 Yeosuana sp. | reverse complement strand
CGTACTTCTTCATTGTAACAAGTGATAACCACACCAACACAACGCTCTTGTATCATTACATTGCTTTTTGCAACAGCATTTTGCACTTCTGGCGCGCCTATTAATCGTTTTACACGAGCACATATTTCGTTTAAACTTAATGGCTTTTTCATGTAATCATTAATTCCTAATTCAAAACCTTCCGTAATAATTTCATCTTGAGTGTTTCCCGATAAAACCATTATTTTAGTAGCAGAATTTTTCGAAATTCTTATGTGCCTTACAACTTCCAAACCAGAAACTCCGGGCATATTGATATCTACTATAACTAAATCTGGATTAAAAGATTCATATAATTCCAATCCTTTAACTGCATCTGTTTCTATTTTTACTTCATATCCTAATTCGACTAATCTTTTTTGTAAAGGAAGTAAAACTAATTGTTGGTCATCTATTGCTAAAACTTTCATAATAAGTTAATTTTATTTGTTATTGATGGTTCAAAAGTACTATGGAAAGCCTTGGTTAAAATTGAAATTAGTTTAACCTATATTTAAGTGTCGATGAATGGCAGATTGCTGTAGATAATTAAAAAATGAACCACTGTTTAATTTATTTATCTTTACAATGTTGTTATAGCTTAGTATTTAAATGTAATATTAATAACTAATGATAGATTGAAACGGGAATGATTATATGAATGTTACAACTCACCTATAACCGCTAATGAAAACAACCAGTTGAAAGAAACCTCAAATAAATACTTAATTACTGCACTCCTTTTAGGATTAGCTTTTCATGGGAGCTCTATCTTTTTTACTTTAGAGACTACCTATGATGCCTTAATCCACTTATTTTTTGCAGATCACTATGCAAATAGTTGGTTTGAACCTTGGAATTATGAGTGGTATACAGGGTTTACGGTGCAAAGTTATCCACCATTGGTGCACCAATCTATTGCTTTACTATCCATGATTGGCGGCTTAAAATTTGGGATGTTTACCGTGGCACTTATCGCTATTATATTATTTATTACAGGTGTATACAGGTTTTCATTAGTTATTACATCTAATAAAACGGTTGCTGGTTATGCTTCTATTTTGGCAGTGTTTTCATCTTCTTTTGTTGAAACGCTCCATATTTTTGGGCAATTGCCCAGTATTATTGGTATTTCTGTTTTAATGCATGCTTTACCAGAAATCTACTTATGGTTGAAAACTGGTAAGTTATGGTATTTAGCAACTTCCTTATCTCTGATTGCTGTTACCGTGACATCACATCATGTAACACCTATTTTTGGAATGGTGTTTTTTATCTTTCCTCTTATTGGAATGGTTATTATGGATGTATCCAGAGAAAAGGTCAATTCTATGAAAGAAGTCACTTTTAAAGTCTTTTTAAATAGTTTTTTCAAGCTCTTTAAACGTATTGTTAGTTTTGGGGTTTTGTCATTAGTGTTAATTGTGGGTTGTATTCTTCCTTATTGGATTAACTCAAAAGCAAATCCAATTACACAAGTTCCAATTCCACATGGATCACGTGATAATTTTTTAGAAATTACCTCTTCTGGCTTGGTGTTTTTCTTAATTCCTTGGGGCGTTTTACTCATCTTATTACCTTATATATTTTACAGATATTACAGCAAGCGCTATCTATTTTTTGGATTATCTATTACCATTTTAACCGTTTTAGGAACTGGAGGCACTACGCCTATCCCGTTAAAAGTATTAGGTGAGACCGCTTTTAATATTTTAACACTTGACCGTTTTACACTTTGGGCATCCATTATGTCATTACCAATTTTAGGTGAATTTGTTTATCGTTTTGTTGATGGTGATTTAAAGGAACTCATTCAGACTAAATTTGGAGCCATTTATCATCGTATCATTGGTGGTTTATTAGCTGGATTATTTGTTTTTATGGTGATTTTCACTATGAGTTTAGGCTATTTCAGGCCGTCTCAACCACAAAAAATAAAGATGTTGCCTATTGTAAATTTCTTAAATCAGGATGATCACGATAAATGGCGTTTTTTAACTTTAGGTTTTGGAGACCAAATGGCATGGCTAAGTGCACAAACAAATGCGATGACTGTAGATGGAAACTACCATTCGGCAAGACGTTTACCCGAACTTACTACACGACCAATAGAGCGATTAGAAAATTCAAAATTTAAGGGTGTTGCAGGAATTGGATCTTTACAGCAGTTTTTAACCACTCCTGAAAAGTACAATCTTAAGTACATTTTTTCTAATGATAAATTTTATGATCCTATTCTGTATTTCTGCGGCTGGCAGCGACTAAGGCAATTAGAAAATGGAATTATGGTTTGGGAACGACTTAACATTCCTCCTGTATCTTCCATTTTACCAAAAGAAGATGTCGCTAGATGGCTTAAAATTCTTTGGGGAATTATGCCTTTTTTAACCGTTTTAATTGCCTTCATTTTAAACATACAAATGCTATGGGTAAATGCTTTAAAAACAAGAATTAAACCTATACCAGATTTTTTAAAACACTCTGTTAGTTATAATAAATTCTCCAATAATGTATTAAGAATTACGCACCTTTGGTCGTTTGTATTAGCCATAGCTGTATGTTACGGCATATATTTATTCTATGTGAAAAACGATTCTCAACGAAGTCCGGAAAACGCTATTATAGCTTATTATGACGCTTTAGATTTTAAAGAATTTGAAAAAGCATATAGCCTAATAAATCCGGAAAACAACTTGCCTATTGCCCAATACATGTTAGAAATTTCTGTTACTGATGGACTGTTAAGTAGCTATGCTAAACTAGATGCTATTGATACTGAAATCACCAAACATAATGACAGTGTAGTATCTGCAAAAGTAACAACCAATTGGATTACACCTTTGGAAAAAATAGAGAAAGTCGAATACAAATCCTTATCCAGACATAACGGAAAATGGTATTTACAACCTGATGATTTAAATAATGATTTACCTCCAGATCAGTTGTATTCTGATAATGCTACACAATATTTCAATCAAGGCAGACGACGTATAACCACCGAACAAACGCATCACGAAGATGTTTTGAAACAACCTGTTCTAGAAGTGGTTTCGGCTAAACTGGTGAAGTATAATAACCATTATGTGATTATTGGTGAAGTTCAAAATATAGACAATGTACCTGCAGACGTTATTTTAAAAGGAACTTTATATAATGATAACAATAAGGAATTGGCTACGTATAATGCGAAATATCATGTAAAGCATAAATTAATGCCGAAAGAATCGAGTAGTTTTAGGATTAATTTTGAAGGCATTGCATGGTCAAAAACACAAGATTCTATTCCAGACACCTTTAATCCAGATCAATTTACACCTGTTGAATTTGAAGAACAGCCAACCAAATTTAACTTGCAAGTTGCTGGCAATGTATCTGGTTCAGATTTGTATAAAAATGTAGTATTGAGTGGTATCAATATTAAAGGGGAAACTATAAACGGAAACCTTTTTAATAGCGGAATCCACGAGATTACTGTGCCTCAGCTTTTGGTGACGTATTATGATGAAAATCAAAATATGGTTTGGGTTGATCATTTATTTATAAAAGAAGGCATTAGACAACAACGTAAGCATGATTTTGAATATCAAATTTTGAAAGACGGGAATGTAAAAATTATTAATGATGATATGAAAAATATATTTGTGAACGGTTTGCCGAACAAAGACATTTCCAATAAAATAGTGCCAAACAGGATTAAAAATCATACAGATACGCAGTTACAAAAAATCAATCATTCAGATTTTAGTTATATTAAATTTGAAATTAACACCTATATAGGTAGCCCAAATTAATGGAGTTTAAACACATACATATATTCCTTTTAGCTTTGATTTTATTATCAACTTTTACAGTTGCACAAAACAGTAAAACCGTTAATGAATTTAAGTTACTAAGTACACAAACTGAATATGAAGTTGGTAGTCATATTGTTTTAAGATTTTCTACCTCAGCAGCTTTAAAACCATTTTTGTATTGCTCAAACAGTTATGGTTCAACTTTAGTGACTCCAACTTTTGAAGGTGATAAACTTCAATATTCTATCCCTTTAAATATTTCAAAAAAAACAGGTGTTGTAACCTGGAAATTAATAAATGATGACGTTTCACTTTCAGGGAAATTTAACCTTAACCCTAAGCAAGATGTTGCAACAATGGAAAGCTATATTGGGCCAACAAGTATTGAAGCTGGAGGAATAGATTACACTATGTTGGTTGTTATTCCAACAGACTCTTTAGATAACCCAGTTCAAACAAACATCTTAGTAAATGCAAAGCATCAGTTTTTAGATACAGAAGAAAGTGATGAGATTTATACCAATAACTTAATTGCTTACAAAAATATTTATTCAAAAACTGAAAGCGGACGCATGTTAGTGTCTTCCGAAAGTTTAGGAACTAACTCCAAAGAATTTACTATTAATATAGCTGCTGCTATTCCAACTAACTTCACCATCTCATTAAAAAGACCACATGAGTATGCTGATGGCAATCAGATTACAACTTTTTCAACTTCAGTTATAAGAGACAATAAAAAAAATGTGGTTAGCGATGGAACGTTTGTTACCTTTTTTATAACAAATCAAAAAGGAAACATTTTAAAAACCTCTGGAATTACTATTGAAGGTATTGCCCAAGCCAAAATGATTCATCCAGATTTTGAAGACAATTGGAGCGTCAAAGCCTATGTTGAAGGAATGGCAGAAAGTAATACAATTACTGTAAATTATAAACAAGTTATAAAAGATTTTGACGTTGCCTTTTCCAAAAATAATCGCGAAGTAACAGTTGGTCCTTTGCAAAGCTTTATGAAGCAAATGATTCCAGATGGACTGCAAGTAAAGCTATTAGTTTATATAAATGAAACACTTATTGAGACCTATAAAAGGACATCTCTTAATGGTTATGCTCGTTTCAATTTAAAGCCAGACATCTTTAAAAATGATACATATCATTTAGTTATACAAACCGCTGGAATTGAAAAAAATTTCAAAAATAAAACGCTATGGTAGGTTTTAACAAGAACATACTACGTGCTATTTTAATAGCTTCATATATTATGGTTGTTGCTTTAATTATTTCTGGCATTAGTGCCCTTTTTAGTTATTTAAATACTGGCGCTGACCGAAGCGCTATGTTACATACTGAAATAAAAAAAGTTGATCAATATTTGCCAAAATTTATTTGGGAACCTTTAAATAATGAAGGCAGGCCAATGGATACAGAAAATTTAAAAGCCATAGAAAATGACTATATAGATGCATGGTATGTAAAGCAAGTGGCATACAGCACTAATAAAATTGATGGCATCAAAGATTATTATACCGATAGTGCAAGAGAAAATCTATACAGTTTTATTGAATTAAACAAAGCTGAAAATATAATCATTGAATCTACTACTTTAAATCATAATCCAACCTTAGAGTTTTTTAGTGAAGATGGCCAATTAGCCGTACTTACTGATAGAGATGTTGTAGAATACAAACGTTTTTTTAAGGATGAAAAAATAGTGCTAAAAACCACTGAAACATCAACTTATAAATTAATTCTTTTATTGGAAGATGGGTTTTGGCGTATAAGACATTTAGTAAAAGAAAACTCTGAAACTTTCAAACAAATAAATAAAACGGTTATCACCGATAGCCTAAACATAAAAGGGATCAACTACTACCCAAAAGCTACGCCTTGGGACATGTTTGGAGATGAATTTGATATAGATACAGTCTCTAAAGACTTTAAAATCATTAAAAATGCTGGTTTAAATACTGTTAGGATTTTTGTACAATATGAAGATTTTGGAAAAGCAGATGTCAACCCAGAAAAACTAGAAAAATTAAAACAAACATTAGATATTGCTGAAGACAACAACTTAAAAGTAGTGTTGACACTTTTTGATTTTTATGGTGATTATTCAGTGTTAAACTGGACCTTGAATCAACGTCAAGCAGAAAAAATTGTTTCCATGTTTAAAGACCATAACGCTCTGTTAGCTTGGGATATAAAGAATGAACCAAATTTAGATTTTGAATCTAGAGGTCAAGATTTAGTGGTGGCTTGGTTATACCAAATGATAGATTTAGTAAAATCTATTGATGATACACATCCAGTAACTATTGGTTGGTCAAACCCTAAAAGTGCTTCCATTTTAAAAGATAAAGTAGATTTTGTGTCGTTTCATTATTATGAAGATTTAGACAAATTGGATAATGCTGTTAAAACTTTAAAAACCTTAATTTCCAATAAGCCTTTAGTACTTCAGGAATTTGGCATCTCTTCATACAATGGGTTTTGGAAACCTTTTGGATCTACAGAAGAGGACCAAGCTAATTATTATAAAAAAGCCCAAGAAATTATTGCAGAAAACAACTTGCAATATATGTCCTGGACTTTATATGATTTTGTAGAAATACCAAAAGAAGTCGTGGGTAGACTTCCTTGGAGAAAAGAGACTCAAAAACATTTTGGCTTTATTTCCGAAAATGGAGAGAGAAAAGCCTCTTTTAAATTTATTGTTAAGCAATAATATTTTTAACGCCTTTTAATTGAGGTTCGTTTTTGTTCTGAATAATTGAATTAAAAGTATCTAAATACATATCGGCTATTTTGCTCATTGGTAAAGCAGTTGCAGCCTTATAATTTGCTTTACCTAATTCAATCCTGTAAGCATCATTGGTTACAATATTTTCAATGGCTTTTGCTAAACTTTCAACGCTTGTTGGCTCAAAAAATTCACCTTGATAACCTTCATCTCTAAC
>DATCZQ010000031.1:0-2476 GCA_036525815.1 Yeosuana sp. | reverse complement strand
CTTGTTGGCGCTATTTTTGGTGATTGTGCTGATTGCAGTGTATGTAGGTATACTTACCAACTCTTTTTACACTATTGATCATCTTGGTAGATTCATCCTAGCCTTAGTGCTCATAGGCTTCGTCTATGGAAGTTATGGATTAGCGATAGGCAGCCTCATCAAAGTGGAATTAGAAGGCATATTAATGATTGTGCTACTTGTAAATATTGATGTAGGTTGGTTACAGAATCCTTTATTTTATGCCGAAGCACAAAACCAAATTATCATAAAATTCCTTCCTGCTTATTTTCCATCTCAAACAGCCATTATTACCGCTGTAACAGATTATTCTGCTGCCACAGCCACCGTGAATGGCTTGTTATACGGATTAGGTTTATTAATTTTTTCAATTCTAATTTTTTTCTATAAAATGCGAACAAAATGAATAAAACAACGACTCAAATCAACAAAACACTATATGCCATCGTCTTTCTTTTGATTATACCCGGTATGCTGTGGGGCTGGGCCAAATATACAGAAGACCTTATCATCTTCCCTGTAATTGAATCAACATTAACTGGTTTGGTTCTCATTATTTTTGGGGCTTTATTAATGGCATGGGCCATGTATGCTTTAAAAAAATATGGCAAAGGATTACCTATGAATGCCTATCCTCCGTCCGGATTTGTAACAAATGGACCATACCTTCTTTTTAGACATCCTATATATTGGGGATTCGGCATTTTAATGGCAGGCTATTTTATTTTAACTAAGTCTGCTAGCGGTCTATGGTTGGTAACGCCTATTACCATCCTTGCTATGATTGCTCTTGTGATGGGTTATGAAGCCATTGATCTAAAAAAAAGATTTCCAAATATGTCTATCACAACCATTTTAGATTTTCCTGCAAAAATAAATGAACGACCTGTATCCAGTACACGGCTCGTATCTTTATTTTGGGTAGTAGCACCTTTGTTTTTAGCGAATTTCATCATTGCGTTTTTGGAAGGAAATAAGACTGTAATCTTAGGAAAAAATTTGGTTTTACCCATAAATACAGAAAATCAAACTTTGCCTTTATTAAGTGTACTATTTATAGTGGTGATACCATTTTTCATCAAAAGAAAAGACCTACTGCGTATTTGGACAATAACAAGCATCGTTGCTGTTTGTATTTACACTTTCACGGCCCTATTATATCCCAATTTAGGTGCACAATATCTTTCATATAAGCATGGATGTTTCTATTTTGTTCCCATATTTTTGATATTGCTCTCCATCAAAGTTATTTTCAAGCAATCTAAACCGTTAGGAATTTTATTTAGTATGATAGCTTTTGCAATGATGAGTATACAATTAGCTTTCAGCCGTTCTGCAGTTATTCATATGAGCAGTTCTATCATTATATTCCTCTTAGCAGTTAATTACTTTCATATCTGGGTGTTTTTGAGAAAGGGAGCCGAAAAGATAGCTAACTCTTGGAAAGAATGGATATTTGGTAAAATACGAATAATCAATCACGGCTTCTATGTTGGTTTCGGCTCCTTTTTAGGTATTTTACTCGCCGGAATATTAGTAGGCAACACCTATGCTTGGGCTATTCTAATTTTTGCTATTATTGTAATAGTGTTTTCAGCACTTTGGGCACAAATCATTGAAGGATCTGAAAAATTAAAAAGACCCTATGGCTATTATGGCGCGTTGGTAGGTGTTTTTTTTGCTAGCCTTGTAATATGGGCTATGGATTATAATGTATGGGTTATTATAGGAGTGATTTCTGTAGTTATGCCTTGGGTACAAGGCATTGGTCGTTTTCGCTGTTTGGTAAACGGTTGCTGCCATGGCAGTAAAGTTACCAACCCAGATATTGGTATTAAATATTTTCATCATCGCTCACGCGTTTGTGGAATTTCACATTTAAAAGGTGAACTAATTCATCCAACACCACTTTATGCTATACTATGGCTCTTTTTGGTTGGTTTTATTTTATTATCTCTTTGGTATCATGATTTTTCATCATCTTTTATTTTTGGCCTTTATTTAATTTTAACCGGTATTGGGCGCTTTGTCGAAGAAGCATACAGAGGTGAAGTGCAAACACCTATCATAAAAGGGCTCAGGTTATATCAATGGACTGCCATCTTATCAGTTCTTGTAGGCATCATCATGACTATTATACACATAGATGTTGTAGCTATCACCCCTGATTTTGGATGGGAGACTATTATATCTGCAATGATTGGTGGACTATTTACAACTTTTGCAATGGGCGTTGATTTTCCTTTTTCAAACGCACGTTTTTCAAGGCTGGTTTAAAATAATAATAAAATTTTATAGGCTTGTTGAGATAATAAGGCGTTAAACAAACTCGCCAAAAAACTCCTAATCCAAAGTAGGCAATTCCAAACTTCCTAAAGGACTGGTTTCCTTCATTAAGGCTTCAATAGCTTCAGATTTACGCGGGGCTTCTGCAGATAACACAATAGGCCCATTTGCA
>DATCZQ010000030.1:0-9845 GCA_036525815.1 Yeosuana sp. | reverse complement strand
GTTAGATATTACATTCGTTTTTGTTTTAATGTGCTTATCAAGTTGTATTGATGGTAAAGAGCCTGTTAAGGGTGAAACACAATTTCAAAGAGAAATAAATGCTGAATATAAAGATGCCACCTCGTCTCCTTTAAAGGAAGAAGACAGGAAGCAATTTGAGGGCTTGGACTTTTTTACATATGACTCTACTTATGTCGTAGAAGCAGTATTTACAAGAACTACTAATGAACTACCGTTTAAAATGAAAACAACTACTGACCGACTTCCAGAATACGTGAAGTATGGAGTCTTGGATTTCTTTCTTCACGATGAAATTTTTCAATTGAATGTTTATCAAAATCAAGATTTAAAAAAACAGGAAGGTTATGAGAATTATTTGTTTTTGCCTTTTTCTGATGAAACTAATGGTATTGAAAGTTACGGCGGCGGGCGTTATATTGATTTGAGAATTCCGGAAGGCAATACATTGATAATTGATTTTAATTCTGCTTATAATCCTTATTGTGCCTATAATGACAAATATTCTTGTCCTATTGTTCCAAGAGAAAATTATTTAAGAACAAGAATTGAAGCAGGTGTAAAGAAGTTTAAAGATCACTAAATATATTTCACTAAATACAGTCCAAGAAATACAGCTATAAACCCGATAACAAAACTTGATATTGTGTAAATGGCAAAACTTGTAAAATCACCCGATTTTAAAAAGACATGATTTTCATAAGCAAAAGTAGAAAAGGTAGTAAAACCACCACAGAACCCGGTGGCTAAAAGTACCGTTTGACTATGTGAAAGCGTACTGTTTTTAGCTGCTAGTCCTAGAATAAACCCAATGAGTAAACTCCCTAAAATGTTAGCCAAAAAAGTGCCATAAGGTATTCCGGAAGCATTACTATTTAAATATTTACCAATAAAAAACCTAAGGACGCTGCCAAAACCACCACCTATAAAAACAAGAATTACATGCTTCATTCAATAAAATTTAATTGCTTTCTGTTTTCAAAAATAGGATAAAAATTAAGACGTAAATATTAAAATTAATCTTTTAAAGCAATATAGATTTCTGTAATCCAATCTGCAGGATTCGGAACGTTGGAAGAATCAGTTAAATAAGTTTCCAGCATGGGACCATTTTCATTGAAATTAAAACCACTAGATGAAATATATTTCATGCTCAAATCCCATGCTTCCTGTAAATTTGAATGATTACCTTTGAGTGTTGTTTTAAGCGTTTTAAAAGGCTCTAATTGGCCAGTTAAAATATCATTTTGGGTGGTTATAACTCTGGAATTTGTAGGTAGGCAACATGAAAATATGACCGCATTATTTTCAATGTCATAAGTATGATAATATATGAAAGGGAATCCGGAAACAGCTATATTATTATTTGAAGCATAATTTTTAATCACTGGAAATAAATCATCAATCTTGTTTTTAAGATTATCAATTTTACAGGAAGCGGTATTGTAAATGTAATAACCGCCGCTATGTTCTGTAAAACCATTAATTTCAATGCTGTATTTTTTCATATCTGAAACCACCATACTGTCAAGTTTTTCCAGACTTCGTTCATAATGTGGCCCAATTTGTTTTTCCATACCACCCTTAATTACTGTAAACATTTTAAACAGAAAGGGTAAATCATCACCAATAACATTCCATGTGACCTCTGTTGATCCGTCCTCATTTGGGTTAAATTTCCAATTGATGCTTGACAAAGGAAAATCTGAAATTTGCATTTCTTGTTGAATATTAGTGAAAGGAGTGGCTTCAATGGTTTTTATAGTTCCAACACCATCTCTATCTTCCCAAAAAAAAGCACCATCAACCCCTTTGGTTTGTTCTGATAATGAAACTTTTAAATCGGGGTTTGTTTCAGACCAGGAAGACCAAGATTCCCATGTCTTAAAATCAATAATATAATTATAAATAACCTCAGGAGGCGCTTTAATTGTTCGAGTTCTGCTTACATCAAAAGAATTTGGTTGAACAGCAATATAAATACAAGAACCAATAGTAAAAATTAGAACTAAAAAGAAGAAATATTTAAATGCTTTCATTGGGACGATTAATATGAAAAAAAAGAATAAATCAAAGGTAATCAAATTAATTCATTCATTAATAAATTCTTATATTTGTTACCATAAAAATACATATTTAATAACCAAAAACCGTTAATGAGAATTATTCTACAAAACGTTCGTTATTAATTATGTTTTTTAAGAATAAATTAAAAATAATAAATAATTATTTAATGAAACTAAAATCAATATTAGGACTGTCATTATTAGCTTTGTTTTTGACATCCTGTGGAAATGAAAGATCTGATAAAACTTCAGAAGGTTTAGCTGTAAAAGATAGTATACAGTTTAACTACAATGTGGAGCAATTTGCTGACATTAAAATTTTGCGTTACCAAATTCCCGGTTGGGAGCAACTGACATTAAAAGAACAAAAATTAGCTTATTATTTGACGCAGGCTGGTTTAGCTGGAAGAGATATCATATGGGATCAAAACTATAGATACAATCTAACCATTAGAAAAGCTTTAGAATCTGTTTATAACAATTATCAGGGTGATAAATCCACACCAGAATGGGGTGCTTTTGAAACCTACTTAAAACGTATTTGGTTTAGTAATGGAATTCATCACCATTACTCAAACGATAAAATTAAACCTGATTTTTCATCTGATTATTTAAAGCAATTATTGGCTGACACCAATACAGTTTTAGAAGGTGAAGCTTTTGAAGTTATTTTTAATGATAAAGATTCAAAAAAAGTAAATCAAGGAAAAGGTGTGGACAACGTATTACTTTCTGCAGTAAATATGTATGGTCCTGACGTCACCAATAATGATGTTATTAATTTTTATAAAAACAAGAAGTCACCAGATGCCTCAAAACCTTTGTCTTTTGGTTTAAATTCTCAATTAGTAAAAGAGAATGGGGTGTTAAAAGAACGCATTTATAAATCAGGAGGTTTATATGGTTCTGCCATCGATGAAATTATTAAATGGTTAGAATTAGCAAAAGGAGTTGCAGAAAATGAAGCTCAGGGAAATGCACTTGGTTTATTGATTGAATATTACAAAACTGGAGATTTACAAACATGGGATGATTATAATGTGGCCTGGACGTCTGCAACCGCTGGAAATATTGATTATATCAATAGTTTTATTGAAGTGTATAATGATCCGTTAGGCTATACAGGGTCTTATGAAACCATTGTACAAATCAATGATTTTGACATGTCACAAAAAATGAAAGTGGTTTCAGATAATGCGCAGTGGTTTGAAGATAATTCTACTTTGATGGATGAACATAAAAAGGAAAATGTGGTTGGCGTCACTTATAAAGTGGTTAACGTAGCTGGAGAAGCTGGAGATGCCTCACCGAGTACCCCAATAGGAGTTAATTTACCAAATGCCAACTGGATCAGGGCCACTGTTGGAAGCAAATCGGTTTCTTTAGGTAATATTATTGAGGCTTATAATAATGCGGCTAGCTCAGGTCGTTTAAAAGAATTTGTTAATGATGAAGAGGAACTACAATTGGAAGAAACTTACGGTCAGATAGCAGATAAGTTGCACACAGCATTACATGAAGTTATTGGCCATGCTTCCGGCAAATTAAATCCTGGAGTTGGAGAGACTAAGGAAACATTGAAAAATTATGCTTCTACTTTGGAAGAAGGCCGAGCTGATTTAGTGGCATTATATTATTTATACGATTCTAAATTGCAAGAATTAGGTTTGGTTGATGACTGGCTAAAAGTTGGTAAAGCAGCTTATGACGGTTACATAAGAAACGGCTTAATAACCCAATTAATTAGATTAAACCTTGGCGATGATGTTGAAGAAGCTCATATGAGAAACAGACAATGGGTATCGGCTTGGGTTTTTGAAAAAGGAAAAGCTGATAATGTAATTGAGAAAGTAACACGCGATGGAAAAACGTATTTCAATATCAATGACTATGCAAAACTTCATGATTTATTTGGTCAATTATTACGTGAAACACAACGTATAAAATCTGAAGGAGATTATGCTGCTGTTGAACATTTAGTTGAAACTTATGGAGTGAAAGTAGACCAAGCACTTCATGCTGAAGTATTAGAAAGAAACAAACAATTTACATCAGCTCCTTATTCTGGATTTGTAAATCCGGTTTTAGTTCCAGAAACAAATGATGCTGGGGAAATTTTAGCAATTAAAGTAACTCAGCCAGAAACTTTTGCCGGACAAATGATTGAATATAGTAAAAACTATCATTTTTTACCTGAGCTAAACTAAAAATATAAATGAATTAAATAAAAGAACAGAATCTTTAGGGTTCTGTTTTTTTATTTACACTAAACACCAACAGAAGAAAATTTACTATTAAAAGAACAGTAACTGCTATAACTATATTCATGTTTGTATATTTTGATTAGCTACTGAATAGATACATCAATCTAAAAAAGGTTGCGTTAAAAGTTATGAACTAATTATAGAAAAGTTAACTTTTCTATTTTCCCTAAAAAAATGCATTTAAATTGAACGAGTAAGTCAGATGCTCATTCAATTAAATAATAGGATTTATTATTTAAATAGGAATTTTATGGCAGTGATAAATAAGATAAATGATATAAAAGCAAGAAGAATCCAAATGCTTCCGGCATAAAATTGTTTGTGAAGTTTTAAATCTTTTCTGTAGGTAAACCCAATTATAATGGCAAAAACAACAAAAAATATAATTCCAAAAATGATTTGACCTTTACTAAACATATTCCTATTTTTATGCAAATTTAATTAAAACTAAGTTAATCAATGAAAAATAAAATAGAAGCAGTTAAAGCCTTTCACACAGCATTTAAATTAGGACACAGAGAATCTCCAAAGGCTGATTTGGGAAACAGTAAAAACAGGCTACGCTTTAATTTAATGAAAGAAGAAAATGAAGAATATTTAGAAGCGGCTAATAATGATGATTTAGTAGAAGTTGCTGATGCACTTGGTGACATGCTATATATTTTATGCGGAACTATTATTGAGCATGGCATGCAGCATAAAATTGAAGAGGTCTTTGAAGAAATACAGCGAAGTAATATGAGTAAACTTGGCGAAAATGGGGAGCCGGTTTATAGAGAAGATGGAAAAGTTTTAAAAGGCCCCAATTATTTTAAGCCTAACATTGGATCCATATTAGATAAATAAAAAAAGGCAGCCATATGGCTGCCTTTTTTTATTTATGATTGGACTGTTATTCAACTTTAAAACGCCATCCAAAAGTATCTTCACATTTGTTGGTTTGAATATCAGTAATACGTTTTTTCATTAAGCTTGCATAGGTGTTTTCTAATTCTGGTATATCAAAATCTTCTCCGTGATAACCAAAACCTGAAATAGGAGAGATGACCGCAGCAGTTCCTGCTCCAAACATTTCTTTTAAAGAGCCGTTTTTAGCCGCTGCTACCACTTCATGAACTGAAATTTTTCTTACTTCAACGGCTATGCCTTCCGCTTTTGCTAATTCAATAATACTTTTTCTGGTAATACCATCTAAAATACGGTCACTTGTTGGAGCTGTTATTAAGGTATCATTAATTCTGATAAAAATATTCATGGCGCCGGCTTCCTCAATATATTCATGCGTGTTATCATCAGTCCAAATGACTTGTTGATAACCTTTTTCTACTGCTAATTGTGTTGGATAAAATTGACCGGCATAATTACCGCCAGCTTTTGCAAATCCCACACCACCATTGGCAGAACGAGAATAGGTTTCTTCAATTAAAACTTTTACTTTTCCTGCAAAGTAAGCACCAGAGGGCGCACAAGCAATGATAAATTTATACTCATTGGCTGGCGACGCATGGAACCCTTTACCGGTGGCAAAAATAAATGGTCTGATATATAAAGAACTGCCCTCTTTTTTAGGAATCCATTCACTATCCAGTTTTAATAAAGTTTTTAATCCTTCCATAAAATAGCTTTCCGGAACTTCAGGGATCGCTAATCGTTTAGATGAAATATTTAATCGTTTCCAATTGTCTAACGGTCTGAATAAATAAATATCATTTTTAGCATCTTTATAGGCTTTCATGCCTTCAAAAACGGACTGGCCGTAATGAAAAATTTTAGCAGACGGATCTAAAGTAATTGACTGGTATGGTACCACTTTAGGCGCTTGCCATTTACCATCTTTATAATTACATTCTAGCATGTGGTCAGAAAATGTACTACCAAAACTCAAATGATCAAAATCTACATCATGTATTTTTGTGGTTTTTGCTTTTATTACTTCTATGTCGCTCACTGATGTATTCATTAGTATTATTTTTGAAGAAAGAACTAGTTATTTAGTGCATTCTTGATTAAGACAAATTTACGTAAATAAGAGTTTATAAAAAAAGTATAATTAGGCAAAAATAGGTATCTTTAAAAACATAAATTCTTGGAATAAATAACTTAAATCATGAAAACATTATTCTCTTTATCGCTATTCAGTTTATTTTTCATTATCACAGCAAATAGATTAATAGCTCAAGATACTCCTTTAAAAAATGGTGCAGAAAATCAATACCAATCTATTGGAAAATCAATAATTCCTGATGATGCAATTTCAGCTAAGTCGATGTTAGGACATTATCAAACCATGAAATCTGGCGATAGTATTAATACTAAAATGATTGCTAAAGTTAAAGGTGTTTGTCAGGCAAAAGGGTGCTGGATGACCTTGAATTTAGAAGACGGCAATGAGGTTATGGTAAAGTTTAAAGATTATGGATTTTTTATGCCTAAAGATATTGCTGGAAAAGAAGTAATTATAAATGGAAAGGCTTTTGTTGAAGAAGTACCAGTTGATGAGCAGAAACATTATGCTGAAGATGCGGGCCAAACTAAAGAAGAAATTGCAAAAATTACAGAACCAAAGCGGACTTATTCTTTTGAAGCAGATGGTGTTTTAATAGTTCAGTAATTTGGAACGAAAAATTGTTATTACAGGTGACGGTTCTTCAACCATTCATTTACCTGACTGGGATGAGCAATACCATTCAAAGCATGGTGCCATTCAAGAAGCCTATCATGTATTTATAAAACACGGGTTGCATCATTATAAAGAAACTCATTCAGACTTAACACAACCCATTTCAATATTAGAAATTGGCTTTGGTACGGGTTTGAATGCCTTTATCACACTGTTGGAATCCGACATACTAACTGTTAATATTAATTATGTAGGCATTGAGGCGTATCCGGTTGGAATGAATGAAATCAATCAATTAAATTTTCCTTCTCAACTTCAGGTTAGTCATAAGGAAAGTATATTTAAGTTAATGCATGAATCTGATTGGGAAATATCAAATCAAATCTCAAGTTATTTTGAACTGACTAAACAAAAAAAGTTTTTTACGGAGATTCAGGACAGTAATGCCTATAATATTATTTATTTTGATGCTTTTGGAGCCCGAGTACAGCCAGAATTATGGACAGAAACTATTTTTCAAAAAATGTATGACGCTTTAAAAGAAGAAGGTGTTCTAGTAACCTATGCCGCCAAAGGTAGCGTTCGCAGAGCCATGCTAGCCGTAGGATTTCAAGTTGAAAAATTACCAGGTCCACCAGGAAAACGTGAAATGCTCAGAGCTGTGAAGCTTTAAGCATTCGGCGAAGCCAAATGATAAAGAATAAAAAGCTTTGAACATTCTTCTAGCTGAATGACTAGAGTCGTTCGATATATTATCTGGCTTTTGTTAAACCTAACATAAATCTAATTTGATTTACTGTATCATTTTGTAATTTTATTCAAAAAAGAAAATGCGTGTATTAATTACTGGAGCCACCGGATTAATTGGTAATGAAATTATAAAGCTTTGTCATAAGAAAAATATTAGCGTTAATTATTTAACAACCAGTAAATCTAAAATTACAAATAATACAAAGTATCAAGGTTTTTATTGGAACCCAAAGACAAAAGAGATTGATCTTCAATGTTTTAAAGAGGTTGACGTGATTATTCATTTAGCAGGTACGACGGTTTCAAAACGATGGACTTCAGAATATAAAAAGGAGATTTTATCAAGCAGATTAGAAACCACACAACTGCTGGTTGATTCTATAAAAAATAATATAAATCAAGTAAAACAGGTCATTGCGGCAAGTGCTATTGGTATTTATCCAGATTCCTTATCCAATTATTATGAAGAATCTGATTCAGAAGGGGATGCTAGTTTTTTAAGTGAAGTGGTAAAAAAATGGGAAGCGGCTATTGATACTTTTTCAGAGTTAAATATAAGAGTAGCTAAAATTAGAATTGGTTTGGTGTTATCTGATAAAGGTGGGGCGTTACCAGAATTAACCAAACCGATAAAGTTGGGGTTAGGAGCTGCTTTTGGTTCTGGCAGATCTTGGCAGTCGTGGATTCATATAAAAGACTTAGCCAGACTATTTATGTATGTGTTGAATCATAATTTAACTGGAACATTTAATGCAGTTGCTCCAAATCCAGTAACTAATCAGGACTTAACAAAACTTTGCGCAAAGGTTTTGAATAAGCCTTTATGGTTACCGAATATTCCTAAGTTTTTTATGAAATTAGTTTTAGGTGACATGCATACTTTGTTATTTTTAAGTCAGCGTGTGAGTTCAAAAAAAATAGAAGAGGTGGGATTTAACTTTAAGTACCACCATTTAGAACCTGCTTTAGAAGACTTATTGAAATAGTTTAATGGAGGCGTTTTCAAATTTTTTAAATAGTATTAGTTCAAAAAGTATTCATGTGTTTGATAAAACTATTCCGTTTTCAAAATATGTTCCTCTTGATTTATCTACTGATAATGAATTATTGAAAGGTATTGATGTGTCATCAACAACCGCCTTAGGTAGTTTTGTCAATGCTTATATTGAAAACTATCAGGGCTTGGTAGCTTTTGGTGGTTATAACGAAACCAGAAATATTTATCAAAGAAGTACTCATTTTAATAAATTTGAAGCTGATAATGAAAGGAATATCCATTTGGGGGTTGATTTATGGGCGCCGGTGGCGACAGAAGTTTATGCGCCTTTAGATGCAATCTTACATAGTTTTAAAAATAATACACATTATGGTGATTATGGACCAACCATTATATTAAGACATAACCTTCAGCAATATACTTTTTATACGCTTTACGGACATCTCAGTTTGAAATCTATCAGCGGTTTAAAAGTTGGTATGGCTTTTAAACAAGGCGATCTTCTTGGTGATTTAGGAGATGCTCTTATAAATGGCGATTATCCGCCTCATTTACATTTTCAAATTATTAAAGATATTCAAAACTATCAGGGTGATTATCCAGGAGTTTGCAGTAAAAAAGACTTGGATTTCTATTTAAACAATTGTCCAGACCCCAATACTTTATTAAAATTAAGAAACATTCTATTTAATTGAGTTACAATAATGATCTAATTCTAATCAGATTTTGACTATAATCAAAACAATTTTTTGGTGATATTTAAAAGAAATAGTATCGTATAAATTGAGACTGACCTAAATCAGTGTATATAAAATTAACATCCGTTATTTTAGATTGACTTAAGGTTTAACAAGTTGTATTGGCTCAAGTATTAAAAAGTTATCATGACTTTATTTGACTAATAATAGCACAATACAGCTTGTGTAAACTTCTATTATTAACCAAAAATTTTATGATATGAAAAAATTAAAATTAGCATTAATCAGTGTTTTGTCATTATTAACTCTTGCAGCATGCGAGATTGAATCTATTGAAGCAGATTTAATTAGCGAACAGTCAACAGATCTCACTTCTAAGAAAGTTGAGAAGAGTGAAGAAGTTTATAAAAGTAAATTACAAAATAGGGTAAT
>DATCZQ010000029.1:0-19902 GCA_036525815.1 Yeosuana sp. | reverse complement strand
GGCTCCAAAGCAATAATGTTAGTTGGCTTATTTTTATCAATGATTGGATTTGTATGTGTATTATTGGTCCAGCCACTAATTGCTATTTTTGGTTTCGGGTTGGTAGGATTAGGACTTTCTGTAATAATACCTGAACTTTTTAGACTAGGAGCTAAAACACCTCATATTGATTCCTCCATAAGTATATCATTTATTTCGGGTGTAGGATTCTTCGGTTTTTTAGTTGGCCCTGTTTTATTAGGTTTTTTAGCTGAAATTTCGAGCTTAAAATTGAGTTTTTTGGCCTTATTAATATTCATTTTGGTTTCTTTTATGTCGGCCTTAACATTAAAACGAACATGAGTTTTTAATATATTCTATAATGGAGCATTTAAATCATTATTTTGAAACTAATAGAAAAACCTGGAACCAAAAGGTTAAAGCCCATGCCCAAGGGGAGTTGTATAAATTAAAGGAATTTAAAAAAGGAGCATCTTCATTAATGTCTTATGAAATCAATGCTTTGGGTAATGTAGAAGGTAAATCTTTATTGCATTTACAATGTCATTTTGGACAAGACACTTTAAGTTGGAACAGGTTAGGAGCTCAATGTGTTGGAGTGGATATAAGTGATGAAGGTATTAAATTAGCCAAACAATTAAATAAAGAATTGGAGCTTCAAGCAAGGTTTATTTGCTGTAATGTTTTAGAGACTTCTAAACATTTGAATGACACTTTTGATATTGTGTTTGCCAGTTATGGGGTAATAGGGTGGTTACCAGATTTAAAACCCTGGGGTAAAATGATTGCTGATCGGTTAAAAAAAGGAGGAGTATTTTATATGGTGGAGTTTCATCCTTTAGTCTGGATGTTTGATTATTTAAGTGGAAAACCCATTTTAAAATATGGGTATATGCAAGATGACGTAATTTATGAAGAATATGAAGGCACATATGCCAATTCTAAATCTGACATGATAAGCAAAGAATATGGCTGGAACCATGGGTTGGGTGAAGTAGTAAATGCCCTTGTTGAAGCGGGATTGAATATAGAATATTTAAATGAGTACGATGAAAGTCCTTATAATGTATTGCCGGATTTAATCGAAACTAAATCTGGTATGTATGCAACAAAGAACAAATTATATCCTTTAATATTTGAAATTAAGGCAATCAAGCCTTAATGGTTTTCTTTTAGTACTTCAGGCATTTTTTCTTTAAAGCGATTTAATCTGGGAACAGAAACCCCTTGAACATATCTGTCTTCTGGATGTAATTTTTCATAATTTTGATGATAATCTTCGGCTTTCCAGAACTTTTGGAAAGGATATACTTCTGCAGCAACCTCTTTGTTTAAAATTTTTGATAAGGCTTCTTTTTTCTTTAAAATGACTTGTTTTTGATACTCATTCTGATAAAAAATTATGGAGCGGTATTGTGAACCATGATCCGGTCCTTGGCCATTAATTTGAGTAGGGTTTTGAGAAGCAAAATAGACATCCACAAGGGCTTCAAAACTAATTACTTGTGGGTCGTAAATTACTTCAACGGCTTCTGCATGTCCGGTTCTGCCAGTATTACTTGCTTCATAGGTTGGGTTGTTGGTGTGTCCGCCAGAATAGCCGTTGATAACTTCATCAACCCCTTTTACACTTTCATAGATCGCTTCAACACACCAAAAACAGCCACTAGCAAAATAGGCTTTGGCTTTTCCGTTTTTTATTGGCACTTCAACAGGTTTTGCATTGATAACAGCATTCTGTTCTTTATTAACCTGTGCCGAATTTTGGCAGCTAATTAATAAGGCGATTAAAAAAAAGGGTATTAACTTTTTCATAGACTTTTTTAAAAAAAATATTCGTATAAAATTATATAACCTAAAATTATTTTGTGTGAAAATTTTATTAAATAAAAAAAGCCTTCAGAATATGAAGGCTTTTAATGTATATTTTTAATGATTTATAGCTTTGAAAAAAACTTTTCCATTTTTTCCTTTTGTTCAGTAGCCAGTAATTCGTCTACTAAGATTCTGCCACTGTGCTCATCAGTAATTATTTTTTTTCTTGAAGCTATTTCTACCTGTACTTGAGGTGGAATTGTGAAGAAAGATCCGCCAGAAGCGCCTCTTTCAATAGCTACTACAGCTAATCCGTTTTTTACATTTTGACGGATTCTGGTATAAGCTGAAACTAAACGCTCTTCAATTTGTTCTTTATAGTCTTCAGACTTTGTAATTAAGGCTTGTTCTTCTTTTGCTGTTTCAGCTAAAATAGCATCAAGCTCTCCTTTTTTGTGTTTTAAGTGAGTTTCTCTTGCTTTTAAGCGTTCTTTTGTTTCTGCAATAACTTCCTTCTTTTGTTCAATTTGAACTCTGAATTCCTTAATATGTTTTTCAGCTAATTCAATTTCTAATTCTTGAAATTCAACTTCCTTGGTTATGGAATTAAATTCTCTGTTATTTCTAACATTTTTTTGCTGCTCAGCGTATTTTTTAATCAAGGCTTTTGATTCTTCAATTAAATTTTTCTTAGCAACAATTTCATTGTCAACAACTTCTAGACTAGACACTAATTTTTCTAATCTAGTTGTAAGTCCAGCAACTTCATCTTCTAAATCACGAACTTCTAATGGAAGTTCTCCTCGTACATTTCTTATTTCATCTATGCGAGAATCTATAAGTTGTAAATCATATAAAGCTCTTAAACGCTCTTCAACAGTTACTTCTTTCTTTTTAGTCATACTTTAAAAATACTTAACAGGATTGGTATGTGTCTTCGATAAAACGACTGCAAAATTAGTGATTTTTTTAATAAGAAATGCTACTAAAATATTTTTTGTGAATTGTTCACTTTCAAAATGCCCGATATCAGCCAAAATCAGGTCATTTTCGGCCATAAAAAAGTCGTGATATTTTAAATCTGCAGTTATAAATAGCTGAGCACCTGAGGCTTTAGCGGTTTCTATTGCAAAACTTCCAGAGCCGCCTAAAACAGCAATTTTTTTAATGGGTTTTCCTAATAAGGCCGAATGTCTTATGTGAGTTACATTCATTTTTGTTTTTAAATATTTTAAAAATGCCAATTCTTCCATTGGTGCCTTCAATTCTGCAACCATTCCTATGCCAATATGCTGATTTTTATTTTCAAGTGTGGTAATTTCATAAGCTACTTCTTCATAGGAATGTGTTTTGAATAAAGTTTTTAAAATGGAAGACTCTAAATGTTTTGAATAAGTAACTGATATTTGTGTTTCTTCTTCCTTATGAGTTTTTCCTTTTAATCCTTTTGTAGGTGAAGACTTTTCATTTCCCATAAAGGTGCCAATTCCTTCCGTATTAAAACTGCAGTGGGAATAGTTCCCAATACTACCTGCTCCTGCTTTAAAAAGAGCATTTCTCAAAATTTCCGCTTCATCTTTTGGCACAAATGTGGTTAATTTTTTAATCGTTAGCGTTTGAGGTATCAGTATCTGTTTTTTTACTAATTCTAATTGATTACAAATAGCATCATTAACACCATGAAATGCATTATCTAAAGCAGTGTGAATGGCATATATAGCTATGTCATGCTTGATGGCTTTTAAAATAACACGTTCCACATAGGTTTTACCAGTTATTTTTTTTAATCCTTTAAAAATGATAGGATGAAAACTTACAATCAGGTTGTAATTGTTTTCTATTGCTTCATCAACAACAGTTTCAAGGGTGTCTAAGGTTACTAGCACTCCTGATAATTTGGTGTTTTTGTCTCCAACTAATAATCCTACATTATCAAAATCCTCCGCATAGGCTAACGGTGCAAATTCTTCCAGAAGATTTATAACGTCTTGAATAATCATGGTCTCTATGTTTTATACCAAAGATAAAATATTTAATGTATACCTATTTTATAATTTTCATATAGTCCTAGTGATTCTTTTAAAAAAATAATCTTTACTTTGTCATTGGAGTGTTGAATTAAAATCATTTCAAATTCAGTGAAATTTTATAGAAAATTACTTTTTCCATTTGTTCCTGTTTATTATGCGGTTACTTGGGTGCTTAATAAATGCTATGATTTAGGAATTAAGAAATCGGTGTCATTTGATTTTCCTGTTATTTGTATTGGTAATTTAAGTGTAGGGGGAACTGGTAAAACCCCGATGATTGAATATTTGATTGAATTGCTTAAAGATGATTATAAGATAGCAACCTTAAGCAGGGGTTACAAAAGAAAATCTGAAGGCTTTCAATTAGCAAATAATAAATCTTCTGCTGAATCTTTAGGAGATGAACCCTATCAGTTTTATTCAAAATATAAAAATGGGATTCAAGTTGCTGTGGATAATAATAGAGTGCATGGCATTAATTCATTAAAATCCATTGAAAATACGCCTGAAGTTATTTTACTGGATGATGCCTTTCAACATAGACAGGTAAAAGCAGGATTTAATATACTTCTTACAACTTATGATAATTTATATGTCAATGACTTTTTACTCCCTGCAGGTGATTTAAGAGAGTCAAAAAATGGAGCTAGACGTGCCCATTTTATAATAGTAACCAAATGTCCTTTAGAATTAAATAAAGACCAAAAGGATGCTTTAATTAGTAAAATAAAACCTCTTAATCATCAGCATGTGTTTTTTAGTAGCATCAATTATGCTGATGATGTTAAATCATCTA
This sequence comes from Yeosuana sp., assembly GCA_036525815.1. GTDB lineage: Bacteria > Bacteroidota > Bacteroidia > Flavobacteriales > Flavobacteriaceae > Yeosuana. The sequence continues at coordinate 15,261 of DATCZQ010000029.1, read as the reverse complement.
AGGAAAGTAGAAAGTTGGCCGATATTTCTAATTTTACTCTTGTAACAGGTATTGCCAATGCCAACCCATTAGTTGAATATTTGAGAAACAGAAATTTAAAATTTGAACATTTAAATTTTCAAGATCATTATGATTTTACTGTTAAAGACGTGGAGCGGTTAAGTAAAAATGACCTTATTATAACTACTGAAAAAGACTTTATGAGGTTACAAAACTTTGATTCATTAAAAGGCAGACTATTTTATTTACCCATTCATGTGACTATTGATAATTCTGAAATGTTTAATGATTTAATCAAGAAATTTATAAATCCTAAGAGGTAGTTGATTTATTGGAAGGTGACAACGCATTGAATAGTTTTTTCTCAAATTCTTCTTGTTTAAATGGCTTAGGAATAATATCAGTAAATCCGGCCTCATCAAACTCATGCATTTTATCTTCAATAGTGACGGCCGTTAAAGCAAAAATGGTGAGCTCCTTATCAAAAGTTCTAATTATTTTAGTAGCTTCAATACCACTAATACCTGGCATATGAATATCCATTAAAACAATATCATAATTCTTTGTTTTAACCATGTCAACAGCTGATTCTCCATTATCAACCACATCACATTTAAGTCCCATTTTAGTCAGGATTTTTTTAGTGATCATTTGGTTTATTTTATTGTCTTCTACCACAAGAACTTTAACATTGGTTAAGTCTAATGCTTTATTCCCATTAAATGGAGTAGGTTTTGCCTCTTTAGCTTCTTTTTCAGAATATTTTAAAGGAATTTCAAAATAGAAGGTAGTTCCTTTGCCTAGCTCACTTTTTAAATAAATTTTACCTTTTAATATTTCAATTAATCCTTTTACAATAGATAGACCCAAACCTGTCCCACCATATTTTCGGTTAATTTGTATAGATCCTTGCGAGAAGCTTTCAAACATATTATCCTGCTTTTCCTGACTGATACCTATACCATTATCTTCAACTTCAAATCGCAAATTGTAAATATCATTTTCTTCTTTTATTTTAATCACTCGTATCCATATATCACCATCTTTTGTGAACTTAATAGAATTACCAACGAGATTGATTAAAATTTGTGAAATTTTTAATTGGTCAGCAAAAAAGTTCTCAGGTAAAGCGTTATCATATTCTAAATGAAGTTTGGTGTTGTTATCAGTTGCTGAGTTGTTTAATGCCAGTAGAATATTATTTATTTTCTTTTTTAAATTAAATGCCTCCGGATCTATTTCAACTTTATTGGCTTCAATTTTATTTATTTGTAAAATATCATTAATAAATGTGAGTAAGTAATCTCCTGAAAATTTAAGTGATTTTAAATGTTGAATTTGCTCAGGTTTTGGGTTTTCTTCCAATAGCATGTTACTTAAACCTGTTACAGCATAAAGGGGTGTACGTAATTCATGAGTTACAGTAGATAAGAAATTGGCTTTTGTTTTTGAAGCTAATTCTGCTTTCTCTTTAGCTACAATAAGTTCCGCATTTTTCTTGTGGAGCATATTGTTGGTTTTTAATCTGATATTATTGTTTTTGTAAAGAGATAATGTTAATAATGATAAAATGGTGATTAAAGCAACGCTTAAAATAGAAGTTAAAGTACTTAAATCATTTTTATCTTTGGCTTCTTTTAACTGTTCTTCTTGCTTTTTACTATTTGCAATTTGGTCATTAATTAAAAACTGAATTTTCTTATCTGGCGATAAATTTTCTCTTTTAACTGTTCTTAGAGAATCAGAAAGTTTTAAATATGCTCTTAAATATTGATTTGAAAGTTTATAATCTCCAATACCTTGGTGTATTTGACTTAAAACTAAATAGCCTTCATTCAGTATGTCATTATAATTTCTTTTTTTTGCAATTAGGATACCTTCATTAGCATATGTAAGTGCTTTGACATTATCTCCTAAGATATTATAAACTTTACCGTGGTAAATGAGAGCACTACTTTCAATTCTGGTTAATTCCAATCGTTTAGCTAATGCCAGAGATTGTTCTATAATGGTTCTTGCCTTACTATAATTTTTTAATTCAATATAAGTTTCAGCCTCACTTAACAAAACACCAGATAAATTATTAGTAAGACCTACTTGCTCAAAAAGTGTTTGGGCTGAAATATAATAATCTAATGCTTGCTTATAATTTTTTTTGCTTTTATAGATGTCTCCAAAAGTCTTATAAGAGTTACCTAAATTGGTATTGTCTTTAGCAAACCGTTGCATTTCTATTGCTTTGTTGATAGATACAATGGCCGCATCTAATTCTTCGATAATGAGTTGAAGATTTCCTTTTTTTGAATAAATTAAACCAATATTTTTTTTATCATCAATACTTTCGGCAATTTCTAAGGCATCATCAAGTTTTTTTTGAGCTTCATAGTAATTAAATTGATCAACATCATCTTCTGATTGTGAGATAAAATAATTTATCTTGTTTTGAAGTAATTCCGGATCTTTTTCAATGGAATTTTGTGATGACACACTGAGAGTCAACAGCATAAAAATGGCTAATATGTGTTTATAGATTTGGGTCATTTTTTCACTATTACTGACAAATATAATTTTTTTTCCGATAAAACGCATCATTTTTCCGATAAATTACACATTTAGTCAATAATATTTTTAAATTTTCTAAATTGTTGATAATTTAATTTGAAAATTCTTACAATATTTTAGTAGTCTAATAATACATTTTCATATCCCTATCAAAAACATTGATAGCACAATTCATGACTAAAGAATATGCTTTTGAGCCTTATATGAAGAACGAACAAGCGCACTACTTTCAACGTGACGGAAACCAAGATTTAAGCCTATTTCCTCATATTCTTTAAATTGATCTGGATTGATAAACTCTTTTACTGGTAAATGTTTTTTACTTGGTTGTAAATATTGACCAATAGTTACTACATCAACATCATTGGCTTTTAAGTCATGAAGCGTTTCAATGACTTCTGCTCTAGTTTCTCCTAAACCTAGCATAATTCCAGATTTTGTTCTGCGTTGGCCTTGCTGCTTTAAATATTGTAAGACGCCCAGACTTCTGTCATATTTTGCTTGAATTCGCACTTCACGAGTTAAACGTCTTACCGTTTCTATATTATGAGAGACCACTTCTGGGGCTACTTCTATTATCCTATCAATATGTTGTTCTATTCCTTGAAAATCTGGGATGAGCGTTTCAAGCGTTGTTTCAGGATTCATTCTTCTAACCGCTTTCACTGTTTCAGCCCACATAATGCTTCCCATATCCTTTAAATCATCTCTGTCAACACTAGTTAAAACAGCATGTTTAATATTCATGATTTTTATAGAACGCGCTACTTTCTCAGGTTCATCCCAATCTATCGATTCCGGACGACCGGTTTTTACACCACAAAAACCACAGGAACGTGTACAAATGTTTCCTAAAATCATAAAAGTTGCAGTGCCTTCACCCCAACATTCACCCATATTAGGGCAACTTCCAGAAGTACAAATAGTATTTAGTTTGTATTTGTCAACTAAACCTCTTAGCTCAGTATACTTTTTACCAGTAGGTAACTTCACTCTTAACCATTTTGGTTTTGCTTGACGTTCTGGTAATATATTTGAAATTATTTCTGATTCCATAGCTTAAAAAGAAAGCCACAAAGATACAAAGTATTCTTTAATTCAAACTCTATAAAGTGGATAGATACCAAATACTAAATCCTGTTAAAAATAGAATACCCAACCAACTTAAAACATGGAGTGGCATGGATGGACGCCATGCCACAGGCGTGTGAACGCTTGATATTAATTTATAATTGATAATAGCATAAAAAGGCGCTGTTATAAAGGATAATATTGTAGCAATTTTAATAAGTAATCCCATTTCTGAATTCAAAAAGAAAAAAATGCAAATGGTTCCAATAGTTAATAAAGTAATCCATATCAAATATCCATACTTTGAGGATTTTTGAAACAACAGTTCAGTAGCCCTATCCATAGCTCTGGGAGAGGCATCTAAAGTGGTTATTGTGGTGCTGAACATGGTAGTAAAAGCAGCTATTGCAATAATATAATGAGCCCAATTTCCAAGACTATTGGTATACATATTTATTAACTGTCCTGAAAAAACACCTGCAGAATTACTAAATGTTTCTCCACTATTAAACATTACAAAGGCACCTAACATAAGGAATCCCATACCAATAACAATGGTGCTTAAATAGCCAATATTAAAATCAAATAGTGCGGATTTAGGATTATATTCCTTGGTTTCTTTGTTTTTTTCAATGGCCCAAAGAGACTGCCAAACAGAAATGTCTAATGGTGCAGGCATCCAGCCCATAAATGCAATTAAAAAGGCAATTTCTAAACTATTACCGGGTAATATCTGTTTAATTGACAAAGGCGTTGAAGTTTTTGAATAGGCCATATAAACAGCTATGATGGTACTAATAGTAAGTGTTAATACTATTATTTTCATTAGTTTATCAAGTAACTTGTATTTACCTACGAGCAATAATGAAAGACAGGTAACAAGAAGAATTATAGTCCAAATTTCTATACTGATAAAATTTCCAAAAAGGGTAGATGCTAAACCGGCAGTTACAATAGTTACAGCCGTTTGAATGGTGAACATTGTTGCTATACTAAGTATAAAGTAGGTTACTAAAATACCTTTGCCTAATTTTTTGTAACCATCAAGTAAACTTTCACCAGTGGCAGTGGCATATCTTGGGCCAAACTGAAAAAATGGATATTTGAATAAATTAACCAGTAATAAAGCCCATAACAACCCTAATCCAAAATCTGCACCAGCACGGGTAGATTGCACTAAATGAGAAACGCCAATGGCTGCTCCGGCAAATAATAAACCAGGGCCTAAATTTTTGATTTTATGAATCATTCGGATTTTTGAATAATGTCTGCCAAGAGCTTTTTTGCACGTAATAATTTAACTTTCACATTATTCATTGGTTCATTAAGTTCCTTTGAAATTTCTTTATAACTTAATTCTTGAAAATATCTTAAGTTGATCACTTCTTGATAATGTGGGTTTAATTTTTTAATATCCCTAAGTAATTTAGCTAAATTTTGTTCTGTTATCAAAGTGTCTTCAGCAGAAGGTGATTCATCTAAGATTTGAAAGGCTTGCTCATCTGAATTTAAGTTTCCGGGAGAAAAGTATTTCTTTTCTTTTCTTAATAAATCAATATGAACGTTTTTAGAAATGGCAATAAGCCAAGTTTTAAACTTAAAACTATCATCAAATGTCTCTATTTTGTCAAAGGCTTTTGAAAATGTTTGTATGGTAATATCCTCGGCGTCACTTTCATTTTCTATACGTTTTAACTGAAATCCATAAACATCATCCCAAAAAGTATCCAACAAGAAATTAAAAGCTTTTTGGTCATTTAATTTAGCGCGTTTGATAGCTTCTTCTATTTCCAATGATTTGTTTTTGAAATTTGATTATGTATAAAGATAGTTAATTGTGTAATAATTAAAAAAAGTTCTAAAAACGGGAGTAAAGGAAGTATGTCTTTTTCTCCTAATTTTTTGGTTGAAAATCCAATGATGGTATATTGTAAAGATATTCTTAAAACAAATAAGGCTAGTACTATCTGCCATTTATAAGCAGTTAAAAAAAGCGCAACGGCTAATATCCAAAAAAATAGTTGAGAGATGTACAAGAAGGCCAATAATGCTTTATGTTGTATTTTATAATAATTGGCAGTTGAAACATGTCTTCTCTTTTGTTTGTACCATTTTTTAAAGGTAGTTTCTGGAATAGATTCCGTAAAACTATCATTGGATATGCAGATAGCTGTATTTTTTGAATTGGCAATTTGATTGATGAATAAATCGTCATCACCAGATCTAATATTCATATGGTTCATAAAACCATTCGCATTAAAGAATTCACTTTTTTTATAGGCCAAATTTCTTCCAACGCCCATATAGGGTAATCCTATATTTGCAAACGAAAAATAGTGAATTCCTGTTAAAAGAGTTTCAAATCTAATCAGTTTATTTAAAAGTGATTTTTTAATTTTCATGTAAGGACTATAGCCTAAAACAATAGTTTTAGTTTCATTGAAATGAGAATTCATTTCAGATATCCAATGCTGAGAAACTGGTTTGCAATCAGCGTCTGTAAACAATAAATTATCATATTTGGCTACTTTAATACCAAGGGTTAATGCGTATTTTTTGTTACCCCAAAAAGCTTCAATATTTTTTACGTTTACAATTTTTATATTATTGTGGATGCTGGCAAAAGATTCCATAACCTTTAAGGTTTTATCTCTTGAAGCATCATTAATCAAAATGATTTCAAAAAGGGGATAGTCTTGTGAAATGATTGAAGGTAAAAATTTCTTTAAATTGTGGGCTTCATTTTTCGCACAAATAATGATGGAAACAGGAATGCTTTCTGAAGTTCCTGTTTTATGTTTTGAAAAGGCAAACTTGCTAAAGAAAAATAAGTAAAAAAAAACTTGAATACAGACTACAAAAATAAAAATGTAGAATACGAAGTCAAGAAATGTCATAAATTATTAAGAATGTTGAGGTTCATTACAGTCACTAAACTGATCTGGAGTTTTACCACAAAAACCACAAGATTCACCATTTTTATTTAAAACTGGGTTTTGACTAGCGCACGTTCCTGCAAATTTACCATCTTTTTTTGCCCATAGTTTTATGGCAATTCCAGCAAATCCAAGCCCAAGTAAGGCAATTGTTATTAATAGAAGTTTCATTAGATTAAAAATTTGACGCAAAGATAGTGCTTTTGACTAAAATACTAATAAAAATAAAGTTGTGGAATTACCTATGAGACCCATTTTTTAACTAATAAACAAATATTCTGATATTTATTTAACTAACTATTAAACTTTTATTTATAAAAAATTATTTGCAGAATTTTTTGGAACCTTCTGGCTAATTTTTGGAGGATGTGGAAGTGCTATTTTTGCTGGTTTAATACATAAAACTCTTTTTGAAAAAGAGTAATGGTTGTTTTTTAAATTAAAAAAGGGTTGTTTTATAGGAAAAACAACCCTTTTTCTTTTTAATAATAGAAGCTATTAATCTATTTTAACTGAATTGCAGCTACTGAATTCTCCAAAGAGGCAACAGTATTTCCGCCTTTTGGTTCAATAGTAATATTTAAACCAAGTGCGTCTTCAGTATAAGGAATGGCTCTTAGTTGTCTGTCTGTTTCATTTAATATGCCTAAACTAACCATTTTGCCCTGTAGTTCAGCCCAGATTTGATAGCATTGTTCTTCAGGTAATTGAGGTAATGACACCACATCAATCATAGATGTTTTTGATTTTGTATTGATGTAAGCAACCGTTTTTAAGTTTTTAGCTCTGTTATTTCCCTGCATAATATATTTATAAGTCTCAGGGTCATTAAGTTGTTTAAACTGATACATGATATCGTCAAGTTTCTTGTTGTTCATTTCAATATCACTTCGCAAATCAAAAATTTCATCAACCACTACTTGGTTTTCTTCAGAAAGTTTTTGATTTTTTGAGTGAAGATAATAAGATTGACCCGCAAAAATTAAAGCGGCAATGCTTGCTGCAATACTCAACTGATGCCATTTTTTATATTTTTTAGCAGGGTTCAATTGTAAAACAGGCTTTTCATCAAGCTCATCTAAAATGTTATTTAAGAGGCTTTTTGGTGCTTCAACAGCTTGACTTTTAGCTACAACTTCTAGATTAAACTGCATAGTGTTATATGCGTTTTCTACTTCTGGATGTCTTGCTATATAAGACTCGATATATTCATTTTCTTCAGAAGAAGTTTCTCCTAATAGATATTTTTCTAATAGGCCAGAATTTAAAAAAGTAATTATTTTTTCATTCATGACTTTATTTTTTAAGGATTATAAATTTTTTTCAATTCACGTAATCCAATTTTTAACCTTGATTTTATGGTGCCTAGCGGAATATCTAATTCTTCACTGGCTTCTTGTTGTGTCATGCCTTCAAAAAATAAAGCATTAATAACAATTTGATATTTTTCATCTAACGTACTCAAATGCTTTTGAATATCTAAAACATCTTGGTTTAGTTCGTTTGACGTTATTCTATATACGGATGAAGTTTCAATTTGGACTTCATTATTCTTTTTGTTTTTTAATGATCTAACCTTGTCAATAGCAGTGTTATAGGCAATTCTATATAACCATGTAAATAATTTTGCCTTACCAGGATCATATTTTTTTGAGTTTTTCCAGATTTTTACAAAACTTTCTTGAAGGGCATCCTGAGCAATTTCGTCATCTGATATCACCTTTAAAATAACACCATAAATGGCATCCGCATAATATTCATACAACAAGTTAATGGCTTTTTTATCGCCATTTTTTAGCAAGCTTACAATTTCATTTTCTATGGGTGAAATCAAGATTATTTATTTTAGTTGATGAATAAAAGACATACTAATAACACCAAAGTTAGATATTTCTTTTAAATTAAAGGATATTTACTTCAGCTTCAATGGATATGTTGAAAAGGCGAAGTACCGTTTTTTGGATTAATTTCGAAAGTTTTAAAATATCTGAACCTTTTGCTGCTCCATAATTAACCAAAACCAATGCCTGATGTTTATGTACCCCATAATCGCCAAATTTTTTTCCTTTAAAACCAGCTTTTTCTATGAGCCATCCTGCGGGTACTTTAACTTCATTACTAGAAACTGAATAACTTGGTACGTCAGGAAAATTCTCTAAGATTTTTTCAAACTCATTTCTTGATATCACTGGGTTCTTGAAGAAACTACCACTATTGCCAATAATTTTAGGATTGGGTAATTTACTTTCTCTTATTGAAATAACAGTTTTTGAAATATCTTGAATAGTTGGATTCTTAATGCCCATTAATTCTAATTCAGATGAAATGGTCCCATAATTAATATTTAGTTTATGATTGCGTTTTGTAAACTTAAAAGTAACATTAGTTATGATGTATTGATCTTTTAGTTGTTTGAATATTGAATCTCTATAACCAAATTCACATTCAGATTTTAGAAAGGTTTGTGTTGCCAAACTCGATAAAGAAATAGTTTCACATGACACAAACGTGTCTTTTAACTCAACCCCATAAGCTCCAATATTTTGTATAGGAGAAGTGCCTACATTTCCTGGAATTAATGACAGGTTTTCAATACCTCCATAATTGTTTTTCATGCACCAAAGTACAAATTCATGCCAGTTTTCACCGGCATTCGCTTTTACCATTACAAAATCCTCATCTTGAGAAATAACACCTATTCCTTTAAAGTTTATATGAATAACTAGTTTGTTCTGGTCTTTTGTGAGCAGCATATTACTTCCGCCTCCTAAAATAAGTTTATCGGGATACTCTGTAAGAGATAAAACTTGTTTTAATTCTATAATATTTGAAACTGAAACAAAATGTTTAGCAGTAACATCAATACCAAAAGTATTATACGGTTTTAAAGATATGTCTTGCTGAATATGCATTAATCTTTATACACCTTTAAAGCTTCTTTAATAATATTTACAGCTTTTATTAAACTCTCTTTTTTAAGTACATAAGCAATTCTAATTTGGTTTAAACCAACGCCTGGAGTGGAATAAAATCCAGCGGCGGGGGCAACCATAACAGTTTCACCGTTTACATCAAAATGTTCTAAAAGCCATTGTGCAAAATCATCTGCATTTTTTACAGGTAGCTCTACAACACAATAAAATGCACCATTAGGTTTAGCCACTTTTACACCATCAATTTTTTGTAATTCTTCAATTAAAACATTTCTTCTATCCACATATTCATGTATAACATCATCAAAATAGCTTTTAGGTGTCTCTAGAGCAGCTTCACTGGCAATTTGGGCAAAAGTTGGAGGGCTTAATCGTGCTTGAGCAAATTTTAGAGCTGTTTGTATAACTGCTTTGTTTTTAGATACTAAATAACCTATTCTTGCACCACACATACTGTATCTTTTTGAAACAGAATCAATCATGATGGCATTATCTTCTATTCCCGGTTCTTGCATTATTGAATAATGGATATGACCATCATATGCAAATTCTCTATACACTTCATCGGCAATTAAAAATATATCATGCTTTTTAACAAGAAAAGCCAGTTGTTTTATTTCCTCTTTTGAATATAAGTAGCCTGTCGGATTCCCTGGATTACAAATTAAAATGGCCTTTGTTTTTGGAGAGATAAGTTTTTCGAATTCTTCAATAGGAGGTAAGGCAAAATTATCTTCAATTTTTGATATTACAGGTACAATATTGACGTTTGAAGCTGTCGAAAAGCCATTGTAATTGGCGTAAAATGGTTCCGGAACAATAATTTCGTCATCAGTGTCCATAATACTGCCAAAAGCAAATAACAAGGCTTCACTACCACCAGTAGTTACAATAATGTCATCATGATTCACATGAATTTGCTTTTTGGAATAATAGCCCGCGATTTTTTTACGGTAATCTTCAGAACCCTCAGATCTAGTATAAGCCAAAATATCTAATGAATGAGCCTTTACAGCATCTAAAGCTATTTGAGGTGTTTTTATATCAGGTTGACCAATATTTAAATAATAAACTGTTTTTCCTTGTTTATAAGCTTTTTCGGCGTATGGAACCAATTTTCTAATTGGTGATTGAGGCATTAATTGCCCTTTTTTTGAAATTTTTGGCATTTTATTAAAATTTTCAGTTACAAAGTTGAGAAAATTATCTTAAAGTTTATTTAAAAAACACCCTTAAATGAAGCAATTGGAAAAAGGATTTGTAAATTGAAAGTGTATAGAATTATCTCTTGTTGAAATGTATAATTTTTTAAGAATAATATTACTGATTTTTTGTTTCAATAATTTTGGGTTTTCTCAAGGAAGATTTGTCATTCAAAACAAGTATAAATCAGATAAAATAAATTTTAAACTCTTAAATAATTTAGTCATAATACCAGTTAAGGTTAATGATGTTGACCTGTCATTTATATTGGATACTGGTGTTAGTAAAACAATTATTTTTAATTACTCCAATATATCAGATTCTTTAAAAATTAAAGATACAGAACTTATTTATTTAAGAGGCTTGGGTGAAGGGGATTCTGTTGAAGCTTTAAAATCAAAAAATAATAATTTCAGGATAGGAGATGCGGTTAATATCAAACAAGAATTATTTGCGATTTTTAATGAGGACATAGATTTTGCGCCAAGGTTAGGAATTGCTATTCATGGCATTATTGGTTATGACTTGTTTAAAGATTTAATTGTTGAAATAAACTACACAAAGAAATTTGTTAGATTAACAGAGCCGGACAAATTTCAGTATAAAAATTGCAGAAAATGTGAGACTCTTAGTTTAGAATTTTATAATAATAAACCTTACGTCAACGCCCATGTTAAAATCGAATCGAATAACATTCCTATAAAATTACTTATTGATTCTGGTGGAAGTGATGCTTTATGGCTATTTGAAGATGATACTTTGGGAATACGGCACAGTGATAAATTTTTTAATGATTTTTTGGGGCATGGTTTAAGTGGAAGTGTTTATGGAAAACGGTCAAAGGTTGAAGAATTCTCATTAAATAAATTTGTATTAAAAAATGCCAATGTGGCATTTCCAGATGCTTCTTCTATTTCTTTTGCAAGAAAATTTAAAGACCGGAATGGAAGTTTAGCTGGTAATATTTTAAAACGATTTAATATCATTTTTGATTATCAAAAGGCTAAGATGATTATTAGAAAAAACAGTTATTTTAAGCATGAATTTAGTTATAACAAAAGTGGGATTGAGCTGGCCCAAAATGGTGTAAGGTTTATTAAGGAAATTGACTATCAATCAGGAAGAAACAATGGTTTAACTAATGATGAAAGTAATAATGCTTTTAGAATAATATTTGATTCCAGTTATAAATTTTATCTAAAACCAGCCTATACCATTGTGGAATTGAGAGAAAACTCACCAGCTTATAATGCTGGATTACTAATTGGAGATATTATATTATCTATTAACGGAAAGTCTGCACATCAATATAGCTTACAAGGTTTAATGCAAAAATTCTATGAAAAAGAAGGTAAAAGAATAAAACTTACGGTTGAACGTAATGGTCAGGTGTTTTCTATGGCTTTTAGATTAGAAAAACTGTTTAAATAAAAAAGCCCGAGCAAATGGCTTAGGCTTTTTAAGTTTTTAATAGATAATCTTATTTTTCTATAAGACTTTTATCTTTTTTTTCAAGCACACTTTCTTTACTGGAGTCGATAACTTCACCTTTTATTTTTAAAGCGACTGTTGGCGTGTCAGCATTAGAAATAACCGTAATGGTTTTTCTAATAGGATTGACTCTGTTGGTGTCATATTTCACTTGAATTTCTCCAGTTTTACCAGGTAATATTGGTTCTTGAGACCATTTTGGAACTGTACATCCGCAGCTAGAAGTTACCTTTGAAACAATTAGAGGAGCATCACCAGTATTTGTAAATTCGAATATTCTTAATCCATCAGCCCCTTTTTCAATGGTGCCATAATCTACTGTGTCAGTTTTAAACTTAATTTTAGCCACTTTATCTTGGGCATTTATTGAAAAACTGATTAAACCGATAAATAAAATAGTAATTAATTTTTTCATCATTAAAATTTTTAAATGTTAGTAAACATACTTACTTTTTCCACAATCTGCAAAAAAATTAGATGAAATGCGCTTTTGTTAACATTTTATAAAGACATCATTTTTTTGTCATTACCAAATATTGGCTTTCACAGAAAAAGAAATATAAGTACTTTTGCAAATCAATATTCAAAAACTATTCCAAAGTATGCAAATCCCATCAAAATATGATGCAAGTCAGGTAGAAAATAAATGGTATGAATACTGGATGAGACATCATTTTTTTCATTCAGAACCAGATGAAAGAGAACCATATACCATTGTAATTCCACCTCCAAATGTAACAGGTGTTTTACATATGGGACATATGCTCAATAATACCATTCAGGATGTGCTCATTCGTCGTGCTAGACTTCAAGGTAAAAACGCCTGTTGGGTTCCTGGAACTGACCATGCATCTATTGCTACGGAAGCAAAAGTGGTTGCCAAATTAAAGGAGCAAGGCATTGATAAAAACGATTTGTCACGTGAGGAGTTTTTAAAACATGCCTGGGAATGGACACATGAATATGGCGGTGTGATTCTGGAACAATTAAAGAAATTAGGTTGTTCATGTGATTGGGATCGGACAAAATTCACTATGGATGAGGACATGAGTGAATCGGTAATCAAAGTGTTTGTAGATTTATATAATAAAGGCTTAATTTACAGGGGTTATCGCATGGTTAACTGGGATCCTGAGGCTAAAACAACTTTGTCAGATGAAGAGGTTATCTATGAAGAACGACAAGGTTTATTATATTACATAAAATATCAGGTTGAAGGAACAAAGGATTATTTAACCATAGCAACGACGCGCCCAGAAACCATTTTTGGAGATACTGCTATATGTATTAACCCAAATGATGACCGGTTTAAACATCTTAGAGGTAAAAAGGCTATTGTGCCTATTTGTAAAAGAGTCATCCCAATAATTGAAGATGACTATGTAGATGTGGAATTTGGGACAGGCTGTTTAAAAGTAACACCTGCACATGATGAAAATGATAAAATTTTAGGAGATAAACACCAACTTCAGGTGATTGATATTTTTAACCCCGATGCTTCTTTAAATAGTTTTGGATTGCATTATGAAGGTAGAGACCGTTTTATTGCCAGAAAGGAAATTCACAAAGAATTAGAAGAGAAAGGGCATTTAGTTAAAACTGAAGACTATTTAAACAAAGTAGGAACTAGTGAGCGAACCAAGGCTGTTATAGAGCCTAGATTGTCAGATCAGTGGTTTTTAAAGATGGAAGATTTGGTGAAGCCTGCTATTAAAGCGGTTTTAGAAGACGGAGAAGTAAGGTTGTTTCCTAAAAAGTTTGAAAACACTTATCGACACTGGATGGAAAACATTCGTGATTGGAATATTTCTCGTCAGTTATTATGGGGACAACAAATACCTGCTTATTATTATGGTGATGGTAAAGAAGATTTTGTAGTAGCGGAAAATATTGAAGATGCTTTAGAACTGGCAAAGCAAAAATCAAATAATTCAGTATTAACCTTTACTGATTTATCTCAGGATACGGATGCCTTAGATACCTGGTTTTCATCTTGGTTATGGCCTATAAGCGTATTTGATGGTATTAGAAATCCCGAAAATAAAGATATTCAATATTATTATCCAACCAATGATTTGGTAACTGGGCCAGACATTTTATTTTTCTGGGTGGCCAGAATGATTATTGCTGGATATGAATATAGAGGTGAGAAACCATTTCAAAATGTATATCTAACAGGATTAGTACGCGATAAGCAACGCCGTAAAATGAGTAAATCGTTGGGTAATTCACCAGATGCCTTAAAGTTGATTGAAGAATTTGGTGCTGATGGTGTGCGTGTTGGATTATTGTTAAGTTCTGCCGCAGGCAATGACTTGTTATTTGATGAAGCTTTATGTCAACAAGGAAAGGGTTTTGCTAATAAAATATGGAATGCCTTCAGATTAATAGAAGGTTGGAAAGTTGCAGAAATAGAGCAGCCAAAATCTTCAAAAATCGCTGTTGATTGGTTTGAAGCTAAGTTTCAGGAAACCCTATTAACTATAGAAGATCACTTTAGTAAATATCGTATTAGTGATGCTTTGATGGAAACATACAAACTTATTTGGAATGATTTCTGTTCATGGTTTTTAGAAATGATCAAGCCCGAGTATCAAAAACCAATTGATAAAGTCACTTATCAGGCGGCTATCTCAATTTTAGAGAATAATTTGAAATTATTACATCCGTTTATGCCATTTTTAACGGAGGATATCTGGCAGTATATTTCAGAAAGAACACCTGAGGAAGCCTTAATTGTTTCGAATTGGCCTGTGCAAACAAGCCTTGACAAGGTGTTAATAGCTGATTTTGATTTTGCTTCGGAAGTTGTTTCAGGTATCAGAACCATTAGAAAAGAAAAGAATATTGCTTTTAAGGATGCTGTTCAGTTTTCAGTAATCAATCATGAAAATGTCAGCAACACTTTTGATGAGGTTATAATAAAACTGGGTAATCTAGAAGCTATTAATTATGTGTCTGAAACAGTTGATGGCGCATTAACTTTTAGAGTAAAATCAAATGAGTATTTTATTCCAATAGTTGGTGCTATTGATGTGGATGCAGAGATTAAAAAACTAACGGAA
>DATCZQ010000028.1:0-4039 GCA_036525815.1 Yeosuana sp. | reverse complement strand
TATTATCTGAATTTTCATTATAATTATTTATTAATGCCGTAGCTGCTGCGAGATGTCCTCCTGCAGAACCACCTGCAGCAACAACCTTTGAAGTATCAATATGAAATTTTTCTGCATGAGCTCTTATATACCGAATAGCTGATTTGGCATCTTTTAATGACTCAAACGGTGTGGTTAGTTGTCTTTTATACGCCCTGTAATCAACAAGAAAACAAACCATTCCTCTACGAGAAAAATAGTTAGCGTGTGGCTCAAATTGTTTAATAGTTCCATGATGCCACCCACCTCCAAAAAAGAAAACCATAGCTGGGTAATTGGTAGTACCAATAGTTTCAGGATAATGAATTTCCATAAATAATTTAGTAGTATCAATCTGTTTGTACAACACCCGTTCTTGTGAGTACACTGATGAATAAGCTAAAAAAGAAATCAACAATAATGTAAAAAAGTGTATTCTATTCATTTTATCTGTGTTTTTGATAGTTGGTAACACATCTTCCAAGTCACACATATTTATTTTATGCTTTCGTGCATTATACAGTTTATTTGTAGAGTTCATTGATAATTTCTGCCGATATTACTGGAGAATACCATTTTGTAATTCCCGTTTTCTAAGTGTTTCTGAAAGTTCCCTCACAATTATTTAATGGGTGGTACAGCTTCTTCTTCCCACCTTTTCAGTGCTTCCTTCAATCTTTTAGCAGTTTCTGTCTCAACATTAATAAGGTTATTAATCTCGCTTTGGTCTTTTTTTATGTTGTATAATTCGTCTGGTCCCTTATGGTATTTTATTAGTTTCCAATCACCTGATATAATAGCAGCATACTGATCTTCATAAGAACGGAAAAAATACAAGTTACGCTCCGGAAATTCTTCCTCTCTTACTAATGGCATCAGACTTTTCCCCTGAATCAGGTCATTAGTATAATGAGTTCCGGAAGCAATTTCCATTAACGTAGGGAAAACATCAATAGTTTGAATTGGTGTTTCACAAATGGTCCCGGGAGATGTTACTCCGGGATAATGCAAAATGAATGGAACGCGTGCTCCACCTTCTCCAAGCGTGTTGCCAATTTTTTGACCCCTTAAAGGATAATTGGTAAAGAAACCACCTTGATCAGAAATAAATAGAATGACTGTATTATCAGCAATTCCTTTTTCTTTTAAAGCCTTACGTATTCGCCCAACCGACTCGTCCATAGCAGTTACCATTGCGCCATAATTAGCATATCTGTCATCCCATCCCAACTGCTTATAGCGTTCAATTAAGTCCTTTCGCCCAATATGAGGAGAGTGGACATTATAGTACCACATAGAAAGCATGAACGGCTTGTCTTTGTCATAATTGCTAATGAACTCATCTGCTTTACTGGTTAAAACATCGGTTAAATATTTTTCCCCTGTAATTTCTTTCAAAGGATTTGGTTCACGAAAATAGGGAGCGTAATAATTAGCAGGTTGACCGAAATTCGTTGTTCCATATTGTTCGTCAAAGCCTTGATGAATCGGGTGGAATGGCTCGTGCCCTAAATGCCATTTCCCAATAAACATGTTATAATATCCATAATCTTTTAGACGTTCTGCATAGGTTACCTCTTCCAATGGTAACCAGTTGATTGAATTTCGTTGAACCGGATCTGATTTCGTGTAATTGTATTTTTGGGTATTTCTGCCAAATTCATCTTCGTGTGCAATATGACGTGGCATTTCCATGCGTATCGGTTCTTTTCCTGTTAAAATTGATGCGCGACTTGGACTGCAGGTAGGGGTGGCAATATAAGCTCTTTGGAAATCCATTCCTTCATTTTTTAACCTATCAATGTTTGGTGTATAAAACTCGGAATTCCGGTAGCCAAGGTCTGCCCAACCCATATCGTCAACAAAAAAGAGTACAATATTTGGCTTTTTGGGCTTAATCTGTTCTTTGCGGTCATTAGCATATGATAATTGCAAAGTTGCTATCAGTAGAATTAGTATTTTAAATAGTTTTTTCATTAGGAAATTGTTTATTAATTTTATTCAGTTTGATTAATCATTTTTATGATCAATCTGCACATTGTCAGAGTACTCTACTACAAAAGGTTTGTTTGACTTTCCAGTTTTAGGATACGCCTCTGTTTTTTCAACGGTATTGTTTCGCCAAATGAGGCCATCAACACAATACGCATTAAGTAGTGTCAAGTCATCGTATATTTTGAATGTATTGTTTTCGATCAGGATATTACGGTTGTAACGACTGGTTTCTTTATCTTCCAAAATACCCGCCTTTACATCAATAATTGCTTTACCCCAAACGCCATACAGGCAGTTTTCAAAATTGTTGTTACGTATCACACAATCACGAACCCCACCTTGTTCAAACCAGTGAAATGAATCACCCTCAAATAGTATGGCAGCACCTGGAGAATGAAACGTATTGTTTTCAACCAGTGTTTTTCCACGGGAATTCAATAACATGCCCCGGGCTCGGTTATTACGAACAATATTATTGGCTATAAGAATTTCGGGGTAATCACGGATTTCTGCAATGGCATCTCCAATTTCAAGATTTGCCGGCAAATTTTTATCAAAAGTCACTTCGGTAACTTCTTTGTTAATTCTGTTTACATGTTTTACAGTTGCTGTATCGTAGGTAAGCATACTTTTAGCGCTAACTAGTTCCACTTTCATGCCTTGTTTTAGAAAATCGAATCCATGTTGTTGACCGTGTTTGAGTTGAATAATCACTTTATCTTCTGCACTTTTCTCAATAACCTGAACATAAATACCATGAATATTTGTTGCATCATCCTTTTGATTCTCAAACAAATTGTTTGTCAATGTTATTTTACCAGTACAATTCGAAAAATGGGTAGCATCGGCTGTAACACTAATCATTCTTCCATTGGATGGCGTAACCTTACATGAATCAACAGTAATATTGTGACTTCTTTGGCCAAGGATTCCCATACCACCTGCATGGTGTAATGTAATCTTATTGAAAGATATATTTTTAGAATCGGATACTACAAAACCTGGATGTTTCCGATGATTTGGACCAAAAACCATAGTATTGCCTATCGTCCCTGTAAGACCAGGAACCCGAATTCGTACTTTACGTCCTTCAAGTTTTTTAGCTGGAAAACCATTGATATTACTGAAGTAAAAATCTTTTACCATGTAGGCGGTTTCACGTTTTTCAGTATCATATTCCAGCATATGTGAACTTCCATAAGCCACACCTTTTGAAACCGTAGTTAATTCTCCAATTTGCTTCTGTCCATCTGTAAAAATTAAAGTTCCACTGCGAACATTAAACGGAAAGTTTTCAAGAATTTCAACATCCATTCCTTCGGCATCATAGCCTAAAATGATAGCTTCGCTATGAAATGTCCGGGAGTAGTCTATAGAAAGATTTTTAATTATGACATTGTTAGAATCCTCAAGCACAAAAGGACTCATAAAACCATGAAACATTAACTGAGCTCCTTGCCCGTCTATGGTTAAATCGTTTATATCTTTCAAGTCAAAAGCAATCCGCTTTAACCCTTCGTCGTTGTTGCTGATATAACAATAACGTTCCCCTGCAAATGTTGGATAAAAATCATATTGCCCTTTTTCAAAAACCAACTTTTTAGCCCCAAGAGTTTTACAGTCTGCTAGTGCTTTTTTAACGGCTCGCACATCGTCAATTCCATCATTTGCTATAGCACCATAATCCCTAAGATATAAAACATCTATGTTTGAACTTGGTTCAATAGGCTTATTAATAGCGTAAGATTTAACCGAAGTTAAAACCACTAAAAAACTGATACTTAGAAATACGAATATTCTATTTTTTTTCAACATATTATATATTTTACTTTTAATTTTTTTTGTATTTAGCTTCATCATATTATTTTTATTTAAATTTTTCATTTTAGTATATAACTGCTACCTAAAAAGTTTAGTACATACTAAGGCTGTTTCAACTTTTAATGGAGGCTGTAAGGCAGGCACCATTTTATAACAAAATTTAACTTTTCAAATATAGAATGAATTGGTTTTTTGACTTGTATTC
>DATCZQ010000027.1:0-16581 GCA_036525815.1 Yeosuana sp. | reverse complement strand
AACTGGATTAAAATAGCTTTTCCCGAAAGATAAATGGTAGATAGCATCTAGTACATTGGTTTTCCCAATACCATTATTTCCAACAATACAGTTTATTTTATCATTGAAAGTGAATATTTTACTGTCAAAATTTTTATAATTAAGTAATGAAAGTGATTTTAAAATCATACAAAAAGTAACTTAAAGCCTTTTTTAATTGTAATTGGAATAAAAGACCGTGCAAATTATTCAAAAATAACAAATAAATAACCTTTAATTTATGAAGAAAAATTATATTTTTGCACCGCATTAATAAAGAATATATGGCCACTTATAATAAAAGAGGATACAAAGGAAAAAATAAAGAAGAAAAGGAACATAATATTGAAACGGGTTCAACTACGGCTGAAGTTTTTAATAAACTTGACGAATCGGCTTCAAGAACAGAAGCTTTTGTTGAAAAGAATCAAAAATACATTTTTGTTATTATTGGTTTGGTTGCCGCAGTTGTTCTAGGATATTTAGGATATTCAGAATTTATTGCAAAACCAAAACAGGCGAATGCAATGAATGATATGTTTCAAGCACAGAAATATTTTGATCAAGCCGTCAATGGAGTGGAAAAGGACTCCTTATTTACATTGTCTTTAAATGGGGGAGAAGGTAAATTTGGTATGTTAGACATTATTGATGAATACAGTGGAACGCCAGCGGCAAATTTAGCTAATTATTATGCTGGAACTGCTTATTTAAGATTGAAAGATTATAAAAAAGCTGTTGATCATTTGAATAAATTTTCTAGTGATGACG
This sequence comes from Yeosuana sp., assembly GCA_036525815.1. Classification (GTDB taxonomy): domain Bacteria; phylum Bacteroidota; class Bacteroidia; order Flavobacteriales; family Flavobacteriaceae; genus Yeosuana. The sequence continues at coordinate 15,792 of DATCZQ010000027.1, read as the reverse complement.
AAATATTAGCGCCATTGGCTAAAGGAAATATTGGAGATGCATTTGTGCAATTAAATCAATTGGATGATGCTTTAGATTATTATGAGCAAGCGGCTAAAATGCGTGATAACGAATATACGACGCCTATGTATTTGTATAAGGCAGGAACTTTAGCTTTAGAGTTAGGTAAAGCAGATAAGGCATTGACTTATTTTGAAACTATAAAGGAAAAATATCCAAATGCCTCGGAAATGGCCATGGTAGAAGTCTTATTAGGTAAAGCAAAAGTATTAGCTAATAAGTATTAATATATGGCTACGGCAAATCATAATTTATCAGACTATGATAAAACAACAATCCCAAACGCGAATAAATTTCGGTTTGGGATTGTTGTTTCAGAATGGAACCCATCCATTACAGAAGGGCTCTATAAAGGTGCTTATCAAACCTTAATTCAACATGGTGTCTTACCAAACAATATAGTTCGCTGGAATGTTCCAGGTAGCTTTGAACTTGTTTATGGATGCAAGAAAATGCAAAAGCAAATGGTGAATGCAGTAATAGCTATAGGTAGTGTGATTCAAGGCGAAACTAAGCATTTTGATTTTGTTTGTGAAGCTGTTTCTCAAGGCATTAAAGATCTTAATGTGTTAGATCCAACACCTGTTATTTTTTGTGTACTAACAGATGACAATCTTCAGCAAGCTATTGACCGCTCTGGCGGAAAGCATGGTAACAAGGGAACAGAAGCCGCCGTTGCTGCCATAAAAATGGCTGAATTACGTAAAAATATGTAATTTAAATTGATTCGAAGGTTATCTTCAATCTCCAAACAGGCATAGTGTTTGTTAACAATTTTTGGCAATTCATTTTACGCTTTCTGTCTATTTTTAAGTATTTTTGAAGGATATGCAATAGATAGATTTTGTTTAAACCTCGAAAAAATAAATCATTTAGTTATAGACCCAGATTTTCTAAAGATTCAGAACTAAATACTGAATATACGGAATTTCCAAAGAATAGAGATTTTGGTTTAAAATGGCGGAATAATCAAGGGCTTAGTAACCGAAAAATTAAAAAAGGGCTTTCATTACCCTTTTTGATTTTAATTTTGGCTTTAATTCTAATATGCATGTATATTTTAGATATTAAGTTTAATTAACTTAATATGTGTTATTATGGGACTATTCAAATTAAGAAAAAATAAAAAATTCAGTTATACACCTCGTCATTTTGATGATAAAGGAGAAGGGAATCCTTTTGAAATTAAGCATAAGTTTGATGATTTTAGAAAAACAGTTGGTAGCAATAGCGGATTAAAAACTAAAATAATTAATGCGCTTGATGATTTGAAAGGTCATCCTGATTATGCAGCTAACAGAAGGATCATTATTATAATATGCATTCTTATTTTAGTGTTTCTATTTATCATTGATTTTGATTTGTCAATTTTCTTTTCAAAACAATAAATGGCAGACATTATACAATTATTACCAGATCATGTAGCAAATCAAATTGCAGCCGGAGAGGTTGTACAAAGGCCTTCTTCTGTAGTTAAGGAATTACTTGAAAATGCTATTGACGCGGAAGCTACGGTTATCAAACTCATAATTAAAGATGCTGGAAAAACACTGGTTCAGGTGATTGACAATGGGAAAGGTATGAGCTCTACCGATGCAAGATTGAGTTTTGAGCGGCATGCCACTTCAAAAATTAGAAATGCGGAGGATTTATTCCATTTACACACCAAAGGATTTCGTGGTGAAGCATTGGCAAGTATTGCTGCTATTGCTCATGTGGAATTAAAAACTAAACAGCCACAGGAAGAAGTTGGAACCAGCATAGTTATTGAGGGAAGCGAGATTGTATCTCAAGAAGTAGTGGTTGCACCTAAAGGCACCTCTATTTCTGTTAAAAATTTATTTTTTAATATACCAGCTAGACGAAATTTTTTAAAATCAAATACTGTAGAATTACGTCACGTTATTGATGAATTTCACAGGGTCTCTTTGGCACATCCTAATATTTCATTTGTTTTTTATAATAATGGAAGTGAATCTTTTAATTTGCCAGTTAGCAATCAAAGACAACGTATAGTTAATCTGTTTGGAAATAAGACCAATGAAAAATTGGTGCCTGTTATGGAAGATACAGAGGTATTGAAAATATCAGGATTTGTTGGAAAACCTGAATTTGCTAAGAAAACACGGGGTGAACAGTATTTTTTTGTGAATGATCGTTTTATAAAAAGCGCCTATTTAAATCATGCGGTAGCTTCGGCTTTTGATGGTTTGTTAAAAAACGGATGGTATCCCAGCTATTTTTTAAACTTAAATGTAGACCCACAAAGTATTGATATCAATATACATCCTACAAAAACTGAAATTAAGTTTGATGATGAACATACATTATATGCTTTATTGCGTTCAGCCGTAAAACATAGCCTAGGACAATTTAATATTGCGCCTGTTTTAGATTTTGAGCGTGATCCGAATCTTGATACACCATATAATTACAATCAAAAGGAAAGTGGTACGCCGGTGATTGAAGTTGACAGGACTTTTAACCCGTTTCATGAAGAAGGAAATACCTCGGTAAAATCTTCATCTTATAGAAAGGAACCAGCCTCTAGTTGGGAAAGCTTATATGTAGGTTTAGAATCAAAAGGTACAAAAACACAACATGATTTTAGTGAAGTTCATTTTGAAAGTGATCATAATTCGGAATCATTATTTGTGGATGATAAAAACATAGATAGCGGGCAAACAACGTATCAGCTTCATAATAAGTATATTGTAAGTACTATTAAATCAGGCATGTTAGTTATGGATCAGCATCGAGCTCATCAACGAATTTTATATGAAGATTTTTTGGAGAATTTGACTGTAAAAGGGGCCTCAAGCCAACAATTATTATTTCCTTTGCAACTTCATTTTTCAAATCAGGAGATTGAGATAATTAAGCAGTTAAAAGAGGATCTTGAATATACTGGATTTATATTTTCAAACCTTACTAATGAAACTGTTGAAATTTCAGGAGTGCCAATAAGTATACCTGAAAGTGAAGTTTCAATTATTTTAGAACAATTGATTTGTGATGTTGAAAATGAAGTGCCCGATAGTAATTTTAGTGTTACTGATTTATTAGCAAAATCATTGGCTAAAAGTTTGGCAATTAAAAATGGTCAACCTTTAAAAAAAAGTGAACAAGAGCATTTAGTTAATAGTTTGTTTGCATGTAAGGAACCCAATGTGTCTCCTACTAACAGAGCCACTTTTGTGACCATGAGTGTTGATGAATTAGATAAAAAATTTATTTAGTTATGGTGAGAATATCAGATACAGTGAAGCATTTATTGATTGTTAATGTGCTTATGTTCATAGGAACATTGGCTATAGGAAATGGCACCTTATTTTATGATTTATTCGCACTTCATTTTCCTAAAAATCCAGCCTTTGAATTCTGGCAAATCATCACACATATGTTTATGCATGGCGGTATAACGCATATCTTGTTCAATATGTTCGCCCTTTGGATGTTTGGTACGCCAGTTGAGCAGTATTTGGGAGGGAAGAAGTTCTTGTTTATATATATATCTGCAGGGTTAGGAGCAGTAGCTTTGCAACTAGCTTATTATTATTTTAGTTTTTCACCATCTTATAGTAATTTAATTAGCTCGGGTATTACACCAGAGGAAATAACTCATATGCTGTCTAACAATGAAGTTGTAAAGGGTATAACGCAGGCTCAGTTTGCAGATCTTCAAAAGATTTTCCCCATTTTTAATGCCACTATGGTTGGAGCCTCAGGATGTATTATGGGTATTTTAGTGGCGTTTGGGATGATGAATCCTGAAGCTAAATTGATGATGATATTTTTACCCATCCCTATAAAGGCAAAATATTTTATTCCAGGTATCATTATATTAGATTTAATTTCTGGTATTACAGGTCAATCATTCTTTAGTCCAAGTAATACGGCCTATATGGCGCATGTTGGAGGTGCATTGACTGGATTTTTTATCATGTGGTATTGGAAAAAGAACCAGTTTAACAAAAATCGTTGGTATTAATGACTCTTACTCAAGATATAAAATCAAAATTATCACAACTTAATGTCCTTGAAAAGATTATTGTTGTAAACGTCATAGTATTTCTTCTAGCATTATTATTACAATTACTTCAAGATGCAACCAATCAATCTAGTTTAATATGGTTTGAACTACCAAGTGAGTTTTCTGATTTCATTTTAAAACCATGGTCTTTAATAACCTATGCATTTGTACATTATGATTTTCTGCATATCTTATTTAATATGCTGTGGCTTTATGTTATCGGACAATTATTTCTTAATTTATTCAGTCCAAAACTAGCATTAAACGTTTATTTTTTAGGTGCTATAAGTGGAGGACTCATGTTTATGCTTTGCTATAGTTTGTTTCCTCAAGTGTTTTTGACAGGCAATAGATTGGTGGGTGCTTCGGCTTCGGTTAGAGCGTTGCTGATTTTCATTTGTGCCTATTTGCCTAATAAAGAAATTCGCTTTTTTACTTTTAATTTAAAGCTTTGGTATTTTGGATTAGGCATTGTTATGCTGGATGTTTTAGGCCTTTTTGGAAACAATGCAGGTGGGAATCTGGCTCATATTGGAGGAGCAGCTTTAGGATATTTTTATGCTGTTCAGTTTAGAAAAGGGAATGATATTGGAAAAGGGTTTGAACGTTGGATGGATGCGTTTGTAGGATTTTTTAAGTCGTCAAAAAAGTCACCATTAAAAACGGTACATAAAAATAAGTCCAAAGTTGGCGGATATACCAAACAAGATTTTGATACCTTTAATAATCAAAAGAAAATTGATGTCATTTTGGATAAAATAAGTAAAAGTGGTTATGATAGTTTGTCTTCTGAAGAAAAGGAATTTCTATTTAGGGCTGGTAAATAATTCATATGAAGAAGCTACATTTATTCGATAAGATTGTATTTGGTTTTAATGCGATAATTGCGACAGTACTTCTTTTATCTTTAATATTGCCTTTCTTACCGCCAAAAACATTTTCTTTTCTTTCCGTTCTAAGTCTAGGAGTTCCCTTGCTTACTCTGCTCAACGTACTGTTTTTTTTATATTGGTTAATCAAAATAAAAAGGCAGTTGCTATTGTCACTTTTGGTGCTCTTTATTGGGTATTTTTTTCATGGTTCTTTATATAAGTTTTCATCTTCAAATGACATTAAGATTGATAACCCTATTAAGGTGATGAACTTTAATGTGCGATTATTTAATTTATATGATTGGATTAAAGAAAAAGATATTGATTTTAAGATAGTTAATTTTGTTAAATCTGAAAATCCTGATATTTTATGTATTCAGGAATACCATCCAAATTCTAGAATTGATTTCTCCTTTTTTAAATACCGATATGATAAGCTTTCCGGTAAATCAACAAGACATGGCCAGGTAATTTTATCACACTACCCCATCATAAATTCAGGATCTATTGAATTTCCAAATACGGCTAACAATGCTATTTATGCAGATGTATTAAAAAATAAAGATACTTTTAGAATTTATAATATTCATTTGGAATCTTTGAAAATTGATACGGACGTTGAAAAACTTAAAGAAGAAGGCTCTGAACGTCTTTTAAAGCTGGCAGGAACCACCTTCAAAAGACAACAATTTCAGTCTGAATTATTCTTGCTTCATAAAAGGCAATGCCAATATAAGATGATTATTTGCGGCGACTTTAATAATACGGCCTATTCTTATGTTTATAGAAAAATTAAAGGTAATCTAAATGACACCTTTAAAGAAGCAGGTACTGGTTTTGGAAGGACTTATGATTTTAAGTTTTTCCCGGTAAGAATCGATTTTATTTTTGCTGATGATGCCTTCGTCGTAAATAAATTTAAGACTTATGATGATCATTTGTCTGATCATTACCCTATCATGACTTCACTTAGTTTGGAGTAATATTATTTTTACATTAAACAACAATCAAAAGTATCAGCTAGGATATGAATTACTAAGCCTAAGCCAAGAAGTCTTGTTTTTTTAGGAATCAAAAGGAATATATAAACAGTAATGGCTATATAAGAATGAAGTGGATGAAAATTAATACTACATCTGTTCGGATCAAACATGGGATTTGCAAGAAGATGATCCAGATCTATCCATAAACCTGAAAGCATTATTAAAAAAGCTTTAAACCAGATATTTTTATAAGCAATCAGAGCGACTGCTAATGGGATTAAACTATGGCTGCCATAATGAAGTAATGTTTGAAGCATTAAATAGTAGAGATAGATTGTGATTCTAAATAGCTAAGGGCATTAGGACCCTCATTAAACAGTAAATCTAAAATACTCAAGTTATTTATAAAACCATGTTTGTCTTGAAAAACTTGAGAGTAAGGTTCAAATTGAGGGTCTTCAATTTTTGCATTCACTAAATATCTAAAGTCGGTTGTATCTTTAACTATTTTTTGATAATCGTGCGTTTTTGAATACTCCAAATCAAACTGTAAACAATCACAAATGGCTTCTAAACAATTTAAATTAAAATCTAAAAGATACTTTGTTTTATTTTCGAATAAATAAATAAGCTCATCTTTATAATATTCAAAAAAAGGAGATGTGCTATAGGCCGAAAGTAATGATTTCCAATGATGACTTTGCCAATGGGTCTCTTGTGAAATACTTACATCTTTATATTTCTGCCGGTTTTTCTGGGTATGAACTACAGGGATATTTAAGAGCAATTTTCCGTTAGCCGCATAAATGTAGGTTCTGTTTCTGTAGGTTTGCTTTATAAAATTATCATCATACTCAAAAGTTAACTTATCAGCTTTTACAATAGCCACAAAATGAGCAATATTAGGAAAGTATGTTGGATGTATTAAAATATTCATTTATAAATTAATCTTCTTACTTTCTTCTCTAAGAATCATTTGTCACTTAAGCGTTTTCTTTTTTGTATTTTCTCCATTTATTAAAGCCAGTCCATCCTGCAACAATAATTAAAAAAGGAATTAAATACGAAACCGGTTGTCCGCTGCCACCTACCGTTGTAAATAATCGTTCCCATCGTATTTTGTCAAATCCTTTGCCGTTGGTGTTCCAACTCATCCAAACAAAAACAGGTTTACCAACAACATGGTCAAACGGCACAAATCCCCAAGCTCGTGCATCTTGAGAGTTATGACGGTTATCACCCATCATCCAGTAATAATCTTTTTTAAAAGTATAGGTGGTTGCAACTTCCCCATTAATTAAAATTTGATTTCCTTCAACGTCTAATGTGTTCCCTTCATAAGCTGTTAAAACTCGTTTATAAAGTGGTAATACATTTAAATTAATGTCAATGGTCTTGCCTGATTGTGGAATATAAAGAGGTCCGAAGAAGTCATTATTCCAATTAAAATCAGGGTTTTGAGGAAAAATATTTGGATCTCTTTTTCCTTTTTCTTCCTTTAAAGGTGTAATACTTTTAATGTTTGGGTGATTTTTAAACTTATTTAAATCTTCATCAGTAATCGCTGGAAAATAGCTTACGGTTCTATCTTGATTGTATTGTGGGAAATCGGTAATATTATATCTGCTAGCCAACTGGGAATTATTAAAAGGCCCATTTCTTGTCTCAATCATATAAGAGAATTGGAGCTTAGCCCTTTCCGGTAAAACATTTTGTTTGCCGTTAATATATACATAACCATTTCTGACTTCTAATGAATCACCTGGAAGTCCAACACAACGCTTAACATAATTGGTTTTTTTATCAATGGGTTTATAGTAAAATTTATCGGTATGCCTCATATCCAGCATCGTATCAACAGGCCAGTTGAAAACAACGATATCATTGTGTTTAATTTTCTGAAAACCAGGAATCCTAGTATAAGGAAATTCATATTTAGACACATATGACTTTATTTTTAATCCAGGAATGGTATCATGGACCATTGGCGCCGCAATAGTTGTCATGGGTATTCTGGCCCCATAATGAAATTTACTCACAAACAGGAAATCGCCAACTAATAAGGTTTTTTCTAAAGAAGAGGTGGGAATGGTAAATGGTTGTATAAAATAGGTATGCACAATAGTCGCCGCTACAATAGCAAATAATATAGAACTTATCCAATCTCCTAAACCTGTTCTAGGATGTAAGCTTCTGTTGTCTACATATTTTAAATCTGCTACATAATTAAGGTAGAAATTATAAAAACCTAAAGATGCAACCGCTAAAATAGTATCTGTATTTGAATTTTTACCAAAACTTCTTGCTGTTTCAACCCAAACCACCGCAAACATGATGAGGTTTACAATAGGGAGGAATAATAAAATGGTCCACCACCAAGGTCTATTTATTATTTTCATTAATATGACCGCGTTGTAAACAGGCATAAATGCTTCCCAGGCTTGTCTACCTGCTTTTGTGTATAATTTCCAAGTTCCTAAACCATGAATGCCTTGGATTACCAAGAAAAATATAAACCATTGTAATAGTGTCATAATTATAATTTTTTATTGTTAGAGGTCTCTTGCCATTAAATGTTACGTTCTATAAAAAACTTAACCAATATTTAACACATCATTCATTGTAAAGACACCTGTTTTGCCCATAATCCATTCAGCGGCTACAACGGCTCCTAAGGCAAAACCTTGTCTGTTATGCGCTACATGCTCAATATTAATAGTATCTACTTCGCTTTCATAAGTAATAGTATGTGTACCAGGAATATCATCTATACGTTTTGCAGTAATATTAATGGAGTCTTTATCGCTCTCTTCAAGTTTCCATTGTTTGTAATTTGAATGTTCTGCAATAATATCATTGGCCAATGTAATGGCCGTACCACTTGGAGCATCCAATTTCTGCGTATGATGTATTTCCTCCAAACTTACTTTATATTGTTTAAGGTTAGTCATCATACGTGCTAGGGTTTTATTCAGCTCAAAAAAAATGTTGACTCCCAAACTAAAATTGGAAGCATAAATAAAAGCGCTTTGTTTCTCTTTACAAAGAGTAACGGCTTTGTTATAATCTTCTAACCATCCAGTGGTTCCTGAAATAACAGGTATTTGATTATTTATACAATTGGATATATTACTAAATGCCACTGAAGGAATACTAAAATCAATAGCAACATCTGCCTTGGTAATGTCATAATCGTGGTCATCTTTATCAACCTTAAGTACAATTTGATGTCCGCGTTGTATCGCTATTTGTTCAATGGTTTTACCCATTTTTCCGTAACCAAGTAAAGCAATTTTCATTATTTAAAATTTAAAATTCAGCGTTAATCCAACATCACTTTTAGCATCAAGTTCATTCACTTTAAAATGTGGAACTAAGGTTAAATTATCGTTCACATTATATTGAAGAAGGTGGGCATCCACATTAGCATCAATAATGTTTAGTGCGTATAAACCAATGGTCACTAATAGCGATATTTCTTTGTTTTTTCTGTAAAATTTTTGGGCACGCTGTAATCCGTCTAAAGTTACTTTGTTAAAAAATTCATCATCTTCAAAACCAGCAAGTCTCCTTTTATAGGCATCTCTGTAACGCTTGTATTCTTTGTTGTTGGAACTGTAAAAATAAATACCAGAACCTAAGGCAGCATATACAATTGGAATTTTCCAATATTTCTTATTATACGCTTGCCCTAAACCAGGCAAGACGGCTGAATAAAACGCCGCTTTTGCAGGAGATAATGGATTAATTGGATCAGAAACTTCAGTTATTGTTTCAGCAGTTAATGTATCACTTTTTTTTTCTTTTTCATCGTCTTGGCCATAAATGGAAACACAACAAAGAAAACACAATACATTGACTATGAATAATTTATTTAGCACCTTCCACTAATTTTTTGAGACGATTAAAATCTTCTTCTGAATGAAATGGAATGGAGATTTTGCCTTTGCCATTTTTAGAAACTTTTACGTCTATTTTATGTCCAAAGTAATCGGAAAATTCTTTTATTCCTTCTTGAATATAATTAGGTACTTTTGAAGCAGTTTCTCTTTTTGGAGCAGTCTTTACTTCTCCAGGATTATTAATATTTCTGACTAATTCTTCGGTTTCTCTGACTGAAAGTTTATTCGATAGAATATTTTCATAAATATCAAGTTGTACAGATTGGTCTTCGATAGTAATGATAGCACGGCCATGTCCCATAGAAATAAAGCCATCGCGCATGCCTGTTTGAATAATTGGGTCTAATTTTAAAAGACGCAGATAGTTTGAAATTGTTGAGCGTTTTTTTCCTACTCGTTCACTCATTTGTTCTTGAGTCAGCTTGATTTCTTCAATTAAACGCTCATAAGACAGTGCAATTTCAATAGGATCTAAATCTTGGCGTTGTATATTTTCAACCAAGGCCATTTCCAAAGACTCTTGATCGTTTGCAATTCTTATATAGGAAGGAATGGTTTCTAAACCAATAAGTTTTGAGGCTCTATAGCGTCTTTCACCAGATACTAATTGGTACCTGTTAAAGCCTGATTTTCTAACAGTAATAGGCTGTATAACACCAAGTTCTTTTATAGATGAAGCTAATTCTCGTAAAGTTTCTTCATTAAAATTAGTTCTCGGTTGAAACGGGTTAACCTCAATAGAATCAATATCTAATTCAACAATATTACCAATCACCTTATCGGCATTCTTGTCTTGTACAGATTGAATGTCGTTACTAGGGTCTTTTAATAGTGCTGATAAGCCTCTACCTAAAGCCTGTTTCTTATTTGCTTTAGCCATAATCTCTTAAGAGTTTTTATTGATAATTTCTTTTGCCAAACTTAAGTAATTTGTAGCACCTTTGCTACTCGCGTCATATTTAATTATATTTTCACCATAGCTAGGAGCTTCACTTAAACGCACGTTTCGTTGTATGATAGTTTGAAAAACCATATTGTTGAAATGTTTTTGAACTTCTTCAACCACTTGATTTGATAATCGCAATCTGGAGTCATACATCGTTAACAATAAACCTTCAATATCTAACTCAGGATTATGAATTTTTTGCACACTTTTTATGGTATTCAAAAGCTTTCCTAAACCTTCCAGAGCAAAATACTCACATTGTATTGGAATAATAACGGCATCAGCAGCTGTTAAAGCATTTAAGGTAAGCAATCCTAAAGAAGGCGCACAGTCTATGATAATAAAATCATAGTCATTTTTCACTTCTGTTAATGCTTTTTTTAGCATATATTCTCTTTCATCTTTATCGACTAATTCAATTTCAATAGCGACCAGGTCGATATGAGAAGGAATAATATCTAAGTTAGGAGTATCAGTAGTTATAATAGCTTCTTTTGCTGTATTGGAATGTTCTAGAAGCTGATAAGTTCCTAATTCAACGGTGTCAACATTTATTCCTAATCCAGAAGTTGCATTTGCCTGAGGGTCAGCATCTATTAATAATACTTTTTTTTCAAGAACGCCTAATGAGGCGGCTAAATTGATGGATGTTGTTGTTTTTCCTACACCACCTTTTTGGTTGGCAATTGCAATGATTTTACCCATTAATGATTTGGTTTTATGATTGGTAAAAATACAATTATTTATGAGGAATAAAAACCCAACTTGTTAACATTAAAGTTGTTTTTTTATAGTCACTAAATGTAATGTGTTTTTAAAATTTTGAATTTAAAAAGAGGAAAAAAAGGATTAATTACAGTAAATCTCATCTCAATAAAAAGGCCAGTTTAGTTAATCAAACTAACCTTTTTAGTTATTATTTAATCTATCAAGATTTCCAGTATTTTAATGGCGGCATCACTAATTTTAGTCCCTGGGCCAAATACGGCAACAGCTCCGGCATCAAATAAAAACTGGTAGTCTTGTTTTGGAATGACACCACCCACTATGACCATGATATCATCTCTGCCATATTTTTTAAGTTCTTTTATAACTTGTGGTACCAAAGTTTTATGACCTGCGGCCAAAGAGGAAACCCCTAAAATATGTACATCATTTTCCACTGCTTGTTTGGCAGCTTCCTGTGGTGTTTGGAATAACGGACCAATATCAACATCAAAGCCAACATCGGCATACCCTGTAGCGACTACTTTCGCACCACGGTCATGACCATCTTGTCCCATTTTAGCAATCATAATACGAGGTCTTCTGCCTTCTTGCTCTGCAAAAACATCAGCAAGGGCTCTCGCTTTTTGAAAGGATACATCGTCTTTTATTTCTTTACTGTACACGCCACTAAATGATTTAATTTGTGCTTTATATCTTCCAAAAACAACTTCAAGGGCATCACTAATTTCGCCAAGAGTGGCCCTTTCTCTAGCTGCTTCAATAGCTAAAGCTAATAAATTTTGGTTTCCTAAACGAGCTGCTTTAGTTAATTTTGCCAGTGCAACATTTACTTTATCAGTATTACGAATAGCCTTAATGCTTTTTAACCGTTCTATTTGTTGTGCTCTCACTGTTTGATTGTCTACTTCAAGCGTTTGTATGGGGTCTTCTTGTTCAAGCCTGTATTTATTGACACCTACAATAATGTCTTGATTAGAATCTATTCTGGCTTGTTTTCTGGCAGCAGCTTCTTCAATACGTAGTTTGGGGATACCCGCTTCAATGGCTTTGGTCATGCCACCTAAATCTTCTACTTCTTCTAGAAGGGACCAGGCTTTCTGAGCAATTTCATGCGTTAAGGTTTCTAAATAATAACTTCCAGCCCAAGGGTCAGCCGTTTTAGTGATCTTAGTTTCTTCTTGTAAATAAATTTGAGTATTTCTTGCTATACGGGCTGAAAAATCAGTTGGTAAGGCAATAGCTTCATCTAATGCATTGGTGTGTAAACTTTGAGTGCCTCCAAAAGCAGCCGCAGCAGCTTCAATGCAGGTTCTTGAAACATTATTAAACGGATCTTGTTCTGTTAGACTCCAGCCACTGGTTTGACAATGCGTTCTAAGAATAAGAGATTTTTCATTTTTAGGATTAAATTGCTTCACAATCTTAGCCCAAAGCATACGCGCTGCCCGCATTTTGGCGATTTCCATAAAATGATTCATTCCTATGGCCCAAAAGAAGGATAAGCGTGGTGCAAAGGTGTCAATATCCATACCGGCATCGAGCCCTTTTCTAATATATTCTAAGCCATCGGCAAGCGTATAAGCTAATTCGATGTCACAAGTGGCTCCGGCTTCTTGCATATGGTAACCAGAAATACTAATGCTATTAAATTTGGGCATGTTTTTACTGGTATATTCAAAAATATCTGAAATGATTTTCATTGAAGGAGTAGGCGGATAGATGTAGGTGTTACGCACCATAAATTCCTTGAGGATATCATTTTGAATCGTACCAGATAGATCTATTTGTTTTACACCTTGTTCTTCTGCTGCAACAATATAAAAAGCCATGATTGGCAGAACAGCACCATTCATAGTCATAGAAACAGACATTTTATCTAGTGGAATTTGATCAAAAAGAATTTTCATGTCTTCCAAAGAATCAATCGCAACTCCTGCCTTTCCAACATCACCAACAACACGTTCATGGTCACTATCATAGCCTCTATGGGTTGCCAGATCAAATGCCACAGATAATCCTTTCTGCCCGGCCGCTAAATTTCTTCTATAAAAGGCATTACTGTCTTCAGCAGTTGAAAAGCCTGCGTATTGACGAATAGTCCAGGGTCTTTGTACATACATAGTGGCATAAGGACCACGAAGAAATGGCGGGATACCAGCTCCAAAATTTAAATGCTCAGCTGGTTTTAAATCTTCAGTAGTATATGTGGACTTTAAATTGATAGTTTCAGCGGTCAAAAAAGTGTTCTGTTCTGAACGCTTTTCGTTTCCTGTTTGACGTTTTAAAGTAATATGTTGAAGATTTTTTCTTGACATCGTTTAAGGCACTTTTTTACTGGGTTACATTAAAATCTACTTTCTGTTTTTCTTTTTCAACCTTTGAAAAATCGAGGTCAAAAAGTTTGGCATAAAACAAATCAAAAGCAACATAGGAGGCTAAATATTTATCGCTTAATGCCAGGCTGTAATTAGTAGATAATGGCGTTCCAAATAATTTAGGGCTCATGCTGTTAGTAGAAAGCAGCGCGTTTAAGGTCGTTTTTAAATTTGGATTGGTTATGTTTTGAGCAATACAATCCATTAAAGCACTATTATAATTTAAATGACTGACGGTGTTATTTGAATTCCATAATTCTGATTCATTTTTTAAAGCTTCAAACACTTTTAATGTGTGTTCTGAAACTACATTTTTATAATTAACTCCGCCGTAAACAGATAATCTAATAAACTGAGAATAGGCCATCAATAAACTTTTTTTGTCTTTACCATAAAAGTTTAAGATGTCATTTTCAAAACTATAAAGAGCTTCATTATATAATTTTGAGTTTAGGTTCTCACATGCTAAAACAACAGGTTTGTCAGCAAATTTCAATTCTGTAAAGGCGTTTTCCTTTTTGCAACTGGTTGCAAAACATAGAATAAATAAAATAATAAAATAAAATTTTGTTCTCATTTTAATCTTCTTTTTTTAATCGTTCTTGTTCTAGTTTTTCAGCTAATCTTTTTTCAATTATTGGCTCAATTAAGGTTTTTCTTTGATTTATTTTTACAAAAGGATAAAGTTCGAGTTCCTGCTTCATTATATCCTTAGGATTTGGGTGTTTATTACTTCCTAACAATATTTCTTTCCCTTCATCAAATTGTTGTTGTTCTTTAGCGGCACACTCTTTTATTTTTCGTTGTATGGTGCCTTCTTTAAGCTGGTTAAGAAAGCCACCATTTGCTTCAATATTTTTAAAAAGTTCTAAAGATTTTTCTGCTAATTGATTTGTTAAACTTTCAATATAATAAGCTCCATCGGACGGGTTATTTACTTTATCAAAATAACTTTCGTGTTTTAAAATTAGTAACTGATTACGCGCTATTCGCTCTCCAAATTCATTGTCTTTATGATAAATGGCATCATAAGCTAAATTACAAACAGTATTAGCGCCACCTAATATGGCGCTCATACATTCTGTGGTAGTTCGCAACATATTTGTGTTGTAATCATAGAGCGTTTTATTGCGTTTAGTTGGCGTAACTACAATATGGCATTGTGTGTTAAACCCATATTCCAAGGCTAAAGTGTTCCACAAAATTCTTAAAACTTTTAGTTTTGCAATCTCAAAAAAATAATTGGTACCCACAGACACTTTGAAAAGTGTTTTTAAGGATTGTTTCTTGTCTTTCTCAAGCGTAGAATCAAAGTGATTTAAGTATTCATTGGCTTGTGACAATCCATAAGCCAGTTGTTGGACCATATTTGCTCCTGCATTTTGATATAGAGACATATCAACACTTATGGTGTTAGTTTGATTGACTATTGTTTCAAATGTGTGATGATCTTCTTGCAGGGAACTAAACCAATTTCCGTTTTTTGCTAAATTTCCAATAATATCCATATGGAAAAATATGTTTTCCTTTTTTATAAGGTTTGAAAACTGCAGGAGGTATTTATCTGAAAGGAATTGCAATTCAAAATAAAGAGAGATTGATGTAGTATCAATATTTTCAAGGAGTTGTGAAATGGAAATGGTCTCATTAGGGATGATAAATATGATGCTTTCAGCGCCTCGTTCAATAGCATTGATGGCCTTTTTATTTGATTTAATGATATCGGCAACAAAAATAGATTGACAAATGCGCCATTGAGCAGCTTTGGTATTTGAAATGGGAGGCAGCTCTTTAAACTCATCTGAATGATAAAACGGTTTTACAACAATATCCTCATTGGTTTTCCATATAAGATTTTCATTATAGTCAGCGCCTTTTAAGTCAAATTGTAT
>DATCZQ010000026.1:0-35519 GCA_036525815.1 Yeosuana sp. | reverse complement strand
TGTACTATAATTTATATTATGTAAAATAGAATAATTAAAGATATTCCTGTCCTACCTCCATTATAAAAATAATAAAGACCATACACTAAAAGTATATGGTCTTTATTCATAATATATATAAACAATTAATTCACTATAGATACTCAAGGAAATAGTCCATCATTTCTTCTTTTAATTCGTAATGTAATTTTATATAGTTCTTCATATCCTCGCGTAAAGTATGTTGCTCATTATGCAATCTGCCATCAATAGATTCTTCAAAATTAACCCGGTTGATATTGATCATCTTATTTCTGATGCGATGTAATAATTTTGAAATAGCATCCTTCTCAATCATTATTCTATTCTGATAAACTTCTAAGGGCTTTAAAGCTTTTTGATTAAACTCTCTTTCCGCAATTTCTTCTAGTTTTTCCTGAAATGTATCCATTTCATTAAAATGAAATCGTAATTCACGTTTCCATGTTTCTAAATTGAACTTTAAATCACTTAAATATAGCACTTTAGTTTGCATATGTCTTGTTTTTTATGTTATACTCTTTCTTGTTCTACCTGTTTCACCAGGTCGTTTTGGACATTAGGTGGCACTGGCTGATATGATGAAAATGCAGTGCTAAAAGTAGCCCTGCCTTGCGTTAATGATCTTAAATCTGTTGAATAACCATATAATTCAGCAGCTGGCGTAATAGATTTTAATATTTGATAATTATCATTGCTTTCAAAACCTTGTATGATGGAACGTCTTGATTGCAAATCAGTCATCACATTACCAACCATTTCCTCGGGAACTTTAACCATAAGCTCATTAGTTGGTTCTAACAATTTAGGATTGGCATTTAAAAAGGCTTCCTTAAAGGCATGTGCTCCAGCTATTTTAAAGGAAATATCGTTTGAATCTACTGAATGCATTTTACCGTCATAAACCATGACTCGAACATCTCTTATATACGAACCTGTTAATGGTCCGTCTTCCATGACCTCTAATACACCTTTCATTATAGATGGTAAATAACGTTGATCTATAACACCACCAACAATGCAGTTGTAGAAAATCAATTTTCCTCCCCATGGTAGTTCTACTTCTTCTTTACCTCTTAAGCTAAATCCTTCTGGCTCAGGCATATCTTCATACCAAGGCTCTATTTTCATATGGACTTCTCCAAATTGTCCAGAACCTCCAGATTGTTTTTTGTGTTTATAACTTGCTGTAGATGAACGCTGTATGGTTTCTCTGTAAGTTATTTTTGGTTTTTCAAACTTCGCATTAATCCCATAAACATTTTTTAATGTCCAGTCTATGGTGGCTAAGTGTAATTCGCCTTGACAACCTAATAATTGTTGTTTAGACTCTTGTGAATATTCTAATATCACTGTCGGATCCTGACTATGAATTTTTTTAATGGCGTCAATCAATTTTTCTTCATCTTGTTTTGCAACAGCCCCTATACTTTTTTTGATTCGAGGTTCCGGAAATTTAATGGGCTTGATGGTAATTTTACTTTTTGCAGCTCTTAACGTATCGTTTGTATCTGTATATTTTAATTTTAGAGTGGCTCCAATATCACCAACGGTTAATTTTGTAACGGGATGCCTTTCTTTACCATCCATTATAAATAACTGATTTATGATTTCGGTTTCGTCATTTCTTGAATTAATTAATTTATCATTAATATTCACTTCCCCTGATTTTACTTTAAAAAAAGTAATCTGCCCTAAATTAGGCTGTTGAATGGTTTTAAAAACAAATAAAGATGTGGGCGCTCCTACTTCACGATTTATAGTTTCTCCTTCTTCACTTTGCTCCTCATTTAATTCTGATGCTGCTGGTGCCACATTATCTATAAAGCCCATTAAGCGTCCGGTTCCCATATCCCTTAAGGCGGATACACAAAAGACAGGAAATAATTCATGATTTAACATGCCTGCCTTAATACCTCGACGCATTTCATTTTCGTTAAGAGTCCCTTTATCAAAGAATAACTCTAATAACTCTTCGTCATTTTCTGCTGCTTTCTCAACTAATTCATTGTGCAATTCATCTGCTATTGCCTTTTGATCTTTTGGAATTTCCAGTTTTTCAGGTTTTCCTCCTTCTTTACCAAATTTGTACATCTTCATTTTTAATACATCAATGATGCACTGTGCGCCATCAACAATTAATGGATACTGCATCTTAACAGCATTATTCCCTACTAAGGATTTAATGCTATTAAAACTTTCATCAAATTTAACGTCTGGATGATCAATCTGATTTATAACAAATAAGGTTGGTCTGTTATATTTATCTATATAGTTCCAGATAATTTCAGTACCAACCTCTACTCCTTGTTTACCGTTAATAACGGCGACAACCGTGTCTCCAACTTTAATAGATGAAATAATTTCACCAATAAAATCATCTAAACCTGGAGTATCAATAATATTTATTTTGTAGTTACGCCATTCTGTATGCATAGGCGTTGCATATATAGAGGCTTCACGTTCCTGTTCTATACTTTGATAATCAGAAACGGTATTACGATCCTCTACAGTGCCACGTCTGTTTAATAGCCCTGCTTCAAATAACATGGTTTCAGAAAGTGTCGTTTTTCCACTGTTATGAGCCCCAACTAAAACAATGTTTTTTATGTGTTTTTCGTCAAATATTTTCATGCTACTGGATTAATTATTATGAAAATAAAACTAACTCCATTAAAGTAATAAAAAAATGATTTAAATCATCTAAAATCTTTAAAAAAATATGTAGTTATATAAAGCAAGACAAATTTTGATGTTTGTTAAAACAATATTAAACTTTTTATAAATGTGCTGTTAAGGTTCTATTAATAATCTTATAAAGCTATATTTGCAACCTTTTATATGTAATTTGCTAATGAAACATAAGACCAAATTAAAATCCGAAAAATCGCGTGTACAGTTATTACATCAGTATTACTCTTATACTGGATTTTATGCATTTGTAGGGCAGGCAATAAAAAAAACACTTCCTTATATTATAGTTATCGTCGCCATTATATTTGTATTAAACAAGTTTTTTAATATTGAAAAAGGTTTAGTTCATCTTACTGAAGTGCTGCCGGTAACAGGTGTATTAATGTTTTTCTATGCTTCAGAATCGTTTTTAGGATTGGTTCCACCAGAAATTTTTATTGCATGGTCTGGTAAATTAAACCAACCATGGCTTTATCTAAGCATTTTGGCTTTTCTGAGCTATATTGGAGGACTTTGTTCTTACTGGATTGGTATTGGGATTACCAAAATTCCATCCGTGCATAACTATTTAGAACAAAAAATGGAAAAACAGCTAAAAAACTCCAGGAAATGGGGAGGATTTTTAATTGTAGTCGGCGCTCTCTTACCACTACCCTTTTCTATTTCTTGCATGGCTGCAGGTATTATTGAATTTCCTTTTAAAAGTGTTATTCTTTATGGCTCCTTACGTTTGGTGAGATTCCTGATTTATGGATTAGTTATATTTCATGTGTTTTAATTGTAATTCGAATACAGTGTTTTAAATATCTATATACTATTTTTGCAAAAAAAATAAACCGATGTTATCATTTATAAATATCTTTAGAATAGTGGCCTTTTTAGAAGGTATGTCATATATATTATTGTTGTTCATTGCGACGCCAATAAAATATTTTTTAAGTGACCCTCAATATGTGAAGTTATTAGGAATGCCTCACGGCTTACTATTTATAACCTATATAATTATTGCTTATATGTTTAAAACTGAGACTAACTGGACAAAACCACAGTTTTATTCGGTTTTATTAGCATCAATTATTCCTTTTGGAACTTTTTATGTAGATAGAAAGTATTTAAATATCATAAAATAATATGGACACTTTAAAGCATTTACTTTACGATTATTTGATTTCCGCTAATTTTTCAGAGACTTCTGCTAAATACCTTAATATGATGGCATTAGCAATTGCTTTATTTATTATTGTATTGATTATTGATTTTATTACAAGAAAAATATTAGTTCAAATATTTACAAAGTTCGCTTCTAAATCAAAAACAAATTTTGATGATTTATTAGTTACCAATAAAGTACCTAGAAACATTGCACATATAATTCCTTTGTTATTTTTGATAGAATTAATGCCAATTGTACTTACCGATTTTAATTATTACGAGAATATAGCAGAAAAGGGATTAAAAACTTTTTCCATTTTATTAACGCTTTGGATTGTACGAAGTACTTTAAATGCATTAAAAGATTATTTTAAAACATTGCCAAAACTAAAAGATAAACCTATAGATAGTTACATTCAGGTGTTTATGATCTTTGCATGGGTAATTGGTATTTTTTCGGCCATTGCCATTCTAACAGGAATTGCATTTATAAATTTTATTACCGGCCTTGGTGCTGCTTCAGCGGTTATTATATTAGTTTTTAAAGATACTATTTTGGGATTTGTGGCCAGTATACAGGTTTCAATTAATGATATGGTGCATATTGGCGACTGGATTACCTTTGAAAAATATGGTGCTGATGGTGATGTTATTGAAATAAATTTAGCAACTGTAAAGGTTCAAAACTTTGATAAAACGATTACGACCATTCCAACTTATGCCCTGATTTCAGACTCCTTTAAGAATTGGCGTGGTATGGTCAATTCTGAAGGCAGACGTATTAAACGAGCTTTAAATATTAAGTTAAATAGTGTAAAGTATTTAGCTAAAGATGAAGTAGATAGACTAAAAAAAGTTCAATTAATTACTTCTTATTTAGACAAGCGTGAAAGTGATATTAATGGTTTTAATATAAGTCATAAAATTGACAAAGAACTACCTTTAAATGGAAGAAACCTTACCAATTTAGGTGTGTTTAGAAAATATGCACAAACCTATCTTGAACAACATTCAGCTATCAATAAGGATATGATGATCATGGTGAGGCAATTAGCACCGACAACACAAGGAATACCTTTAGAAATTTATGCTTTTAGTACAGATAAGCGATGGGAAAATTATGAATATATCATGTCAGATATATTTGACCATTTGATCGCTGCAGTTCCTTATTTTGATTTAGAGGTTTATGAACTTCCAACAGGTTCAAGTTTTATAACTCATCAAAAGAGTTAAAGCATTAAATTATTTTATAATTAACTTTTTAATTATTTTATCGTTGATGTTCAGAATATAAAAACCTGACTTTAGGTTTTTTAAATCTAATTCAATATTTGAATTCCCGGCATAAGTCTTATCCAATAAAAGTTTGCCGGTAACAGTGAACAGTTTAATATGTTCTATTGAATGGCCTTTGATGACTACTTTTTTTAATTTTTCTATTGGATTTGGAAATATTTTATAAAGGCTTGAATTATTCACTATATCTGAATTTAAAAGTGCTGTTCCAAGATTTTCTTTTAATGCAATGACCAAGGTTGTTTCCTTTGAAAAAGAAATATTGCTTCCAGAGGCATCAACTTGATTAGCTAAGTTTCCTGAATCCGGATGTTGAACAGACATAAATAGGTACTTGTAATCAGGTGTAAATGTGATACCTGTTGGCTCTGAACCTTTTGGAGTAATCGCAAAAATTTCTACTTTAGGATTAGCTTGAGTATGGCCGTTTTTTACAAGCCAAATGTAGTTGTTGTCCCCGTTGTTTAAATCTCCATCTTGAAAAACCCATAAATTGCCTTCTCCGTCAAAAGCCAGATTATCATTGCCATAACTCCAAGGTACAGAAGTATTACCAGAGCCAAAATCAATAGTGTAATTCATATTCCCAACAAAGGTTTCCATAGATGCAGTTGTTCCTGTTATAGGGTCAGAATCTTGCAAGCGATATACTTGATCTTCACTTTTTACAGCAAAATAAACCTTTCCGTCTGGTCCAATTTCCACATCTTCAACACCAGCAAATACAGTACCGCCTGCGTTCGCACTTAAGGTTAATGTATTATTTCGGTCTTCTGGAGTGGTATTATCTATAAGAATCCAATTCCCTCCACCATTTTTAGATCCTTGGTATACATAAAGTAAGCCTTCATTTAAATCTTGGGCCGTTGCTGCAACAAATTTGTACAAATAGCCGGGATTGGAATCTGATCCTTGATAAACAGTTCGTTCATTTGAATGAATTGTAACATTTTCATGAGCCATATTACCCATGGCCCAATGTTTTCCAATGACCGCTTTTGTTGCAGGATTTATTTCAACATTCCAACCGGTATCATAATATCCATCTGTATTAGTATCGACAGGTATTGAATATTCTTCACAAGAAATGATAGTATTCCATGGCGTTACAGTTCCTGAACAATTAGCAAAAGTGCCTGCTACAGACGAAAAATCAATAGCTTGAGATGTATTGGTTTCCCATAATTTTGAAGAGGCATTAAAATTTATATCTAAAACAGTAACGCCACCTGGCCCAGCTTCAGAGTTAATACTTAAATATCCGGAAATACTGCTATTAGCAATAGGAACAAAACCTGTAAAATCTGGCCTCGTTGGAAATGTACCGCCCTCGCTTAAAACATCTCCAACTTCAATTATTTTTTGGAACGTATGAGTGTGTGGTAATACAAATTGATCAGATTGAGCTAAAGGTTCAACAGAAGTAAAATTAGCAATGCTCTGCGCGTATATTGAGTGAATACCTAATACTATTACTACAATACTTAAAAACTTTTTCATATAGCAATTTATTACAAATTTTTGAATATTAAATATTTTTAAAATGATAGGACTTAGTACATAAAAAAAAGCGAGCTTCATTTGAGGCTCGCTTTTTAAAATATAAAATATTCTTTATTTATATGTTGGTCGCCAACCAATCACCTACTTCTTTCGTTCCAAAAGATTTACCGCCATCGGCTAAATCTTCAGTAACCATACCTTCAGCTAAAGCTTTATTAACGACTGCTCTAATGGCAGCACCTTCTTCTGGTAAATTAAGAGCCATTTCAAACATCATAGCGGCCGATAACACAGTTGCTAAAGGATTAGCAATATTTAATCCTGTTGCTTGAGGATACGACCCGTGAATTGGTTCAAATAATTGGTTTTCAGTCCCAACAGATGCCGATGGCATTAAGCCCATAGATCCTGAGATTACCGACGCTTCATCTGTTAAAATATCTCCAAATAGATTTTCGGTAATTAATACGTCATAACTATTGGGCCATTGCACTAAACGCATGGCAACAGCATCTACAAACTCATAACTTACTTTCACTTCAGGATAGTCTTTTTCCATTGCTTGAACAGTTTCTCTCCATAAGCGTGACGTTTCTAAAACGTTCGCCTTATCCACACAACATAATTTTTTGGAACGTGTCATGGCTAATTCAAATCCTTTTTTAGCCAATCGTTTAACTTCTTCTCTTGTATAAACACAATTATCAAAAGCCGTTTCACCACCATCTCTTCTTCCCTTTTCGCCGAAGTAAATACCGCCTGTTAATTCTCTTAAAAACACGAGATCGGTACCTTCAATACGCTCTCTTTTTAATGGTGATTTATCAATTAAGGATGGAAATGTGAATGTTGGCCTAACATTAGCAAATAACCCTAATTTTTTACGCATTTTTAATAAGCCTTGTTCTGGTCTTACAGGTGCAGATGGATCGTTATCGTATTTTGGATGTCCAATAGCACCAAATAAAACAGCATCTGCATTCACGCATACTTCGTGTGTTGAATCTGGGTAAGGCTCTCCAAAAGCATCGATAGCTGCAGCTCCAGTTAATGCTGGTTTCCAAGTAATTTCATGTCCGAATTTCTTAGCAACCGCGTTACTTACTTTTACCGCCTGATCAATGACTTCAGGTCCAATACCGTCTCCTGCTAATAGCGCTATATTAAATTTCATGTATTTATAGTTATAATCTTAATTAATAATAATATTGAGCATTTTTTCAGTGGCTTTAATAGCAGACACTGTTTGATCAGAATCTAATCCTCTTGTTTTAAATTCTTTATCCACACTTTTCCAAGTGATAATGGTTTCACATAAGGCATCTGAATGGCTTCCAGGAGGTATTCTAACGGCATAATCAATTAAATCCGGCAAGATGGTATCTACTTTCCTAAAAATGATTCTAATGGCATTCATAAAAGCATCAAACTGTCCATCACCTAAAGCGTTTTCTTCGAATGTTTTACCATTTATAGTAATAGATACCGTAGTTGAAGGTTTTAATCCTTTGGCATGGGTTAAAACATAAGACTCCACTTTTACCTTTTCTTCATAGGTGAAATCTAACACATCAGAGATGATATAAGGTAAATCCTCCTTCGTTACTACTTGCTTTTTATCACCAAGTTCTATGATACGCTGCGTGACTTTCTTTAAATCGTCATCATTTAATTGTAAACCAAGTTCTTGAAGATTCTTTTGAATATTAGCTTTGCCAGATGATTTGCCTAAGGCATATTTACGCGTTCTTCCAAATCGTTCTGGTAATAGATCACTGAAATATAAATTCTTTTTATTGTCTCCATCGGCATGAATACCAGCTGTTTGCGTAAAAACATTGGCGCCTATTACTGGTTTATTCGCCGGAATCATAACTCCAGAAAAATTTTCAACTAATTTACTTACAGTATATAAAACTTTTTCATTGACTCCAATTTCAATAAAAGGCATAAAATCATTGATAACGGCTACAGTACTTGCCATAGGGGCATTTCCAGCACGTTCCCCCATACCGTTTATAGTTAGATGTAATCCGTCTGCTCCTGCTTTTAAAGCTTCCATGGCATTGGCCACACCTAGATCATAATCATTATGGGCATGAAAATCAAAATGTATATTAGGGTATTTTGATTTAATTTCTGACACAAAAGTAAATGACTCTTCAGGAGTTATGACTCCCAAAGTATCAGGAAGCATGATTCGTTTTACGGGCTGTGTTTTTAAAAACTCTAAAAACTCATATACATACTCTTTGGAGTTGCGCATGCCATTACTCCAATCCTCTAAATACACATTGGTTTCAATCCCCTTTTCTTCAGCTAGATAAATGGTTTCTGAAATTTCTTTAAAGTGCTGATTAGCAGTTTTTTTTAGTTGGTGAGTTAAATGATTTAATGAGCCTTTTGTAAGCAAATTTTGAACTTTGGCTCCTGCTTCTATCATCCAATTAATCGAAACGCCATTATCAACAAAAGTTAATACTTCAACAGCATCAATGTAACCATTATTACTCGCCCAGCTGGTAATACTTTTAACCGCTTGAAATTCTCCTTCAGAAACTCTGGCAGAGGCAATTTCAATACGATCAACTTTTAGTTCTTCTAATAAAAGTTTTGCAATGGTTAATTTTTCTGATGCAGAAAACGACACACCCGAGGTTTGCTCACCATCGCGTAACGTCGTATCCATTATTTCAATTTTTCTATAGGCCATTTAATTATAACAAAAGCTTATTTGCAAACGATTCAATCTCACCTTTTATATTTTGAAGATAATCAATATCATCAAAACCATTAAGCATGTTATCTTTCTTATAACTATTAATTTCAAAAGACTCTTGTGCTCCTGTTGAAAGAATAGTTATTGTTTGATTTGGAAGATTAATTTCTATTTCAGTATTTGGATCCTCATAAATAGCGTTAAATACTTGTTCTGAAAACTCAGGAGAAACCTGCACCGGTAAAACGCCTATATTTAAACAGTTATTTCTAAAAATATCAGCAAAGAAGCTTGATACTACACAACGAAATCCATAATCATAAATAGCCCAAGCAGCATGTTCTCTGGAAGATCCAGAACCAAAATTCTTGCCTCCAACTAATATTTTGCCACTATAAATAGGATTATTTAATACAAAACTTTCTTTAGGGGTATTATCGTTATTATATCTCCAATCTCTAAACAAATTGTCACCAAATCCCTTACGCTCCGTCGCTTTTAAAAAACGAGCGGGAATAATTTGATCTGTATCCACATTCTCTAATGGTAATGGAACCGCCTTACTTGTTAGTACTTTAAATTTATCGTATGCCATTTAAATTGTAAATTTTTAATATTAAATTAAATTTCTTGGGTCAGTTACTACGCCTGTTACAGCTGCTGCCGCCGCTACTAATGGGCTTGCCAATAAGGTTCTGGATCCTGGACCTTGACGACCTTCAAAGTTTCTGTTTGAAGTACTCACTGCATATTTTCCAGCAGGAATTTTATCATCATTCATCGCTAAACAAGCAGAACAACCAGGTTGTCTTAAAGTGAAACCTGCCGCCATAAGAATATCCAAAAGGCCTTCTTCTTTAATTTTAGCTTCTACTTCATGAGAACCAGGAACTAACCAGGCCGTAACATTATCTGCCTTTTTCTTTCCTTTAACAATAGATGCAAAAGCTCTAAAATCTTCAATTCTGCCATTAGTACAACTTCCTAAAAAGACATAATCAATTTTTTTACCAATCATTGAGTCATTCTCATGGTAACCCATATAATCTAATGATTTTTTATACGTGGCAACTCCACCTTCAATGGTATCAGCATTAGGAATATGTTTTGAAATACCCATACCCATACCAGGATTTGTTCCATAGGTAATCATAGGTTCAATATCGCTCGCATTAAAATTTATTTCTTTATCAAAAGTAGCGCCTTCTTCAGTTTTTAATGTTTTCCAATGCGCTACGGCTTTATCCCAGTCTTCACCTTTCAGAGAAAGTGGTTTTCCTTTTAAGTAAGCAAATGTTGTTTCGTCTGGAGCAATCATACCACCACGCGCACCCATCTCGATAGATAAGTTACAAACAGTCATTCTGCCTTCCATGGACATATTTTCAAATACATCCCCGGCGTATTCAACAAAATAACCTGTGGCACCAGAAGTAGATAATTTTGCAATAATATATAAAGCCACATCTTTAGGAGTTACGCCTTTTCCTAATTGCCCATTTACGTTAATGCGCATTTTTTTAGGCTTTGGTTGCATAATACATTGCGTAGAAAGTACCATTTCAACTTCTGAAGTACCAATTCCAAATGCAATGGCACCAAAAGCACCATGGGTAGAAGTGTGAGAATCGCCACAAACAATCGTAGCTCCTGGGAAGGTAATGCCATTTTCAGGACCAATAACATGTACAATACCATTTTTTTGATGTCCTAATCCCCAATGACTTATTCCATATTCGTTTGAATTATCTTCTAAAGCTTTTAATTGATTAGCAGACAACGGATCTTCAACTGGTAAATGCTGATTAATTGTTGGTGTATTGTGATCGGCCGTTGCAAAAGTTCTTTCCGGGTACATGACTTTTAAACCTCTGCTTTTTAATCCAAGAAAAGCCACAGGACTTGTTACTTCATGAATAAAATGGCGATCAATAAAAAATACATCGGGTCCTCCTTCAATTTTTCTCACTACATGTGAATCCCATACTTTGTCAAACAATGTTTTGCTCATAAATATCTAAAATTTAATATTGAAACTTGAACCTACATTAATATTAATAAAAGATCAAGCATTAGGATGGCAAATTTATAAAAATGAACCCTTTTTTCATCATAATAGCAAAAGTTACGCTACTTATATAATCATTTTTATAGTATTATTAATGGAATGAGAAAAAATCGATTTTATCTCAACAGAATTGATTGTTTGCTCACAAATTTAAAAGACACTTTTTTTATTTGTTAATAAACTAGTTAAAAAGTATAAATACATTCCATCCATTTTGCTTCATAAATTTATAATTTTAAAAAAATTCCAAGGCCATGAAAACAAGACAAACCAATTTAAAAGCGATCCGACCCGAGATTTTAACGGCCACGATAAATGATAATATGAGTAATGATGAGCGATTTCAAAACATAGTACTAAGACCAATCATTAAACTACAAAATGATTTACTTATTGAAGTTTTTAAAAACTATGTGAACAAATATAAATGTTCATTTTACGATTTATCGGTTGAAAAGAAAATCAGCTATATTGAAAACGCTATTCAAAGAGATATAAAATTCAGAAACTCATTGAAAGGCATTATTATTGGCTTTTTTACAGTGGATGAATATCTAATTTATATTCAAAATTCCTCGGCTTTAAACAAGCGAATGATGGGTATTGTAAAAGACAGATTAATTAGCAATATCCAATTAATTATCAGATCAGAATTTTTAGATGCTGTTTAGATTTATATTAAGGAAACACCATTCAAATCAGTAGTTAGGACATCACTCATATAATTAAAATAAGGGCGAATTGCTTTAAATGCCGAATCGATATCTGATAAAAAATCAGCATCCAGTACTTCTGCATCCGTATATTTTTTTGTGAATATATATTGCTTTTTCCTTATCAAATCAATGGCTTGGTGCTCTTTATTAAAACCTTTTGGGGCAGATATAAGTTCATCTCCGACCAGATCTCCCCAAATATTTTTAAATGATTTATCATTAATTATACTTCTCATTTCTTCATCATCCATTTCAAACTCCTTTCGCATTCTAAGTAAATCTTCTTTGTTTGGCTCCCAAAAACCCGTTGCAATAAATGATTCATTATTTGGAGCAATATGCAAATAATATCCTCCTCTTAAACTGGGTTTTACTCTGTTAAAAGAACCTCCAAAATGGGTTTTATAGGGTTGTTTGTTCTTTGAGAAACGAACATCGCGATATATTCTAAAAATTTTAAGCTTATCAACATCGTCATGAGTTTTTAAATTATCAAAAACAACATGGTAAACTTTTTTGATATCGGTTTCAATAGACTTGAACTCTTTTTTATGTTCATTAAACCATTCGCGATTATTATTTTTCTCTAATTTTTTTAAGAACTCAAATACAGATGGTGAAATAGTCATATTCATGTCTAGTAATTCTGGTTTTTTTTCTAAAATACAAAAAGTCCCGAATGAATCGGGACTTTTTGTATTTAGTTAACATTATTTGAAAGCTTAGTTTTTCATATATGTTTTAACTTCAACTCGATCTGTATCTTTATTATAGTATTCAACAGCAAAATTTCCCTTTGCATCAAAATATCCAATCCCTGAGTGCATGTCTCCGTTTAAAATATAATAGTTATTGGTACTGGTTGACCAAACTTTTCCAACTTTATTAAATTTATTGTTTTCTTTGTTTTTATCAAAAGAAATATCAAAACCTCTTTTATTTGGCGTAAACATATATTTTTCTTCACCTAAAACATAGTAAGTTTCTTCTGTTAAAAAATCATAATTGTCGTCACTATCGTTATCAACAAAGACAGTTTTTTTGACTTTCTTGGTTGCTTCAATGCGATCTTGGTTAGTTTTGTTTTTATCTTTCACATCTAATTCAACCGAATTTGTTTCACGGGTTACTACTTTTATCTTCTTTTCGGTAGTTTTATTTTCGTCTTTTGTTGTAATCGTTTTCACTTCAGTTTCTTGTTTTACTTCTTTTGGTTTTTCTTGTGCAAATAAATTTGCTGAAAGTATTAAAGCTAGAAATAATAGTAAATTTTTCATTTGTTTGTTTTTTAAGTTAAATTAATATAACAGTATTTAGATGCAATAGTCTTAAACTAAATATCATATAACAAAGATCACTATATAAGCTATCTGATCTGTTATAGGTTTTTTGCTAAGAGTTACAAAATTCACATATAACAAATAATAAATGTATTAATACGAGAACTGTAAGAGTTTAGAAAGTAAACTATATAAATTCTATTTTATTTAGTATTAGCCCTGAAGCCGGTGCGATATAATCCATGACTTCTTTACTTTCAGGTTTTAAACTGTTTTTAATATACTCCAAAGAAATTTCTCCTCTGCCTAATTTAATTAAGGCACCCATCATTAAACGTATTTGATTTCTCATAAAACCCTTGCCTTTTACTTTTAAAATATAGCTTTTTTCAGGAAAAAAATTGGCACTAAATAAATTATTTTCAAATAACTCACAGGTTTCTAAGGTTCTATAATAAATACCCTCATTTGTTGCTTTAAAAGCATAAGTTTTAAAGTTATGATAGCCTTCAAAACATTTAGCTCCCTGTTTCATCAATTCTATATCTAAAGGTTCAAGTATAGTTGTCATTAATGGTGCGCAAAATGGGTGGTTTTTACTTCCTTGAGAAAACAAATACAAGTATTCTTTTATTTTAGAATTCTGTATTATATTAAATTTATGGTCTACCTCTTTAATTTTGAGGGCTCTAATATCTTGCGGCAGGTTTTGATTGAAGATTTCCATGAAATTGTCAAAATCAACAATGGGTTCCTGTAAAAACAGCTCAAAAGCCGCTTCTTGAGCCGAGACCATCGCATCGGTTCTTCCTGATCCAAGTGTTTTAAATGGTTTTTTATCTAAAATAAATTTTAAAGTTTTATCAATCATTAAATGCACTGTTTTTACATGGGGCTGTTTTTGCCAACCATGAAAACGATAACCTAAAAATTGAACAGTGATGACATAGTAGTATTTTTTCAAAACTTTGAAAGGGAATTTAAATGGATTGAATGTAAGTTATTTTAATAATTATGACAAAATTTTTATAAAATGTATTGCAAAATAACGAACTAAAAGTATTTAATATGGATGAAAACACAAAAATTCCTACAACAGGTTTTTGGATTATATGCGGTATGGCCCTTTTTTGGAATGTGTTAGGTGTATTGGCCTATTTAGCTCAGGCATTTATGTCAGAAGAGACCTTACAATCATTACCTGAAGCTGAACAAGCCATTTACCAGAATGTCCCCGCATGGGCTACAGCTGCCTTCGCATTGGCAGTTTGGGGAGTGGCATTAGGTTGTTTATTGCTATTACTCAGAAAACGATGGGCAAAAATTGTTTTAGTAATTTCCTTATTAGGTATTTTTGTTCAGATGATCTATAATGTATTCCTTAGTAAATCCTTGGAAGTATATGGCCCTGGTGGCTTAATAATGCCCATTTTGGTGATATTTATAGGAGCATTTTTAGTTTGGTATTCAAGAAAAGTAGACACCAATGGTTGGTTGAATTGATCTAGAAATAGTATTAAAATAAAAAAGACCTTAATTAGTTAAGGTCTTTTTTATTTTAATTATTTATGCCGTTTTTCAAGAACCTGGACAATATCTTCAAGCTTAAATCCTTTTGCCTGAAGTAATATTAAATAATGAAATAATAAATCAGCACTTTCCTCCAAAAATAATTGGTCATTGGCATCCTTTGCTTCAATTACAACTTCAACGGCTTCTTCTCCTACTTTTTGAGCAATCTTATTGATTCCCTTTTTAAATAGCGAGGCGACATATGAATTTTCGGCTTCGGCATTTTCCTTCCTGTTTTTTATGACACTTTCAAGTTGTGTTAAAAAGCCAAAATCTTGACCATTTGATTCATTCCAACAAGTATCACTTCCTTTATGACACGTAGGTCCGACAGGATTTGCCTGAACTAACAAGGTATCATTATCACAGTCATTTTTAATAGCTATAAGTTGTAAAAAATTACCACTTTCTTCTCCTTTTGTCCATAAGCGCTGTTTGCTCCTACTAAAAAAGGTCACCTGTTTTGTAGATACCGTTTTTTGGAAGGCTTCCTCATTCATATATCCCAGCATTAAAACATGCTTTGTTTTGGCGTCTTGTATGATAGCTGGCACTAATCCTTCGTTATTATATTTTATTTTCATGATTTAAATTATAATCGTACTTCTATGTTATTATTTTTTAATTGTTTTTTTAATTCCGGAATCAGTATTTCTCCAAAATGAAACACACTTGCCGCCAAAGCTGCATCCGCTTTCCCTATCTTAAAAGTGTCAATAAAATGTTGCACATTACCTGCCCCTCCCGAAGCTATAATGGGAATGTTCAACTCTTTAGATAATTTTGCCAAAGCCTCATTGGCGAAACCATTTTTCGTTCCGTCATGATTCATTGAAGTAAATAAAATTTCTCCTGCACCACGTTGCTCAACTTCCTTAGCCCATTCAAATAAGTCAAGTTCTGTTGGAATACTTCCACCCGCTAAATGCACTTTCCATTGATCACCTATTTTTTTGGCATCAATGGCCACTACAACACATTGACTTCCAAATTTGTTTGACAACTCATTAATCAATTCAGGCCTTTTTACAGCTGAAGAATTGATAGATACTTTATCAGCACCACATTGTAATAAGGCGTCTACATCTTCTATTGACGAAATACCACCACCTACTGTAAAAGGAATATTAACCTGCTCTGCCACATGAAGTACCATATCTAAAGTCGTTGCTCTACCTTCTAGAGTAGCTGAAATATCTAAAAAAACTAATTCATCGGCACCCAAATCGGCATACTGTTTAGCCAATTCCACAGGATTACCAGCATCTCTTAAATCTATAAAATTAACCCCTTTTACAGTTCTACCATTTTTTATATCTAAACAGGGAATTATTCTTTTTGTAAGCATACTTTAAACTTAGAATTATACGTATTTTTCAAGTTGTTTTAAACTAATTCTATTCTCATAAATAGCTTTACCTATAATTACGCCTTCACAACCTATTTCTTTTAAAACAGGGATTTCATCAATCGAAGAAATACCTCCAGAGGCAATTAGTTTTATGGATTGACCAAAGCTACTGTTACTGCATTCTGAAATAATTTGTTTGTATAATTCTACTGATGGACCCTCTAACATGCCATCTTTGGAAATATCAGTACAAATCACATATTGAATACGCTTTTTTTGATACTCTTTAATAAATGGTATTAAATCTTCTTTGCTTTTTTCCATCCACCCACTTATTGAAACCTTACCATGATCGCTATCAGCGCCTAAAATAATTTTAGTAGCTCCATATTTTGAAATCCATGATTCAAAGGTTTTTGGGTCTTTGACCGCAATACTACCTCCCGTTATTTGTTTAGCTCCAGAATTAAAGGCAATAAGTATATCTTCATCAGCCTTAAGACCACCACCAAAATCTATTTTTAAACTTGTTTTTGATGCAATTTGTTCTAAAACCTTATAATTGACAATATGATGAGCCTTGGCGCCATCTAAATCCACTAAATGCAAATATTCTATACCTGAAGCTTCAAAAGCTTTTGCAACTTCCAGAGGGTTTTCATTATACACCTTTTTTGTTTCGTAATCCCCTCTTGTTAGGCGAACGCATTTTCCGTCTATAATATCTATGGCAGGTATTATTCTCATGTCTATTTAATATCTAACTTTAAAAAGTTTTCTAAAATTCTTTCTCCTGCGAAGCTACTCTTTTCCGGATGAAACTGTACTCCAAAAAAATTATTATGTTGTAAGGCTGACGCATAATTTATATCATAATCCGTTGTAGCAATGGCTTGTTCACATTGTTCGGCATAATAACTATGCACTAAATACATATATTCATTTTCTTTAACACCTGTAAATAAATCAGACTTTAAATCTTTGATAATATTCCAACCCATTTGAGGCACTTTTACTTTATTTGAAAATCGTTTAACTTGTGTGTTAAAAATACCAAGTCCTTTTGTATTTCCTTCTTCCGTGAAATCGCATAATAATTGCATCCCTAAACAAATACCTAAAACAGGTTGTTTTAAATTTGGTATTAAGGTAATCAAGCCACTTTCTTTTAACTTATGCATGGCCGTGCTGGCTTCACCAACACCCGGAAAAATAATTTTATCTGCTTCTAAGATTTCATCTGGATTGTTTGATAAAATAGCATTTATTCCCAGTCTGTTGAAAGCAAACTGAATGCTTTTTATATTACCAGCTCCATAATTAATTATTACTAAATTCATTTATAACATTCCTTTAGTTGACGGTAAAATCATTTTTTCAATATCACGTTTTACAGCCATTTTAATCGCTTTTGCAAAGGCCTTAAAAATAGCCTCTATTTTGTGGTGTTCATTGGTGCCTTCGGCTTTTATATTTAAGTTACATTTGGCCCCATCAGTAAATGATTTAAAGAAATGATAAAACATTTCGGTTGGCATTTTTCCCACCATCTCACGTTTAAAATCGGCTTCCCAGACTAACCAATTTCTACCACCAAAATCTATAGCGGCTTGGGCAAAACAATCATCCATTGGTAAACTAAACCCATAGCGCTCAATGCCTAGTTTCTTTCCTAAAACGGTATGAAACAATTCCCCTAAAGCAATAGCTGTGTCTTCAATAGTGTGGTGCTCATCTACTTCTAAATCCCCTTCTACTTGTATCTTTAAATCTAATTGTCCGTGGCGAGCAATTTGATCTAACATATGGTCAAAAAAGGCAATACCCGTATTAATCTTGCTTTTACCTGTACCATCAAGATTTAATTGAACGGCGATTTTGGTTTCATTAGTATTTCTAATTAGGCCACCACTTCTGTCATCTGCTTTTAAAAAGGAATAGATTTTTTGCCAATTATTTGTTTCTAAAGCGATGTAGGTATTTAACTCCTCTCTTTTTACAGTGATTTCATTTACCCCCAAATGCGTTTCTTCATTGATAAAAATGCCTTTTGCTCCTAAATTTTTAGCTAATTCCATATCTGTTAACCTATCCCCAATTACAAACGAATTTTCAAGATCATAATCTTCAGAAAAGTACTTGGTCAACAATCCAATATTAGGTTTTCTTGTAGGCGCATTATCTTTTGCAAATGTTCTGTCTATTAATTGTTCAGAAAAAACGATCCCTTCATCTTCAAAACATTTAATAATAAAATTATGAACGGGCCAAAAGGTGTGTTCAGGATACATTTCTGTGCCTAAACCATCCTGATTAGTAATCATGACTAATTCATAATCCAGCTCCTTGGCAATTTTACTCAGATATTGAAATACTTTTGGAAAAAATTGAAGCTTATCAAAAGAATCGATTTGCTCATCAGCTGGTTCCTTTATAATCGTGCCATCACGATCAATAAACAATACTTTTTTCATATTTTTTTATGCTTTAGAATTCCTTTAATACTTTTAATAATCGCTTGTTTTCTAAACTAGTTCCCACAGTGATTCTTAAGCAGTTTTCACAACCATGTTGATTTGTCCTGTTTCTAATTACGATGCCCTTTGATATGAGCTGATTGTAGCGTTTATTGGCATCATCTACTTTTATTAATAAAAAATTAGCATCAGAAGGATAAATCTTTGAAATAAAATTGATCTTATTTAATTCTTCAATTAGATTTTCTCGCTCTTGTAAAATTTCATCAATTTGATTTCTTACTAACCCCACTATTTTTAAATTTTCAATAGCTTTATTCTGAGTTAATTCATTAACATTATAGGGCGGTTTAATGGTATTTAATGTATCAATAATTTCTTCAGAAGCATAACAAATTCCCAAGCGAATACCCGCCATACCATAAGCTTTAGACAAAGTTTGAGTAATAATTAAATTGGGGAACTCATTTAATCTGTCCAACCAACTAGTATTACTAGAAAAATCAATGTATGCTTCATCAATTACCACAATACCAGCAAATGTATTCAGTAGGTTTTCAACCTGTGCATTCGAAAAACTATTCCCTGTCGGATTATTTGGTGAGCATAAAAATAAAATTTTGCTTTTAGAATTAGAAACATTTAAAATAGAATCAATTTCCGGTTGAAAATTATCTGACAACGGAACTTTTATAGTTTCAATAGCATTGAGATTAGCCAGTACTTCATACATACCATAGGTGGGTGGTAAAATAATAACGTTATCTACATAAGGTTCACAAAACATTCTAAATATAAGATCTAAAACTTCATCACTTCCATTGCCTAAGAGCATGTTTTTAGTTGGAACTTTTTTTATTTCGGATAACAGCCTTTTTAAATTATTCTGATGCGGATCCGGATATCTATTAACCCCATTTTCAAAAGGATTTTCATTGGCATCAAGAAACACCATATCAGCAGGAACTCCTTGAAACTCATCTCTGGCAGATGAATATGGCTTCAACGCTTTTATTGTTGGTCTTATTAAATTTTGAATAGTCATTATTTCAAATCTTTTAATCTTATTGACACGGCATTTTTATGAGCTTGCAAGCCTTCAGCTTCAGCCATTAATTCTATGGTTTCACCAATATTTAATAAGCCTACTTTAGAGATCTTTTGAAAGGTCATGCTTTTCAAAAAACTATCTAAATTGACTCCAGAATAGGCTTTTGAAAATCCATTGGTTGGTAAGGTATGATTGGTTCCGGAAGCATAATCACCCGCACTTTCCGGGGTATAGTCCCCAATAAAAACAGAGCCGGCATTGGAGATGCCATTCATATAAAAACTTTCATTTTTAGTACAAATTATAAAATGTTCCGGACCATATTCATTAATTAATTGAAGGGCGAATTCGTCCTTTTCAATATAAATAAGTTTTGAGTGAGCAATCGCTTTTTCTGCGATAGCTTGTCTTGGTAACTTTTTAATTTGAACCTGTATTTCTTTAGAAACCGCTTCAATGATTTTTTTAGAGGTCGATACTAATATGACCTGACTATCCGTTCCATGTTCTGCCTGACTTAATAGATCAGACGCTATATAAGCAGCATTAGCCGAATCATCAGCAACCACCAGTAATTCACTGGGTCCTGCCGGCATATCAATGGCTATACCATGTTTTGTGGCCAGTTGTTTGGCTACGGTGACAAATTGATTGCCTGGTCCAAAAATTTTATAAACTTTAGGAATTGTCTCTGTACCAAAAGTTAATCCAGCAATGGCTTGAATACCTCCAACTTTGATAATTTTTGTAACACCACAAAGTTGAGCGGCATACAAAATCTCTGGAGCTATGTTTCCTTCTTTATTTGGTGGTGAACATAGCACGATCTCTTTGCATCCTGCAATTTGTGCAGGAACCGCTAACATTAAAACCGTTGAGAATAGAGGTGCTGTCCCTCCTGGAATGTACAATCCCACCTTTTCAATAGGTCTCTTTTCTTGCCAACAAAGCACACCTGAGGTCGTTTCTATTTCAATTTTAGAAGATTTTTGAGCCTTATGAAAGGCTTCAATATTTTGTTTAGCTAATTTGATAGCCTTTTGCAATTCAATGGAAACGAACGACACAGCATTATTTATTTCTAATTGACTGACTTCCATTTCAACAAGACTTATGCCGTCAAAATAGGAGGTGTATTTTTTAATGGCCTCATCCCCTTTCTGATTGACTTCATTAAATATCTGATTGACCGTTTCTTCAATATCATCAACAGTTTGCGTGGGTCTTTTTAAAATTTCAGACCATTCACTTTTTTTCGGATTATTTATTATCTCCATAGCTTTTAATCTAAAGAACCATTTTTTCTATTGGACAAACTAAAATCCCTTGTGCCCCTTTCTTTTTTAATTCATCAATAATATCCCAAAATTGATTTTTACTAATTACAGAGTGTACTGAACTCCAACCAGCTTCTGCCAAAGGCAATACGGTGGGGCTTTTCATTCCTGGCAATACATTAATTATATCTTGTAATTTATCATTTGGTGCATTAAGCAATATGTATTTTGAATCACGTCCTTTTAGAACAGACTGAAGTCTAAACTGTATTTTATCTAAAATCTCTTGTTTCTCTGCACTTAGAATTGGTGAAACCGCTAAAACTGCTTCAGATTTCATAATGACTTCAACTTCTTTTAAATTGTTTTTAAATAAGGTACTCCCACTAGAAACAATATCACAAATAGCATCAGCTAAACCAATATTTGGAGCAATTTCTACAGAACCATTAATGATATGAAGATGCGCTTTTATACCATTTTTATCCAAATAATTCTGAATAGTGTTTGGATAGGAAGTAGCAATACGCTTACCCTCTAAATCTTGAATGCCATTATATTTTATGGACTTGGGAATAGCAATGGACACTTTACAAGTTGAAAACCCTAATTTTTCTGCAATAGTAATACCATTACCTTTTTCAATCAAAATATTTTCTCCAATAATAGCGGCATCCACCACCCCATCTTTCAAGTATTGTGGAATATCACCATTTCTTAAATAAAATACCTCCAGCGGAAAATTTCTGGCAGAAGCCTTTAATTGATCTTTACCATTGTCAATAGAAATACCAATATCTTTCAATATTTCCATGGATTCATCATGTAATCTCCCTGCTTTTTGTACTGCAATTTTTAATTTACTCATTGTTTTGTTTTTATGAGTTTGAAACAATCTGTTTGGAATTAAAAAACCCGCTTGATTGTCTCAAACGGGTTTAAAATATATGTTGAATTTATTCAATACATTTTCATTTCGCCTGAGTGCAAATTTGAAAATGATGATGATGTGATTGAATAAAGTTCATGTTATAATTAATAATGATGACAAATATCTAAAAATAAATCTTAGTATTCCAAATATTTGAATTTAAATTTTTCAGAATTAAACATTATATATGTTTTTGCCAAAAAACAGGTTTATTAACAATAATATACCTTTCAGAATAAACATTCTATAATTAATTTATTCTTTAAAGCTATTGATTTCCTAAAATAATTGGTAATCCAGAATCTCCTGAACCAATTACAATTACTTTGCTATTTGGTGATTCCGCTAATTTCATTGTAGCATCAATACCCTTATCTTGTAATATTTTATCAGTTAAAGACGCACTTAAAATTCTGTTAGATTCGGCTTTACCTTGTGCTTCAATAATTACCTTTTCAGCTTCTTTAGCAGCCGTAACCAATCTAAACTCATATTCTAATGATTCTTGTTCTTGTTTTAGTTTACGCTCAATAGCATCTTTAATGGTGTTTGGTAATGTGACATCACGAACCAATACTTCGTTTAATTGCACGTACTGTTTTTCTAGTATTATTTTTGTTTCTAAAAAAATCTCATCTTGTATAGCATCACGTTTACTGGAATATAATTGCTCTGGCGTATATCGACCTACAACACTTCTGGCAGCACTTCTAATAGCAGGTTGAATAACCCGTTGTAAATAATTTTGACCAAGCGACTGGTGTAAATTTCCTAAATCATTATAAACTGGCTCATACCATGCCGAAGCATCAATTTGTATCTCTAATCCATTTGAAGACAACACTTTCATCTTTTCAAACAGTTCTTGTTGACGCACTTCGTAAACGTACACCTTATTCCAAGGAGCAATCACATGAAATCCTTCACTTAAAGGTGGTTGATCTGTAACTACACCTTCACCAAAGGTTTTAAATAGAACCCCGGCTTCTCCAGAATCTATTGTTATTGCAGATTTCGCTAATACAATTATTAAAATAATTGCTACTATAATAATTGGTATGCCAATTTTGGGTAATCTTTCCATTTTATATATATTAAATTAATCCGTTATATTTTCTTAAAAACCATTCGATGGTTAGGCTTATTGCTATTAGAAAAAGTAAATATTTCCAATCTATCAAAGGTATGATATTTTTATTTTCTTTTTGGATGGATTGATATCTATTATCATTTAAAAGGTCATTTATGACTGAGCTAGTATTTGCTACAAAATAAGGACGTCCTAAACTATTAGTAGCTATTTGCTCAAGTTTTGTTACATGGGCATTTAAAAATTGTTGTTCCACATTATACTCCAATATTTTAAAATTGCCAGATTTTGAAATATTTTCATTGGTATTACTGACCGTAAAATAATACTCTGAAGGTGTTAAACTACTCAAATCTACTTGATATATATTGTTTTTAAGAATGAAAGGGAAGATCTTTTCTACCTTTAAAATAGAATCTTTCACTTTAATCACTAAGCTTGCTCTTGCATCAAATTCATAATTTTTATCAAAATATTCAGCCTTAAAATTAACACCATTCGCGCCATTATAAAAGGATTCATATTCTAAGTTTAATCTGCTTTTTTTATCATTAGAAGATAAATATTGAATGATTTTATTAAAAAAATCATCAAATGCTTCAAATGATTTCGAATTTAAAAAACTTTGGGCTCTCCACTGCCAAATATTTTCACCTAATAAAAGAGCTTCTCTTCTACCATTAAATTCAAAAGTGGCCAATAATGGCTGGTCTGTTACAAGATTCCTAAGTCTTTTAAAAATAATAGTTTCATAAGGAATGCTAAATGACATAGAACCAAAATTAGACTGTAAGGGTGGAAAAGATTCAAAGCTGATATCATCCACTAAAAATGATGCATAATTTGAATTTAAAGAAGCTAAGTAATCTTCACTTTGATTGGTGATTTCATGCTTATAATTTTGACTCAGTGAATTTAAAAAATTCAAATTCGTTTTAGGTCCAACAACTATACATCGGTTCTTCTCTTCAATATCTAAAATTTCTATTAATTTTTTAAATGTATTATTTGGTTGATACAATATAAATAATTGAAAATCATTAATTTGATTTAAAGCTTGTGCTGGCTTTAAAATGGAGGCTGTATGCTGCTCGTTACTTTCTATGCTCTTTTTAAAAACACCCAAATCCGGGTGTAAAAAATCACTGACTATTGCAATGTTGGTCTTTTGGTCAATAACTTCGATAGCAAAAGACTTCGTGTTATTCACTTTATTTTTTTCATTTTGCTGAGGCGTTATAGTTGCTTTATAACTAAAAACACCCACCTTATTTGCTGGCAAAGTGAAATTTATAATTTTAGAAGTTTGGCTCTTTGTAAAGTTGATAGTTTCTGAATACAGTAAAGATTTCCCTGAGTGTACCTGAAAATTAGTACTGATATTATCATCACCGTTATATGCGACCATACATTCCACTGGAAATTCATTCTTTAAAAATGCATATTTATTGACATTAAGTTGTTGGATACTTAAATCTGTATAAATTGTGGTATCTCCTAAAATAACTGGGTAAATAGGTTGCCCATATTTGGTAGCAGTGTACTCATAATCATTGCCAATGGTTTGATTGCCATCCGTAACCAATAGCATAGGCGCTATGGCATTTTTATATACTTGCGAAAGCTGATTGAATAAATCATCAAAATTAGTTTCGGTTTCAGAAAAATTAATAGAATCAGAAACTTTTAATACCTTACCGAAGGTGTAATGATCAATATCAAATTTTTTATTGATTTCGGCATTATTAGAAATTGTTGAAACAAAATTTAAGGCATTTTCATCTTGATTTAGGTTTTTAATTGAGGCAGAATTATCAACAGCAACAATAAGTTTAGGCTTTTCAGAATAAAAATTTATATGTTCAAACTTTGGATTTATAATTAGTAATAAAACAGAAAAAATGGTGATAAATCTTAAAAAAATAAATAAAATATTGAGCTTCTGTCTAGATCCAGGCCTATAATTATACAGAAATAGCGCTAATAAAAGCGCTATAATTCCTGCAATAATAATATATAGAATGGTTAATGTAGACATATTCAATTTACGATTTGAATTTTTGAGATCATCATTTTGTCGAACAAAAAAAATGGTCTCAAATAAAAGCTTAAGTTAACATGCCACCATCTACATTGATAGTTTGTCCTGTTACATAAGCACTTAGATCACTCGCTAAAAACACGCATACATTGGCAACATCTTCAGGCGTTCCACCTCGTTTTAATGGAATACCTGCACGCCAGCCTTTTACAACTTCTTCATCTAGTTTTGCAGTCATTTCGGTTTCTATAAAACCTGGAGCAATGACGTTACTTCTTATATTTCTTGATCCCAATTCTAAAGCAACAGATTTTGAAAATCCTATAATACCTGCTTTTGACGCTGCATAATTGGTTTGACCGGCATTTCCTTTAACGCCAACAACAGAACTCATATTAATAATGGAGCCTTTTCTTTGTTTAAGCATAGTTTTTTGAACTGCTTTTGTCATATTAAAAACAGATTTTAAATTCACTTCTATCACCGTATCAAAATCTTCTTCAGAAATCCGCATTAATAAATTATCTTTGGTAATTCCCGCATTATTTACCAGGATATCAATACTTCCAAATTCATTAACTACCTCATCAGCTAATTGTTGCGCTTCATTAAAATCGGCTGCATTGCTTTTATAGCCTTTAGCCTTTATTCCCAAAGCATTTAATTCATTTTCCAGTACATTGGCTGCTTCAACAGATGAACTATAAGTAAAGGCGACATTCGCACCTTGTTGCGCAAAAACGTAAGCAATTCCTTTTCCTATGCCTCTACTTGCACCTGTGATAATAGCTGTTTTTCCTTCTAATAATTTCATGATTATCAATTATATTATTTTATACTCGATTAATACTTCAAATATAGGAATAATT
Organism: Yeosuana sp.; assembly: GCA_036525815.1. Lineage (GTDB taxonomy): Bacteria > Bacteroidota > Bacteroidia > Flavobacteriales > Flavobacteriaceae > Yeosuana. Next base: position 9,411 of record DATCZQ010000026.1, on the reverse strand, counting down.
ACAGTGTGTTAAAAAATGTTCTCATAACAATTTAAACCAATTTTAAATTCTAAAAAAAATTCCTTTAAATAAAAAAGCCCTGCTAATAATAGCAGGGCTTAGTATATATTCTTTTTAGAAAATTATCCTAAAACTTCTTTTACTTTTTTTCCAATTTCAGCTGGAGAATCAACCACATGAATACCACAAGCTCTCATAATTTTCTTTTTCGCTTGCGCGGTATCATCACTTCCACCTACTATGGCACCTGCATGTCCCATAGTACGCCCTGCAGGAGCCGTTTCACCAGCAATAAAACCAATAATGGGTTTTTTACTTCCACTGGCTTTATACCAATTAGCCGCATCAGCCTCTAATTGACCTCCAATTTCACCAATCATAACGACTGCTTCTGTTTCAGGATCATTGATAAGTAATTCTACAGCATCTTTGGTTGTGGTTCCAATGATAGGATCGCCTCCAATTCCAATAGCAGTAGTAATACCTAGTCCTTGTTTTACCACCTGATCAGCAGCCTCATAAGTCAATGTTCCAGATTTTGAAACAATACCAACCGTTCCTTTTTTAAATACAAATCCTGGCATAATACCAACTTTAGCTTCGCCTGGAGTAATAACTCCGGGACAGTTAGGACCAATCAATCGGCACTCTTTATCTTTTATATAATCAGCAGCCTTTATCATGTCGGCCACAGGAATTCCTTCAGTAATCGTAATAATAACTTTAATTCCAGCGTCTGCAGCTTCCATAATAGCGTCTGCAGCAAAGGCCGGTGGAACAAAAATAATAGTGGTATCCGCTCCAGCCGTTTTTACCGCATCAGCCACAGTATTGAAAACCGGTTTATCTAAATGTATTTGACCACCTTTACCTGGTGTTACACCACCAACAACATTCGTTCCATATTCAATCATTTGACTTGCGTGAAAAGTGCCTTCACTACCGGTAAATCCTTGAACTATTATTTTTGAATTTTTGTTTACTAAAACACTCATTTTTATATTTTTTATTTAGATAAAGCATTGCAAAAGTACTTTTTTTCAAAATACTTTTTACACCTATTGTATTTTTATTTTTTTGATTTTATATATTCTAAAATTTCAGGAATTCGCTTGATGTTAGCCATTTCTTTCATTTCAGATCTCGCATCTTGTGCAGGTGTACCCCAATAGGTTTTATTGCCTTCTAAAGATTTACTAATACCAGATTGCGCATGAAAAACTGCTTTTGTTCCAAGGGTGACACCACTGGTACAACCTACTTGTCCCCAGATAGTGACTTCATCTTCAATTACAACACAGCCTGCAATCCCAACCTGAGAAGCGATTAAACATTTTTTACCCACAACTGTATCATGTCCTATTTGTATTTGATTATCTAATTTGGCACCTTCTTTTATGGTAGTATCTCCTGTAACACCTCTATCTATAGAGCAATTAGCCCCAATATCAACATGGTCATGAATTACAACACGACCACATGATTTTAATCGATCATAACCTTCCGGTCTTTTCTTATAATAAAAAGCATTAGCTCCTAATACGGTTCCCGCGTGGATAGTGACATGATTACCAATGACAGTATCATCATAAATACTTACATTTGAATGAATAATGCAATGATCACCAATAACGACATTATGACCAATAAAACAATTTGGCTGAATGATGGTGTTTTTTCCAATTATTGCAGAATCAGCTATTGAATTAGTTGAAGCTATAAAAGGCTTAAAGTAATCAGTGAGTTTATTGAAATCTCTAAAAGGATCCTCACTAATTAATAATGCTTTACCGTTCGGACAATCAACTTCTTTATTAATTAAAATGATGCTTGCATTAGAGTTTAATGCTTTATCATAATATTTCGGATGATCCACAAAAACAATATCACCTGAAGTAACTACATGAATTTCATTCATGCCTAAAACAGGGAAATTGGCGTCACCAATAAAGTGACAATCAATTAATCTTGAGATTTCAATTAAGGGATAGGTTCTAGGGAATTTCATCTAATAGTTTGCAAATTAACTTATCAAAAAACAATCAAAACGTATTAAAAAAAATCTATTCTTTAACGCGTTCTTTATAAGTTCCTTTCTCAGTTTCAATTTTTATAAGATCGCCTTCATTGATAAATAGAGGCACATTAACACTGGCACCCGTTTCGACGGTTGCAGGTTTGGTGGCATTCGTTGCTGTATTACCTTTAACACCTGGTTCTGTTGCTGTAACCATTAATGTGACACTAGCAGGCATTTCCACAGAAAGAGGCAAATTGTCTTCTGTATTAATAATAACCGTAACAACTTCTCCTTCTTTCATTAATTGCGGGCTATCTAAGGCACTTTCCCTTAACTGAATTTGGGTGTAATCTTCCGTATTCATGAAATGATAATACTCACCATCGCTATATAAAAATTGAAACTTATGAGTTTCCACTCTAACATCTTCTATTTTATGGCCAGATGAAAACGTATTATCAAGTACTTTTCCAGAAGTAACACTTTTCATTTTGGTTCTTACAAAAGCCGGACCTTTCCCAGGTTTCACATGTAAAAACTCTATTATTTTATAAATATCATTGTTGTATCTTATACATAATCCGTTTCTAATATCTGATGTACTTGCCATATAAATTGTCTTCCTTTATTATTTTTAAATTTTTAATTGGATTTGAAATAACCCTTCATGATTCCGCGATGTGAATTTTTTATAAATTGAAGAATTTCATCACGTTCAGGCGTTGCTTCCATTTCTGCTTCAATTATTTCTACAGCCTGAGTATTATTATAATTCTTTTGATATAGTATTCTATAAATATTCTGTATTTCTCTGATTTTATCAGAAGAATACCCTCTTCTTCTTAGACCTACAGAATTAATTCCAACGTAGGATAAGGGTTCTCTTGCTGCTTTGACAAACGGAGGCACATCTTTTCTTACCAAGGATCCTCCGGTAACAAAGGCATGGTTTCCAATAGAAACAAATTGATGCACCGCTGTCATACCGGCTAAAACAACATAATCTCCAATAGTAATATGGCCCGCTAAAGTGCTATTATTCGAAAAAATACAATTGTTACCTACTATACAATCATGAGCGATATGGCAATAGGCCATAATTAAACAGTTATTGCCAACAACCGTTTTCATTCTATCTGAAGTCCCTCTATTAATGGTAACACATTCTCTAATGGTGACATTATCACCTATTTCAACCGTTGTGTCTTCATCATTATACTTTAAATCTTGCGGTACCGCTGAAATAACGGAGCCAGGAAATATATTACAATTTTTTCCGATTCTAGCCCCTTCCATAATGGTAACATTACTACCTATCCAGGTTCCTTCACCAATAACGACATTGTTATTAATGGTAGTAAATGGTTCAATCACAACATTTTTTGCGATTTTGGCACCAGGATGTACGTATGCGAGTGGTTGATTCATAATTACTTTACTTTAGATATTTGAGCCATTAGTTCTGCTTCTGCGCATAGTTTTCCGTTAGCATACGCATAACCTTGCATATGGCAAATACCTCTACGAATGGGTGTTATTAATGAGCATTTAAATATAAGTGTATCACCAGGGACTACTTTTTGTTTGAACTTAACATTATCCATTTTCATAAAAAATGTCAGATAATTTTCAGGATCCGGAACCGTATTCAAAACTAAAATGCCACCCGTTTGCGCCATGGCTTCAACTATTAAAACGCCTGGCATGACTGGGGCTCCAGGGAAATGACCAGCGAAAAAAGATTCATTCATGGTCACATTTTTCATAGCAGTCACATAGTTATCAGTAAGTTCAAAAACTTTATCAATTAATAAAAAGGGCTGTCTGTGTGGCAACATAGCCATGATTTGATTGACATCCATTAAAGGAGTTTGATTCAAATCAATGTTAGGCACATTATTGCGTCTTTCATTTTTAATTATTTTAGACATTTTTTTGGCAAACTGCGTGTTTACAAAATGCCCAGGTTTAGTGGCAATGACTTTTCCTCTTATATGCGTTCCAATAAGAGCTAAATCACCTAGAACATCCAATAATTTATGTCTTGCAGCTTCATTAGGGTGATGAAGCGTTAAATTATCCAATATACCATTAGGTTTAATGGCGATAGACTCTTTTTTAAAGGCTATTTTTAACTTCTCCATAGTTTCGGGAGATAAGGCTTTGTCTACATAAACAATAGCATTATTCAAATCCCCACCTTTGATTAAACCATGTTCTAAAAGCATTTCAATCTCATGAAGGAAACTAAAGGTTCGTGCATTTGAAATATCCTTCTTAAAATCTGAAATTTTATTTAATGTAGCATTTTGGGTCCCTAATACTTTAGTGCCAAAATCAACCATTGCTGTAATTTGATATTCTTTGCATGGCATCACTAAAATTTCACTTCCAGATTCTTCATCGGTATATGAAATAACATCCGATACAATATATTCTTCTCTAAAAGCATCCAGTTCTACAATTCCAGCATCTTCTATAGCTTTTACAAAGAATTTGGAGGAACCATCCATAATTGGCGGCTCAGAGGCATTTAATTCAAGTATAACATTGTCAACATCCATTCCAACTAAAGCAGCAAGAACATGTTCAGATGTCTGAATGGTGACCCCATTTTTTTCTAAACAAGTACCACGTTGTGTATTTGTAACATAACCAGCATCAGCTTCAATAAGAGGCATGCCTTCTAAATCGACACGTTTAAAGGCTAATCCAGTGTTCGCTAAAGCAGGTTTAAAAGTTAAGGTTACATTTTTACCTGTATGTAAACCAACTCCAACCAATGAAACGGCTTTCTTTATAGTTTTTTGTTTTATTTCAGTATTTACTATTCCCATGTATCTTTTTTTCTAAATCATCAATATCTTTAACAATTTTGCCCAGGTTTTTAAAATGAACATAAGACTTATTATAGTCGGTTAAGGCTATAGCTGGGGAACCTTGAAGGATTTCATTATCCTTTACATTTCTTGCTATACCTGACTGTGCTTGAATTCTAACATTATTACCAATGGTAATGTGTCCCGCGATCCCAACCTGGCCTCCAATCATACAGTTTTCACCTATTTTTGATGAACCTGCAACACCTGTTTGTGCTGCAATGACCGTATTTTTACCAACTTCTACGTTATGTGCTATTTGAATTTGATTATCTAATTTAACACCTTTTCTAATGATCGTAGATCCTAAAGTGGCCCTGTCTATAGTGGTGGTCGCTCCAATATCTACAAAATCTTCTAAAATAACATTTCCAATTTGAGGCACTTTACTATATTCCCCATTTTCCATTGGAGCAAAACCGAAACCATCAGCTCCAATAATAGATCCAGAATTTAAAACACAAAAATTACCAATCACAGTGTCAGAATAAATTTTAGCCCCTGAAAAAATAACAGTATTATCGCCAATTGTTACATTATCACCAATATATACTCCCGGATAAATTTTTACATTATCGCCTATTGTTACATTATCACCAATATATGCAAAAGCACCTAAATAGATGTTATCTCCATATGTTACAGTCTTAGAAATATATGACGGTTGTTCTATGCCTGTTTTGTTCAGTTTAATAACATTATAATATTCCAGCAGTTTTGAAAAGGACTGGTAGGCATCATCCACTTTAATAAGTGTTGTTTCGATAGCATTTTCAGCATTAAATGACCTATTTACTATGGTTATAGAGGCTTTAGTTGAATATATAAACGGCGTGTATTTTGGATTGGCCAGAAAAGTAAGTGAACCCTCTACCCCATCTTCTATCTTCGATAGTTTAGAAACTTCCACATCTGCATTCCCTACAATATCACCTTCTAAAATTCCTGCTATTTGTTGTGCCGTAAATTTCACACTATTAAATTTGTTGTTTTTAGTTTGATAGTCGCAAAAATATGAAAAATGTCCTAAAGTTTTTCTTTAGGGAAGCATATATAATATTTTGTGACTGGTTTTGATAGGGCTTTCGCATTAAATAGGTCTGATACTTTTGATAAATCTTCAACCTTTCCAGATTTATGTAAAATATTAATACCCTGTGTCTTTAACATATATGCCTGATTTGAAATGTGTCCTGTAAAAACAAAATAGCTCGCTTCTTCTTTGGTAATTTGATGTTTTTTAATCAAACTATCTATATGATATTCAATATCTTGAGATTTAATTTTTTTATTCTTAAGTTTTATTTTCAACAAGTTTCTGTTAAGAATCATTTCGCATAAATTACTCAAAACAAAATCGTCATGGTGCTGCCAAGTTTTCAAAGAAGAGATGATATCAAAATCATCAAGCTCTGAAAATATATCTAAAACTTCCTCATTAAAATCTTTCAAAGAAATATTATGAATTAAGAAAAAATGAAGTGGTTGACTAGTTTGCAAGCTTACTCCTTTATTTATTAATTCTTTTGCGCGCTTTAAAACTCGTATCAATAATTGTTCTGCAACGATGCTTGTTTTGTGCAAATACACTTGCCAATACATAAAACGTCTGGCATTCAGGAATTTTTCAACACTATAAATCCCTTTTTCTTCAATAACAAGTACCTCATTTACAACGTTTAGCATAGTAATTAAGCGCTCACTGTTAATATTTCCTTCAGCAACGCCTGTATAAAAACTATCTCTTTTTAAATAATCGGCACGATCCATGTCCAATTGACCAGAAACTAACTGACACATAAATTTTCTGGGATACTCCCCCTTAAATATTTTAATGGCCAGCGTTAAACTTGAGTTAAATTCTTCGTTCAATCGTTCCATAAAAAGCATTGAAATTTGCTCATGTGGCACATTATTAACGATGCTATGTTCCATGGCATGAGAGAAAGGTCCATGACCAATATCGTGCAATAAAATGGCTACATAAAGCGCCGTTTCTTCGTCTTCTGATATGCTAACCCCTTTAAAACGAAGTATTTCAATGGTTTTTTGCATTAAATAAACACAACCAATGGCATGATGAAAACGCGTATGATGGGCTCCTGGATATACCATATATGACAGGCCCATTTGGGTGATTCTGCGCAAACGCTGAAAATACTTGTGTTGTATTAATTCAAACACAAGGCTATTTTGAATAGTAATAAAACCGTAAATTGGGTCGTTAAAGATTTTAAGTTTATTCAACCTATAAATTTTAATAGTTATTGATACAAATATAATTATATAGATAGCATTAAAGCTTAATAAGACTTAAAACAATCAAATTAGAATATAAATTTATAAATACTTATTTATTAAATGAATACAATAAACATACTTTGGATTGATGATGAAATTGATTTATTAAAACCACATATCCTGTTTCTTGAAAAACGAAACTATAAGGTCACTACCTGTACCAGTGGTTCTGAAGCTCTGGATGTTTTGGAGGACACGAAATTTGACATTGTTTTTTTAGATGAAAATATGCCAGGATTGACAGGTTTGGAGACCTTGAATGAAATTAAAGAAAAACAAGACAATCTTCCGGTGGTCATGATTACGAAAAGCGAAGAAGAATACATCATGGAGGAAGCTATTGGTAACAAAATAGCCGACTATTTAATCAAACCGGTAAACCCGAACCAGATTTTATTAAGTTTAAAGAAGAACCTGGATCATTCCAGACTCATTTCTGAGAAAACCACCTCAAATTATCAGCAGGAATTTAGAAAAATTGCTATGGAATTAGCCATGGTCAATACTTATGAAGAATGGGTGGCTTTGTACCAAAAACTAATTTACTGGGAAATACAATTAGAAGATATAGAGGATATTGGTATGTTTGAAATCTTGGAATCTCAAAAAGTGGAAGCCAATGCCCAATTTGGAAAGTTTATTGATAAAAATTATGCCGATTGGTTCGATTCTCGTTCTGAAGCACCAGAAATGTCTCATACCTTGTTTAAAAATAAGATTGCACCGCAATTAAGTAAGGACCAACCCACGCTTTTAGTGGTTATTGATAACTTGAGATATGATCAATTTAAAGTTTTTGAACCAATTATAAATAATTACTATAAAAAAGAAAGCGAAACAGCCTTTTTCAGCATTTTACCAACCGCGACACAATATGCCAGAAATGCTATTTTTTCAGGTCTTATGCCTAGCGAAATGGAAAAATTATTTCCTCAATACTGGAAAAATGATACCGATGAAGGTGGAAAAAATTTACACGAAGAAGATTTCTTAAAGGCACAAATAAAAAGACTAGGCTTAAGCCATTTAAATTATGAATATCATAAAATAACCAATTTAAAAACCGGGAAAAAGCTGGTCGAGAATTTTAATTCTTTAAAAAATAACGATTTAACGGTGGTGGTTTATAATTTTGTTGATATGCTTTCACACTCTAAAACTGAGATGGAAGTGGTAAGAGAACTGGCCTCTAATGATAAGGCATACCGGTCATTAGCATTAAGCTGGTTTAAAAACTCGCCTCTATTGGAAATGATTCATCAGGCACAGCTATTAGGTTTTAAATTAATTTTAACCACAGATCATGGGACAATTAATGTGAAAAATCCTTCTAAAGTGGTTGGTGACAGGGATACCAGTTTGAATTTACGTTACAAAACAGGCAGAAGTTTAACCTTTGAAAATAAAGAGGTATATCATGCTAAAGACCCTAAAGCCATTCATTTACCATCCATAACAATGAGTAGTTCTTTTATTTTCGCTAAAGGGGATTTCTTTTTTGCCTATCCCAATAATTACAATCATTATGTGAGTTATTATAGAAATACCTATCAGCATGGAGGTGTTTCTTTAGAAGAAATGATCATTCCATTTGTGGTTTTTACACCCAAATAAATCCATGTAATGCAAAAAACTTCGATGAAATACACTTTTTTCTTGTTTATCTCAAATTTTATTAATAATATTGCATTATAATTTTTGTAATAGAAATGGATTATTTTTTAAAAGATATTGAGGGTGTTGCAAAATCAATAATTCAAAATGTAACATCAAAGGTCATTTTGGTATATGGCGATATGGGGTCTGGTAAAACAACTTTAATTAAGGCTTTATCAAAAACTCTAGGAAGTATTGATGAAGCCAGTAGCCCAACCTTTTCTATTGTCAATGAATATAAAACAGCAAATGATAAAATTTATCATTTTGATCTATACAGATTAAAGAATTTAGAAGAAGCCTATAATTTTGGAATTGAAGAATATTTATATTCAAATCACTGGGTGATTATAGAATGGCCCGAAATTATAGAGGATATGCTTCCAGAGGAAAGCAATAGACTGGATATAGTCCTTAATAAGGATCAATCCAGATCAATAGAATTAAATTTTAAACCCAATTTTAATAAACAAACCTGCTAAGTTTATGGTAAAATAACATTAAAGAAGCTCCGAATTTTGAAGGGTTACGGTAAAACCACAACATGATTTTTCA
>DATCZQ010000025.1:0-2915 GCA_036525815.1 Yeosuana sp. | reverse complement strand
TCCAAGCAGAAAATGTGCTGCTTACACCCCATGTTGCGGGCTGGACCGTAGAAAGTAAAGAAAAACTTGCACAAACTATAGTGGACAAAATTAAGACCAAATTTTGTTAACTTTAGTAAATGAAAAAAACAATTTCCATTTTTGCTTCGTTAATTATAGCATTGCTTATTTTCTTTCAGATTAGCAAATACTCCATTTTTTTTGGCGACATAAATAGTGAAATTATAATTGCTGTTATTGCTGTTGTATTCTTTATTATAGGCGTTTTTATTAATAAAAGAAGTCTCTCAAAAAAAATTCGATAACCCCTGACATTGACTATCACAAAATAAAAGCACTGGATATTAGTGAGCGAGAATATGAGGTCCTTCTAGCCATTTCCGAAGGAATGTCCAATAAATAAATTGCAGATAAGTTATTTGTTACAGAAAGCACCATAAAAACACACCTTTCAAATTTGCTTTTAAATCTGAATGCTAAACGTCGTACACAAGCGATTCAAATTGCAAAAACACTTCAAATCATTTAAAATCATTATTTTTAAAGTAGCGATAAAACGTTTTTGGTACTTTAGTATGAAGAACAATACTTAAGCCAAACATAAATTTGCTTCTTAAAATAGAAATAGATTTAACATGAAAAGCACAGGGATTAAATTTGGAATTTATAGTAGCGGCGTATTGGTAGTATTATTCGCGCTTCAGTTTTTGTTTGAAGACGCGATGAGCTATTCAACGAGTGAAATTTATGGATATGTAAGTATTATTTTGGCTTTGTCATTCGTGTATTTTGGTATTCGAAATTACCGAGACGCTTTAAATAATGGTCTAGTTAGTTTTTCTAAAGCATTAAAAATAGGGTTGATTATTACGCTTTTGACATCGATAACTTTTGGATTGATCAATTTGGTTTATACAGAAATTATTAACCCAGACTTTACAAATGAATATTATGCACAGTCTATTGAAAAATTTCGGGAAACATTGTCAGAAGCTGAGTTTCAATTAAAACTTAAAGAACTTGAAGTACAAAAAGAAATGTTTTCAAACCCATTGGTCGGGTTTTCAGTGATGGCGTTAACCGTATTCATTATCGGGTTTATAATCTCATTAATCTCAGGATTATTACTTCAGCGTAAAAATTAAACGATGCAATATAAAGCCCACTCACCAGAAGATTATATAAATCAAGTTCCAGAAGAACGTCAAAACGCGTTAAAAAAATTGCGAAAAACCATAAAGGAACATCTCCCCAATGGATTTGAAGAAGGCATTCAATATGGGATGATTGGTTATTATGTCCCACATTCCATTTATCCCGATGGTTATCATTGCTCCCCAAAGGAGCCTTTACCTTTTATGAGTTTTGCTTCTCAAAAAAACTCAATCAATTTATACCATTCTGGGATATATGCCAAACCTCAATTACATGATTGGTTTGTTTCAGAATTCCCGAAGCATAGTAAGCGAAAATTAGACATGGGCAAAAGTTGTATACGCTTTAAAAAGACGGAAGACATTCCATTCGATTTAATTGCAGAATTATGTACCAAATTGACTGTAGAAGAGTGGATAGACATTTATGAATCAGCAATTAAGAAAAAATAAAAACAACACATTACGGTCTTTTTAAAAGGCTACGAAATATTATATTATGAAAAAACGCGTCACAGGAATTGGAGGCTTGTTCTTTAAATCCAAAGATCCAAATAGCACAAAAGAGTGGTATAAAAAACATTTGGGATTTAATACTGATGCTTATGGTTGTACCTTTTGGTGGAAAGACAAAGAGGGAAAGGACTGTTCAACACAATGGAGCCCCTTTTCAGCCGACACTAAATATTTTAATCCTTCCACAAAAGAATTTATGTTCAATTATCGTGTTGAAAATTTGGTAGAACTTTTAAAAGTCTTAAAAAAAGAAGGCGTAACCATAGTGGGCGAAATGGAGGAATATGACTATGGGAAATTTGGCTGGATCATGGATAATGACGGCAACAAAATTGAACTATGGGAACCTAAGGACAGTGCTTTTTTGTAAAATAGTTTACCTTTTATTCCAACACTAACTATATTGAACTATTTAGAGATCCTTCAATCGTATCAACTTTCAAAACTTCAATGGATTGCCATATGCCTTGCGGTATTTTTATTGGGAATATCTAAATCAGGGATTAAGGGATTAGGTATTGTTCTGGTTATTATTTTGGCCTTTGTTTTTGGTGAAAAAGCTTCGACCGGGGTTTTGTTGCCAATGCTAATAGTGGCAGACATCATGGCGGTAACTTATTATAATAGACATGCCAATTGGAAATACATTAAAAAACTGATTCCCTGGATGGTTGTGGGTGTTTTGGTGGGGGTATGGATTGGAAATTTTATTTCTGAAGTTCTTTTCAAAAAAATCATGGCCATCATCATCATCGTTTCGGTTCTTATAATGTTTTATGCCGAACGACAGAAAAACCCTAATATTCCTACGAATCCTCTTTTTGCTATCACGGCAGGTTTTTTTTCAGGGTTTTCTACTATGATCGGTAATTTAGCGGGCCCCATTACGAACATTTATTTTCTGGCCATGCGTCTTCCCAAAAATGAATTCATTGGTACAGCAGCTTGGTTGTTTTTTATCATCAATGTATTTAAACTGCCTTTTCATTTTTTATTTTGGAAAACCGTAAATAAAGAAACCCTTGTATTAAATACGGTCTTATTACCAGTAATAGTTATTGGTTTTTTTTCTGGAATTTGGGTTGTCAAACAAATATCAAACGTCAACTATAGAAGGTTCATTCTTATGCTAACAGCAGCAGGTGGGATTATTATGCTATTTAGATAGTCGAATTTTACAATGAAAAGCTTAAAGATCTTTTATAAATTGTATTTATAAATATTTAAATCATGGGGAAAACATAT
>DATCZQ010000024.1:0-2950 GCA_036525815.1 Yeosuana sp. | reverse complement strand
GTCATCATTCATGGCATCATAACAACTTTGTTTCCATGAGGCAATATCTATTGATGAGGTTGCCGTTGTTTTTAAACTTTCTAGTAGGTTTACAGCGTCCATCAATCTGTAAAAACCTTTTTCACTGGCCAGTAAGCCTTCGTTGGTAAAGTCTAAAATGCTTCTGTAATGAGCTTGTAACATAAAGAAACGAGCCACGCTAGGAGAGAAGGCTTTGGTAATATTACTGTTTTCACCAGTAAATATTTCTCCAGGTAAAATATAGTTTCCTGTTGACTTGGCCATTTTTTTACCATTCATGATCAGCATATTGGCATGCATCCAGTAATTTACGGGTGTTTGCCCTTTAGCTGCTTCATTTTGTGCAATTTCACATTCGTGATGCGGAAATTTTAAATCCATACCACCACCATGAATATCAAAATGTTCACCAAGATATTTAGTGCTCATAGCGGTGCATTCTAGGTGCCAGCCTGGGAAACCATCACTCCAAGGTGAAGGCCAGCGCATAATATGCTGAGGTTCGGCTTTTTTCCAAAGGGCAAAATCCTGAGGGTTCTTTTTGTCTGATTGTCCGTCTAATTCGCGGGTATTGTGAATTAAATCTTCAAGTTTACGCTTGCTTAATTTACCATAATCATGTGTTTCATTGAATTTATGTACATCAAAATAAACAGAACCATTTATCTCATAAGCAAAGCCATTTTCTAAAATGGTCTTAATTAATTCAATCTGTTCAATGATATGTCCCGTTGCAGTAGGCTCTATACTTGGTGGTAAAAAATTAAAAATGTTTAATATATTATGGAAATCTACCGTATATCGCTGAACAACTTCCATAGGCTCAATTTGTTCTAAACGGGCTTTTTTCGCGATACGGTCTTCACCAGCATCCGCATCATTTTCTAAATGGCCAGCATCTGTAATATTTCTTACATATCTTACTTTATAATCTAAATGTTTTAGATATCTAAAAATAACATCAAAAGACATAAAGGTTCTAACATTTCCCAAATGTACATTGCTATAAACAGTCGGGCCACAAACGTACATGCCCACGTAGCCCTCATTAATAGGTTGAAATGTTTCTTTTTGCCCGGTAAGTGAATTGTATATTTTTATTTGATGCTGCTTGTAAAGTTGCATGGTTTGAGTAGGTGTTTTTAACTAAAACTTAGTATCTAATTTAATGTAATCTAAAAACTCTCGGCGTGTTGCTTTTTCTTTGAATTTCCCTCCAAATTCTGAAGTGACAGTACTGCTTTCAACATCCCTGATACCTCTTGAATTCACACATAAATGCTTCGCATCAATAACACAAGCAACGTCTGGTGTATTCAAAACTTCCTGAAGTTCTTTAACTATTTGAATGGTTAATCGTTCCTGAACCTGAGGTCGTTTGGCATAATAATCAACAATTCTATTCATTTTTGATAGGCCAACTACAGTTCCATTTGAAATATAAGCGACATGTGCTTTACCTACAATGGGTAGTAAATGATGCTCGCAGGTTGAGTATACAGTAATGTTTTTTTCAACCAACATTTCTCCGTATTTATATTTGTTTTCAAAAGTGGAAGCGCTTGGTTTTCTTTCTGGATTTAAGCCGCCAAATATTTCTTTAACAAACATTTTGGCTACTCTGTTAGGTGTGCCATTTAGACTATCATCAGTCAGATCAAGTCCTAAGGTTTCCATGATATGACGCACATCATCTTTTATAATGTCGATCTTCTCCTCATTTGAAAGTTTGAAAGCATCATTTCTCATGGGTGTATTAGAAGAGGTTCCAATGTGGTCGTTTCCCAAAGCTTCAAATTCGTCTATGTCGTTGTTAATTTTCATTTATTATAAAAATCAAGTTTTTAGTCTGCAAAGATAAGTAATTCACTTTTGTTATGTTTTGAATTAACTAATAATTAATCTGTATTCTCTTTTTATCAATTACTTACGTAGATAAAACTTAAAAGCCTGAACTGAAAAGTCCAAGCTTTTAAAAAAATGGATTATAAAAATATTATATATTAAAACCTATAGAAAAAGTAATGTTAGAGTTTTTAGCATCAATCATTGCGGCATCGGTCAATCCAACCTGATATAACGGAGTTTGTGAACTTCTTTTAGCCTGATCATAAGTAAGGTCTAACTTCGTGTTGCCAAGATTAAAACCAATTCCTAATGAATATCCAGTTAAATCTCCAACGGTTGAGCTATTTTTATATGGGCTTTCTTCAAAGCGGTAGCCGCCTCTAAAACTAAATTGTTTTACTCTGTATTCACCACCAAATCTGTAAGTAGAAGCCGCTACTAAATCATTACCAATAATTCTGTTTTGATCTGCAAAGAAAGAATCAGAAGTTGGTTTGAATTTAGCAGAACCGTAATCTTTAAGTGCATAATCAAAGCTCAGCAAACCTTGGTCTCCGAATACATATGCCAAACTACCAGTAATTTTTCCTGGTGTTTGTAACCTATAACTTGGGTAAATATTTACAATTTGTGGATTTACTCTGGCGGGACCATCAATATCAGAATTTGTAAACAGATATTGGGTTGTTTCTTCTTCCATGGTATACCAGGTTGGAGAGTCATAAGTTAAGCCAAGTCTAAATTCATTAGTTACTTTCAAAATACCTCCTAATTGAAAAGAAAAACCAGTACCAATAGTTGATAAGGTGTTTTCAAACTCAATGTCGTTAATTAAGGAACCTACATTTGAATTGCTTTCATATAGAAATGTATATCGGTCAAAGTTAATGAGGTGCGAATTTAAATTAATACCTAAGTATAAATTATCTTCATACTGAACGGCGGCATTAAAAGTTATTTTGCCATTATAGCCTCTTGTTGCATAAATGTATTCCTGATTAAAAGTGCCATTTGCAAGATTTGAAAAATATGTCGTATTAGCATCATCATTAGTGTCAGGTTCTAGAATATAAGATTCATA
>DATCZQ010000023.1:0-12997 GCA_036525815.1 Yeosuana sp. | reverse complement strand
ATTGGAAAGAAGAAACTATCTAATATTAGTGATTTTGACAAGTTTTAAAATCACTTAGCCAAATTTTTTTTGTTTATCTTCAATATTTATACAATAATTTGTTGAGGTTGTTTATGATGTCTGGCACAATGTAATTCAGAGATCAGGAGTTTTAAATATGGTCACGAATTAGATAAATACTCAAAAGACTTAAAAATATAACCCTTTTTTTAAATCCTTGTCATTTGGTTGTCATTTTATGAAATAAAAAAACCGTAACACTTTATAAATAAAGCAATTACGGTTTTAAAGAGTACTGAAGGCGGGACTTGAACCCGCACGAACTAATGTTCATTGGATTTTAAGTCCAACGTGTCTACCAATTCCACCACTTCAGCAACTTGGTATGTTTTAAGAAAGTTTCAGAGCGAAAGACGGGATTTGAACCCGCGACCCTCACCTTGGCAAGGTGATGCTCTACCCCTGAGCTACTTTCGCAGTCTTTTTAATGAACGTGCAATACTCATATTGCGGATGCAAATTTAAAATATTTCTTATAAAACCAAAGGCTTTTTACTAAAATAATATTTTTTATTTCTATGCCCGTTTTTCTTTCGCCAACATACGTTTAATTTCGTTCAATTTCATAAGTGCTTCAACAGGCGTAAGTGTATCAATATCAATGTGTAAAATCTCTTCTTTAATATTTTCAAGTAACGGATCATCCAAATTAAAAAAGCTTAACTGCATATCGTCTTTTAAGGTTTTAACCTTATCTGTAAGCTCTTCACTAGAGTGAGACTTCTCTAATTTCAATAAAATCTTATTGGCTCTATGTATAACCTGCTGTGGCATGCCCGCCATTTTTGCTACATGAATCCCAAAACTATGAGCACTACCACCTTCAACCAGTTTTCTTAAAAAAAGTACGTTATCTTTTAACTCCTTAACAGACACATTGAAATTTTTAATGCGCCCAAACGTTTCTGTCATTTCATTTAACTCATGATAATGTGTTGCAAACAAGGTTTTGGGTTTCGCTGGATGTTCATGCAAATATTCACTGATGGCCCAGGCTATTGAAATCCCATCATAGGTACTGGTGCCGCGACCTATTTCATCCAATAACACTAAACTTCTGTCTGAAATATTATTCAAAATAGAGGCTGTCTCATTCATCTCAACCATAAATGTTGATTCACCCATAGAAATATTGTCACTCGCACCTACTCTGGTAAATATCTTGTCTACCAGACCAATTCTAGCCGATTTTGCAGGGACAAAACTGCCTATTTGAGCCAACAACACAATCAAGGCGGTTTGACGTAAGATAGCAGACTTACCGGACATATTTGGTCCTGTAATCATGATGATTTGCTGCGTTTCGTTATCTAAAAACAAATTGTTGGCAATATAATGTTCCCCTATAGGCAATTGCTTTTCAATAACCGGATGTCTTCCGTCAACAATATCTAAATCAAAAGAATCATCAATGGTTGGATATATATAATGATTGTCCTTAGCCAATTGTGCAAAACTACACAAACAGTCTAACTGACCAATTAATAAGGCATTTTGCTGCACTGGTTTGATGTATTGGTTAAGCCAGCTAACCAATTCTGAAAACAGCTGTTGTTCAATAGCCGAAATTCTATCTTCAGCGCCCAATATTTTGGCTTCGTATCCTTTGAGTTCTTCTGTAATATAACGTTCAGCATTTACAAGTGTTTGCTTTCTTATCCATTCAGAAGGCACCTTATCTTTATGGGTGTTTCTAACTTCTATATAATAGCCAAACACATTATTAGAATCTATTTTTAAAGAAGTGATTCCCGTGCGTTCACTCTCACGCGCAAGCATTTGGTCTAAATAATTTTTACCTGATTTAGACAAGCCTCTTAATTCATCTAATTCTGAAGAAAATCCAGGCGATATAGTATGACCTTTTAAAACATTAACGGGGGCCTCTTCATTTAAGGTTTCCTTTATTTTCTCTCTTAAAACCTCACAACTTTGAAGTGTATCACCAATAATTTTTAAAGATGGATTATGACATGCTGAGGCTATTGACTTAATAGGCACAATGGCTTCTAATGAATTTTTGAGCTGAATAACTTCACGCGGATTCACTTTTCCGGTAGCTACTTTTGAAATCAAGCGCTCCAGATCGCCAATATGTTTGATGTGATTTTGAATTTTTTGTAGCGTCGTTTTTTCTTTGGTCAAAAAATCAACCACTTCATGGCGCTGCTTTATCTTCTCTACATTTTTTAACGGAAGTGCCATCCATCGTTTCAATAAGCGTCCGCCCATGGGCGAAATGGTTTTATCAATAACATTTAATAAAGTAACCGCGTTATTATTGGTAGAATGCAGCAGTTCTAAATTTCTAATAGTAAACTTATCCATCCAAACATAGGCATCTTCAGCAATTCTTGAAATAGAACTGATATGCTGGATTTTATTATGTTGAGTTTCTGATAAATAATGCAAAATAGCCCCCGACGCTATAATACCCTCATACAACTCTTCAATACCAAAACCTTTGAGTGATTTAGTATTAAAATGTTTGGTTAAGGTTTCATAAGCGTAATCGGCTTGAAATACCCAATCTTCCATATAGAAAGTATGAAAGTCCTTTCCAAAGGTCTCTGTAAACAGGCTTCTTTTTTGTTTAGACACCAGCACTTCACTTGGGCTAAAGTTTTGAAGCAATTTATCAATATATTCAGCATTTCCCTGAGAGGTTAAAAATTCACCGGTTGAAATATCTAAAAAAGAAATTCCTATATACGTTTTATCAAAATATACAGAACATAAAAAATTATTGGATTTAGACGCCAACACCTCATCATTAAATGCGACCCCAGGCGTCACCAATTCTGTAACACCTCTTTTTACAATGTTTTTAGTGAGTTTTGGATCTTCTAACTGATCGCAAATAGCAACCCGCTCACCTGCTTTAACCAGTTTAGGCAAATACGTATTTAAAGAATGGTGCGGAAATCCCGCAAGTTCTGTTTCACTGTCACTTCCTGCACCACGTTTAGTTAAAATTATACCCAAAATACCCGCTGCCTTAACAGCATCTTCTCCAAAGGTTTCATAAAAATCACCCACACGAAACAATAACAAAGCATCAGGATACTTCATTTTAATCGCATTATATTGCTTCATTAAAGGAGTTACTTTTTTTGCCAATAGACTATTTTTATATGTTATTTTTGTAAATTAAACAGGAGTGCTAATGTACTTATTATTTCATGTTTTTTGAAACCGAAATTTAATTACTTATTGATAATTATTCACAAATTGATAGATGCGAAAACTAAAAAATAGTGAGCTAGACCGATTAAGTGTAGCGGATTTTAAATTGGTTAAGAAAACACCACTGATTATTGTCTTAGATAATATTAGAAGTTTAAATAATATTGGCTCCTTATTCAGAACTAGTGACGCCTTTTTGATTGAAAAAATATATCTGTGTGGCATTACAGCAACACCACCACACAAAGACATTCATAAAACAGCGCTTGGCAGTACGGAAACGGTTGACTGGGAATATGTAGAGAACACTTTAGATTTAGTGGAAAAGTTGCAAGCTGAAAATATTAAAGTCATTGCCATAGAACAGGCTGAAAATGCCATTATGTTAAATGATTTTAATCCGGAAAGAAATACAACTTATGCTTTAGTCTTTGGAAACGAAGTCAAAGGGGTTTCTCAAAATGTAGTTAACGCCAGTGACTTAGTTATTGAAATTCCTCAATATGGCACCAAACATTCCTTAAATATTTCCGTAAGTGCTGGAGTGGTGATTTGGGATCTGTTTTCTAAATTGAAAAGAGAATTTTAGATCTGATTTTCATTATTCGCAAATCACATCCAAAATGCTTAAATAATCTTCCCGGTTAGCCACAAAATCTTTATCAGAAATATCAATTATTTTCACATTAAAATCAGTTTGACTTTTTAAAAAATCTAAATAACCTGCGTTAATTTTCTCAAGATACTCATCAGCAATATTTTGCTCATAATCGCGCCCCCTTTTTTTTATGTTTTCCTGAAGACGTTGTGTGTTTTGATATAAATACACATACATATCTGGTTTGGCTATGTCTTTATACATGAGATAAAATAATTTTCTATACAACTTAAACTCATCTTCATGCAACGTGATCTTTGAAAAAATAAGCGATTTAAACACATCATAATCACTAACAATAAAATCCTTAAATAGATCAAGCTGTGATAAATCATCAGAAATTTGTTGATACCTGTCCGCCAGAAATGACATTTCTAAAGTAAAGGCATAGCGTTGGGCATCTTCATAAAACTTGGGTAAAAAGGGGTTGTCTGCAAAGCGTTCTAAAATTAGTTTTGCATTAAAATCATGTGAAATTTTAGTTGCTAAACTAGTTTTTCCTGCTCCTATATTCCCTTCAATAGCTATGTAATTATACTTTGAGAAAGAATGTTTTTTAGTAGGGTTTTTTAACCAGATATTAATGGATTCTAAACTGGTTTTATCGTCACAGTTATCAAGTAATTTTGCAACGTCGGTTTTTATTTCGGGGTGAATGACTTTAGGAGCAATGTCAAATAAGGGTTGCAATACAAACTTTCGTTTTTGCATTTCAGGATGTGGCACTTGCAAGGTCTTTGTTGCAATAATGTCATCGTCATAAAACACAATATCCAAATCAATAATTCTGGCTTCATAACCAGCCTTTTTATTTCTAATTCTGCCAAGTTGTTTTTCAATACCCAATAATTCCTTTAAAACGTCTCTAGCTTCTAGCTCTGTTTCTAAACGCAAACAGGTATTTAAAAAATCATTACTTTCAAAACCAAAAGACGGACAATTATATACTTTAGAAATAACGTCTACCTTACCAACTTTAAGATATATGAGGTCAACAGCGTCTTGCAGATTTTTAAATCTGTCGCCTTTATTACTTCCAAGGGATATGTAAACAATGTGGGATTCAATCATAATAATTAGCAAAATAACTAAAAGAAAATCACTTTAAACTATATTTGTGAAAACTGTTAATAAGTTTCTATGACATTAAAAGATAAGCTTGCCGCACAAAAAATTTATATGCTCTTGGGAGCTCTTTTTGTAACTTCTCTGGTGGTTTCAAACTTGATCTTTCAGAAATTTTTTTACTGGTATCCGTTTCATCTTGAAATTTTTGGCACTAAACTTTTTGAAATTTCCGTAGGCATCTTACCTTACCCTATTACCTTTTTAATCACTGATTTAATAAGTGAGATCTATGGTAAAAAACGCGCTAACCAAATTGTGGTTACCGGTATTTTTGCCTCCATTTTTTCATTAAGCATAGTTTTTGCATCCAATGCTGTTCCGGCGACAAGTTGGTCACCAGTAGGAGACCGTATGTTTTCAACCGTTTTTGGCAATACGGCATTGGCGGTCTTTGCCAGTATGCTGGCCTATCTTTTTGCGCAGTTTATAGATATTCAGATATATCATTTCTGGAAACGAGTTACCAAAGGCAAACACTTATGGTTACGTAATAATTTTTCAACTTTCTCATCTCAGTTTGTGGACACTTTAACCATCTTAGTTTTGCTTTGTTCTTTTGAAATTATTGAATGGAGCAAATTTCAAGGCTTATTGGTTGCCGGCTTTATTTTTAAAGCCCTTGTTGCTGCTTTTGATACACCATTTCTATATCTGGGCGTTTATTTATTTAGAAGACGTTTTAACCTGAAGGTCAATGAAGAAATAGAATTACTATAAGACTTTTAAAAGTTAACATAAACTTTTGAGTCCATTTCATCTTTTAGCATCATTTTTGCGTATATATTTTTACAATCGTTTTCTTATGAAAAAAGCATTAAAAATTACAGGTATTACCTTATTCAGCATCATTGTTTTATTAATAGCCATTCCGCTTATCTTTCAATCCCAAATTAAAGAGATGGTCAAAGGTTTTATTAACGACAACCTAAATGCTAAGGTTGAGTTTAGTGATGTTAGTTTAAGTTTTTTAAGAAGTTTTCCGCAAGCACATGTTTCGGTTAGCAACTTAGTAATTACCAATTTTCATCCGTTTAAGGACGAAACATTTTTGACTGCAAAAGACATATCATTTACCATGTCAATTAAAGAACTCTTTAAAAATGCCGATGAAGATCCCATAATTATTAATTCCATTGCAGTAAATGAAGGCTTAATAACATTAAAAACAGATATTCACGGAAATACCAATTATAGCATTACTAAAGAAGATAAAACGAACACAGAATCAACAACTCAAAAAAGTAGTTTTAAGTTTGACATAAAAGATTATAAAATAAATAACAGTGCCTTAACCTATATAGACGAAGCCTCTAAAATGTTTGTTTCTGTATCTGAATTAAACCATGAAGGTAATGGTGTTTTCTCTGCTGACAAGTCTGAATTAGACACAAAGAGTGAAGCCCATTTAAGCATCACCATGGATAGTACTAATTATTTAAAAAATAATCTGGTAAAATTAGATGCTTTAATAGATCTTGATTTACCAAACGACATTTATACATTTAAAGAGAATAAAGGGTTTATCAATCAATTACCTTTAGAATTTCATGGTTATGTAAAATTATTAGAAGAAGGACAAGAAATTGATATGACGTTTGAAAACCCGGGGTCTTCATTTAAAGATTTTTTAGCTGTGATTCCTGAAACATACTCTAAGAACCTTGAAGCAGTAGAAACTACTGGTGATTTTAAAGTAAATGGCATTATTAAAGGAATCTATTCAGACGAAACCATTCCAACTTTAGATATTAATATAGTGTCGAATAATGCGTCTTTTAAGTATCCTGATTTACCAAAACGCGTTGAAAATATTACTATTAATACCTCCATAAAAAATACTACGGGAATCATTGATGACACTTATATTGATATTAATGCGCTTAATTTCAGAATAGATCAAGATATTTTCAAATCGTCTGCTACACTAAAAAACCTTACCGAAAACATGTTGGTGAATGCTAGTTTAGAGGGCGTTTTAAACTTAGCGAATATAACTAAAGTATATCCTATTGAATTTGACAATAACTTGACCGGCATTTTAAAAGCCAACATAAAAACAGCTTTTGATATGGACGCCATTGAAACAAATGCCTATGATCGCATAAAAAATAGTGGTACTATGAGTGTGAGCAACCTCAATTTTTCTTCAGAAAGTGTAGCAAATCCTATTAAAATTTCAGACGCCAAATTAACTTTTAACACTGGAAATGTCTCTTTAAACCAGTTTAATGCCACAACAGGTAAAAGTGATTTAGCGGCTACAGGAACCATTCAAGGGTTACTTGGGTTTTTATTAAGTAATAAACCGCTTCAAGGTAATTTTAATTTAAATTCAAGCCTATTTGCTGTAAATGATTTTATGACGAAGGAGGTGCCCGAGACTGAAAAAAAGGAACCTTCGGCAAAAGAATCATTTAAAATTCCAGACTTTTTAGATTGCACCATCAATGCACAAGCCAATACGGTAGAATACGATAACTTAAAGTTGAAAAACGTAAAAGGCACCTTAATCATTAAAGATGAGCAAGCCATATTACAAGATATGACTTCCAGCCTTTTTGACGGTCAATTGGCAGTAACAGGTTTGGTTTCTACTAAAACTGAAACACCGACCTTTAATATGGATATAGGAATTAAAAGTTTTGATATTGCACAATCTTTCCAGGGATTTGAGTTGTTTCAGAATATGGCGCCAATAGCTAAAGCCATTTCAGGAAAATTGAATACTGAACTAACCTTAAAAGGCGATTTAACCAATGACTTTACCCCTAATTTAAACTCGCTATCTGGTAATGCTCTGGCAGAAATTTTATCATCCACTGTCAATCCATTAAATGCAGAAGTATTGAATATATTAGGCAGTACTCTAAATTTTGTTGATTTTAAAAAACTTAACCTTAACGATTTAAAAACAAAGTTTGAGTTTAATAATGGTCAGGTAAGTGTAAAACCATTTCATATAAAATATCAGGATATTGATATAGAAGTTGCCGGATCTCACAATTTTGATAAAACCATGACCTATAATGCCGTCTTTAATGTGCCGGCTAAGTATTTGGGCAGTGAAGTTAATAGGTTAATTGGTAAAATTGACGAAGCCTCAATAAATAATCTTTCTATTCCTATAACAGCGAATATTACCGGAACATATCTGAAACCAACTGTCAAGACGGATTTAACAAGTGGCGTTTCAAAACTTACCAATCAACTAATTGAGATTGAAAAACAGAAACTAATGAATCAAGGAAAAACGGAGCTTAAAAATTTACTAGGAAATCTTTTAGGCGGTAATAGTAATACATCAGATAAAGAACCATCAGAAACTAAAACTACACAAACAGATTCAACAAAAACATCAACTGAAAGCACGGTTCAAAAAGAAATCAAAAATGTACTGGGAGGCTTATTAGGTAGCAAGAAAAAGAAAAAGGATACTATTAATTAAACTTTTTGGCTTTATTTATCCCATCATAATAATAAAGAATCGTAATTATTAGGTTTTCTCAATTAAAAAGTTAAGTTGTAGATAGATAAAACTATCACTTAAAAAGAATATATGAGGCAATTAAAAATTACGAAACAAGTTACCAACAGAGAATCAAAATCACTTGATAAATATCTTCAAGACATTAGTAAAATTCAATTAATAACAGCTGACGAGGAAGTAGAGTTAGCACAAAGAATTCGCGCTGGAGATCAAGTCGCTTTAGATAAACTCACAACTGCTAACTTACGTTTTGTGGTGTCAGTCTCAAAACAGTATCAAAACCAAGGCTTAACCTTACCAGATTTGATCAACGAAGGAAATGCTGGTTTAGTAAAAGCAGCAAAACGTTTTGATGAAACAAGAGGTTTTAAGTTCATATCTTATGCCGTTTGGTGGATTAGACAGGCCATTCTTCAAGCACTGGCAGAACAATCACGAATAGTGAGACTTCCCTTAAATAAAATAGGTTCTATTAATAAAATTAATAAAGCTTATTCTTTTTTAGAGCAAACACATGAAAGACCTCCGAGTGCTCAAGAAATTGCTCACACCTTAGACCTTTCTGTAAGTGAAGTAAAGCAATCTATGAGGATTTCAGGCAGACATGTATCTATGGATGCACCTTTTCAAGAAGGAGAGACTTCTACCCTTTATGACGTGGTACAATCAGGAGAGTCACCGAGACCAGATGCCAGTTTAATGAAGGCTTCATTAAATATTGAAGTTAACCGTGCGCTAGATATGCTCTCTGAAAAAGAAGCAGAAGTTATCCGACATTACTACGGTATTAATGACAAACAGCCTATGAGCCTGCAAGAAATAGGCGAGTCCTTTGGGTTAACACGCGAACGGGTAAGACAAATAAAAGAAAAAGGTATTCGCAGATTACGCCATACCTCTAAAAGTAAAGTATTAAAAACCTATTTGGGATAATCATAAAATTCAATTCTATAATTTAAAAACAGATATGCTAAAAATCATTATAAAAGAAGGTGAAAATATTGAACGTGCATTAAAACGTTACAAAAGAAAGCACCGTAATATTAAAGTCATGCAAAATTTAAGAGAAGCCCAGTTTTTCACAAAACCTTCTGTTAAAAGACGCAGAGAAATTCAAAAAGCAGAATACATTCAAAATATTAGGGATCAGGAAGACCTTTAATATTTAATTTTATAGTTATATAAATCCCATTTACATTAAAATTGTAATTGGGGTTTTTAATTTACTAAAACATGCACTACTAAGCCTTCATTAGAGCGAACATTAAATACGGTATCATCGTCAAAAATAAGATACTGCCCTTTAATACCAGTAAGGATACCCGAATACATTTGCTCTTTAATAATGTTTAAACTTTTAGGCTTTACAGGATATTTTGCCACTGGAAAATCAATATTAGTTTCGGTGTTTGACGCAATATAATACTCTTTAGCTTCATCTGGAATATATTGTTTTAACCGTTCACGCCATTCCACTAAATTTTCATCAACAATGTCATTTTTCAACATAGTTCTCCAATTGGTTTTGTCACCAACATGGTCTTTTAAAGCAACTTCTGTAATTCCGGCTAAATAACGATTAGGAACTTCAACAATTTCAATGGCTTCATGAGCGCCCTGATCAATCCAGCGGGTTGGTATTTGGCTTTTTCTGGTCACACCTACTTTTACATTGCTGGAATTAGCTAAATACACAATATGAGGTTGTAACTGTACCTTCTTTTCATAAACCAAATCACGGTCTTCCCTTTCTAAATGTGCAGTACTAAGCTCTGGTCGCATAATCCAATCGGCAGCCTGTGGAATTTCAAAAAAACAACTTTTACAAAATCCTTGCCTGAAAATAGGCCGATCCAATCCACAATTTAAACATTGGTATTTAACAAATTGAATGGTGATTTTTTTATCTATTAACTGATTAACATTGATAAAATCATTTTCAAAAACCAAATAGTATTGAATAGGTTGAGAAAATTCAGTTTCCATTTTTGTTAAAACGCCTTCAAAAGTCATGAAAAAAAGTGTTATTTTTAAGAACTTAAAGATAAAACAAATATGCCAATTCCATTAGTAAATTCTATTGCTTCTTGGTTCCTGAAAAAACGATTTCATCAAATTGAATTGTTTTTAAAATACCCTAATGAAGTTCAAACAGAATTACTTTTAAACCTTATTGAGACTGCTAAAGACACACAAATTGGCAAAAAGTTTGACTTCGCATCTATTAATAATTATAGAACATTTGCCGAACGGATACCGATTTCAACTTATGAAGAGTATCATAACATCATTGAAAGATCAAGAAATGGAGAAACCAATATTTTTTGGCCCACACCAATAAAATGGTTTGCCAAATCTAGTGGCACTACAAATGCTAAAAGCAAATTTATACCCGTGAGTATGGAATCTTTAGAAGATTGCCATTATGCTGCAGGTAAAGATTTGTTATGTATGTATCTTAATAATAATGAAAACTCTCAAATGTTTACAGGCAAGAGTTTACGTCTTGGTGGAAGCAAAGAACTTTACAGAGAAAACGGCACTGTCTTCGGGGATTTATCGGCTATTTTAATTGATAACATGCCGCTTTGGGCCGAGTTTAGTAGTACTCCAAGCAATAAAGTCTCATTAATGAGTGATTGGGAATATAAAATGCAAGCAATTGTTGATGAAACTATCAATGAAAATGTCACCAGTTTAACAGGGGTTCCGTCCTGGATGCTGGTTTTACTCAATAATGTCTTGGAAACTACGGGTAAAAATAATTTGTTTGATGTTTGGCCTAATTTAGAAGTATATTTTCATGGAGGTGTAAGTTTTTCACCATATAAGGATCAGTACAAAAAAATATTGCCGCAATCTGGTTTTAAATACTATGAAATTTATAATGCCTCTGAAGGATTTTTTGCCATTCAGGACAAAAACAATTCCAGTGAATTATTACTGATGCTTGATTACGGTATTTTTTATGAATTCATCCCAATGGACACATATGGAACCTCAACACAAAAAGTGATTCCTTTAAGTGACGTTAAACTACATCAAAATTATGCGGTAATCATCACGACCAATGCGGGATTATGGCGCTATAAGATTGGTGATACCGTCCGATTTACATCCGTTAATCCTTATAGGATAAAAGTCTCAGGTAGGACAAAACATCATATTAATGTTTTTGGCGAAGAGCTCATCATAGAAAATGCTGAGGAAGCTTTAAAAAAAGTATGTAAAAAAACGAAGTCTCAGATTGTTGATTATACCGCAGCACCCATCTTCATGAAAGGAAAAGAAAAAGGGGCACATGAATGGATTATTGAGTTTAAAACACATCCAGAAGACATTCATTATTTTAATGAGTTATTTGACAACGCGCTTAAGGCCTTAAATTCAGATTATGAAGCCAAACGCTACAATAATATAACCCTTAACAAGCCTTCTATTCATGTTGCCAGAAAAAATCTATTTTATGATTGGTTAAAACAAAACAATAAACTTGGAGGCCAGCACAAAGTACCGCGACTTTCAAATACCCGAGATTATATCGATGAACTGTTAAAGTTAAATACCTAACTAAATTCCTTTTATCGGATAAATTTGTTTTATCCGTTTTTTGAACGACTATTAAACGATATTAATCTAAAAATCTAAAAAAGTTTTTGCTTAATAATTAATTCCGTTTACTTTTAAAAAATAATTAAACCATTACATATTATTCAAGTAAATATCCATTATTAATTAACATCCATAAAATAAAAAACCACTCTAACTATAGAGTGGTTTTTTTATATTCAAGTTAAACTTATTTTAAGAAACCGCTTTTAACTTTTTAATAGTTGTTTTTGATATTTTTTCCTCAGCATACAGTTTAGTTACATTTAATTTCTTTTCTTCACTACTCGGTAATTCAAACATCGCATCGGTTAAAATTTCTTCGCATAAGGATCTTAAACCCCTGGCGCCTAATTTATATTCTATGGCCTTATTAACTATATAATCTAATGCGCCATCAGTAATACTGAAATCCACATCATCCATCGAAAACAGTTTTTTATACTGTTTAATAATAGCATTCTTAGGCTCCGTTAAAATAGCACGCAGAGTTTTAGAATCTAAAGGATCCATGTAAGTAAGTACCGGTAATCTTCCAATTATTTCAGGAATCAAACCAAAATCTTTTAAATCCTTTGGAATAATATATTGTAACAAGTTGTCTTTATCTACAACCTCATCAGAAATAGAAGCACTATATCCAACAGCCTGCATATTTAAACGTTTTGAAATATGCCGGTCAATACCATCAAAAGCACCACCAGCAATAAATAAGATATTTTCAGTATTCACTTCAATAAATTTTTGATCCGGATGCTTACGGCCACCTTTTGGCGGAACATTTACAACGGTACCTTCAAGAAGTTTTAATAAAGCCTGCTGTACCCCTTCACCAGAAACGTCCCTGGTAATAGACGGATTGTCACTTT
>DATCZQ010000022.1:0-23871 GCA_036525815.1 Yeosuana sp. | reverse complement strand
TGTGGTAGGCACTGTTTTAGAAGTCAATTTAGCAACTCCTATTCAACCGGGAGAACAAGTTGTTTTTGATATGGTTTTTAATGGACAGGTACCTTTACAAATTCGTCGTGCGGGTAAAAACAATAAAGAAGGAGTAGCTTTGTCAATGGCGCAATGGTATCCTAAACTGGCTGAATATGATTTTGAAGGCTGGCATGCTGACCCTTATATAGGTAGAGAATTTTTTGGTGTTTGGGGAAATTTTGATGTAAGCATCACCATTGATCAAAATTATACTATTGGCGGGACTGGTTACCTGCAAAACCCAGAAGAAATTGGCCACGGTTACACACAAGAAAAAGTAAAAAAGACTAAAGGAGACAAATTAACCTGGCACTTTTTAGCACCTAATGTTCATGATTTTACCTGGGCAGCAGACCCAGACTATAATCATGATACTATGCGGGTCCCGGGTGGTCCTATGTTGCATTTTTTCTATAAAAAAACCATGTCTAAAGATAAATTAGACAACTGGAAAAATGTACAGCCCAAAACCGTAGAATTCATGCAATATTTTAGCGAGCACATTGGTAAATATCCGTATGAGCAATATTCTGTTATTCAAGGAGGCGATGGCGGTATGGAATATGGCATGTGCACTCTTTTATTAGGAGAAGGAACTCTTGACGGTATTGTTAATGGGGTAATTGTTCATGAATTAGCGCATACCTGGTTTCAGTTTTTATTAGCAAGTAATGAGTCTAAACACGAGTGGATGGATGAGGGTTTTGCCACCTATATTGAATATCAGGCATTAGATGCAATATTAAATAAGCAAATGAAAAACCCGAACGAAAGTTCTTATAAAAATTATATTGCTCTGGCAAATTCTGGTTATGAACAACCCCTTACCACACATGCAGATAGATACAGGTATAACCAAGTTTATAGTATTTCTGCTTACTCAAAAGGCGCGGTTTTTTTGGCTCAATTAGGATATGTAATTGGTGAAGAGCAACTAAAAGAAACTATTAAAAAATATTTTAAAGATTTTGCGTTTAAGCACCCTACACCAAATGATATTATTAGAACTGCTGAAAAAATTTCTGGTTTAGAATTAGATTGGTATTTGATAGATTTCGGGCAAACTACCAACACTATTGACTATGGTGTCAAAGCAGTAAAGGGCAATAAAATTACCTTAGAGCGTATTGGTTTAATGCCTATGCCTATTGACCTAACAGTAACCTACACAGATGGTAATACAGAAAATTTTTATATTCCATTACAAATGATGCGTGGTGAAAAACCAACTTCAGCAACTATTATTTCTGACTGGGCCTGGGCCTACCCTACTTATACTTTTACCGTTTCAAAACCTGTTTCAAGTGTTCAAATTGACCCTCAAGAGGCTATGGCAGATATTAATAAAGAGAACAACTCAAAATAATTAAGCAGCACATCAATTGTGCAACAAAGCCTTTTAGGTTTGTAAATCTGAGCAAAAAATTCCGGACTATAACGGAGATCATTTTATGAAGTTCAAGGAATACATGCCTAGGTTTGTGCTTAATCAAAGGTTTTTGCAGTTGTGTGCAAGCTTGAAGACTATTATATTTTGCAAAGGTGTCATAAAATCTCCTAATTACGCTAGTCAATAGCTTTTTAGAGTAAACCCAAAAGTCAAAAACCTATCTTCTTGTTTTTGGTTTTCTATTACAATACTTTCGAATGTATGACGGTAGTTTATTTTAAAATTTAAATGCTTCCAAACGGGCAATTCTAAACCAACATCTGCTTGCCAACGAAAATTATTACTATGTTCAAGAGAAGGCTGAAAATAAATTTCATGATTTAAAATTATTTTCTCCTTAAGAACATGATATTTACCATTTACCCATACAGTGCTGCGTAAAGTATTAATAGATTTGCTTCCATCATACTCTGAATAGTTAAAGTTAGTTTCGGAAAAATTAGTCTGTTCATATTCACTTGAAATTGATAATTTGAGCCAATCGTTTTTTTTATTTAGAATCTGAAAGGTGACTCCTGCCCCTAAAAGATAGCGCAAGTCAATTTCTCTTCTAAAATTAGTGCTTACAAAACCCAATACAAACGGATATACCTTTCGTTCGGGGTTAAGATATAAAAAGTTAAGACTTAATATATCTTCATCTGCCTTCTCTTTATCAAATGCTTGATAGACATAGGAATTTTGGTTTTTGAAAACCCAATTCTTCCAAGGCTTAAAACTCAAATCGGTTTTTGCTCTAAAAATCAAGGTTTCTACATTTCCACCTTGATAAAATCCAGTTATAGAAAGACTTGCCTTCACACTAAGCGTATCACTTTCATTGATTTGTGCTGAAAGTAAGACGGGAAAAATTAAGAGATAATATAATATCCTTTTCATTCTATTTCATTGTGAAATTACTCCTTTTTTTTATGCTGGAAATATAATTATTTATGAAATAATTACTACTAGTTTATTCAAAAACTTCTGTAACGTAATTCAAGGCATCAGTAAATCTTTAATGAATTAAATTGTGTTTAAGAAGAACGGTTAGTTTATATTAACAATATTAAATCCTCATCAAAAACTAGGATTAAGTCGAATAAAAAACCAATATAAAACAACATGTATAATCAATTGCTGGGTCTGAATGTGCTCTGAAAACCCTAGGGATTTTTAGTTTGTTTCGTATTCCTTTATATTTTAAGACATAGCCCATATAACTAAACATACACGAACACGTTAAACGAATACTTTTAAAAATTACCTGTTTCTTAAAGTAACTTTTATATTTTACTACCTTTGATTTTTAAAAATAGCGCAATTGAAATTTACCTTTAATAAAAAAGAAAAGCTAAAAAGCAAAAAACTTATTGATTCTCTCTTTTCTGAAGGGCAATCGGTAAGCGCTTATCCTTTGCGTTTAGTTTTTATGCCAACGCATTTTGAGGATGGTGAACTTTTTAAAACAGGTGTTTCCGTTAGTAAAAGACATTTTAAACGCGCGGTAGACAGAAACAGAATCAAACGCCTTCTACGCGAGTCTTTTAGGTTAAACAAATCTCGATATTTTGATAACATTTCTACATCACATGCGTTTATGATTTTGTATATTGGTAAAGAAATACCAACGTTAAAGCAACTTGAAAATAAAATGGCTCAGTTGTTTGATAAATTTTCAAAAGTAACCTCAAATATGACACCCCTAGAAAATGAAGCAGATTCTTAAAAAAAAGATAGTTATCCCTTTATTGGCAATTACTGTTTTTATAACCGGAACCGCTTTTCAAAATGACTTTTTTGAAATAGCTAAACAAATAGAAATTTTTACGACTCTATTTAAAGAGGTCAACATGAACTATGTCGACGAAACCAATCCTGGAGATTTAATGGATACCGCTATAAAAAGTATGTTAAAGGATTTAGATCCTTATACTAATTTTATGAATGAACAGGATGTTGAAGCAGCACGCATAAATAATACCGGTGATTATATTGGAATTGGGGCCAAAGTAAGAACACTGAATGATAAATTAATTATTGTTGAACCCTATAAAGATTATCCGGCAGACAAAGCGGGTTTAAAAGCTGGTGATGAAATTATTAAAGTAGGTAATATACTCCTTGAAAATTATAAAGATGATGCTGGTGAGTTATTAAAAGGAGCACCTGGAACAACTGTTGAGGTTACGTATAAACGCCAAGGCAACACAAAAAAAGCGACCATTAACCGCGCTGAAGTGGAAATAAAAGCGGTACCTCATTTTTCAATGATTAACGAAAAAACAGGATATATTGTTTTAAGTCAATTCAGTGAAAAAGCGGCCTCTCAAACCAGTTATGCTGTTAGAGACTTAAAAGCGCAAGGAGCTAAACGCCTTGTTTTGGACCTACGTGGAAACCCTGGTGGATTAGTTAATGAAGCTATTGATATTGTAAACATGTTTGTTCCTAAGGGACAATTGGTAGTAACCACAAAGTCTAAAGTTAAAAAATATAACCGCACCTATTTCACACAAAGAGACCCAATTGATACGGAGATCCCTTTGGTAGTTTTAATTGATGGCAATAGTGCCTCAGCAAGTGAAATTGTATCCGGTTCTTTGCAGGATTTGGACCGAGCAGTTATTGTCGGATCAAGAAGTTTTGGAAAGGGATTGGTGCAGCGCCCTAAACTTTTAACTTATGGCACGCAGATAAAAATCACTATCTCACGCTATTATACGCCCTCTGGCAGATGTATTCAGGCTTTAGATTATTGGCACAGAAATGATAAAGGTGAAGCGGTACGCGTAATACAAGAAAACTATAATGAATTTAAAACCAAAAACGGCCGTAAAGTTTTTGATGGCGGCGGGGTTTTTCCTGATGAAGAGATGAATGGTTCAAAAAATACGGCTTTAACTAAAGCTATAGAAAATAATAATCTTATTTTTGACTATGCCACCAACTTCTACTATAAAACCAAGGTGGAAAACATGAACACTTTTAAGTTGGCGGATTCAGATTTTGTTGACTTTAAAAACTTTTTAAATACCAAGAACTTTTCTTTTGAAACAAATACCGAAAAAGCCCTCAAAAAGGCGTTTGATGAAGCAAAAACAGAAGATCTATACGACGATATTAAAAGTGATTATAATACGCTGATTTCTAACTTAAACAAGTCCAAATTAGCGGGTTTAGACATTAACAAAGATTACCTCTTAGAGCTCTTAACGGAAGAAATTGTCAAGCGATATGTGTATAGAGAAGGATTATATGAATATTTCAAACAACACGATCCCGAAATAAAGAAAGCAACTGAAATTCTTGGAAGCCCAACTGCTTACTTAGAGTATTTAAGATGATTTGAACATCAATTGAATAATTAAAAATAGTATATTTAAAAAATTATTATGTGCCTCAGTAATGAATAAATTGTTTCTATCCATCATATTAATTGCTCAATTAACTGTTTCTCAAAATAAATTAACCCACGAAGTTTATTTTGAAACAGACAAATATGACGTACCTGTTACAGAAGAAAACCGCCTGTTATTGTTTATTTCATCGCTTTCAGATATTGAGATAGAATCCATTTCAATTTATGGTTTTTGTGATGATATTGGAGCTTCTGAATATAACTTAAAACTTTCTCAAGATCGTGCCAATGCAATTAAAGCCATTTTTGCTAACAACGAAATAAGTGAATCATTAATAAGCAATGTTGATGGAAAAGGGGAAATTCTTTTAAAAATTGTGGATGAAAAGGACCTCATTAAAATTAGAGGTTTGAACAGGAAGGTGGAAATAATCATTAACCCTAAACCGCCTAAAACAATTCAAGAAAAACAAACGGAAGCCGCTGTAATTAAGAAAGATGTACCTGAACAGATAAAGGGGAATCTTAAAATTGGCGATAAAATAGTCTTTGAAAATATTTTGTTCAAAACCGGATATAGTACCATGGTACCTGAATCAAAACCCGTATTAGAGGCTATTGCTAAATCTTTAGTGGAAAGAAAAGATATTTATTTTACTATTCAGGGACATGTCTGCTGTACGCAATTTAGTAGAGACGCGGTTGATAGAAAAACAAAAAAAAGAAATTTATCCGTGGCACGGGCTAAATTTGTTTATGATTATTTTGTTAAAAAGGGTGTTAATCCAAAACGCATGAAATATGTAGGGTTAAGACGCTTGTTTCCCTTAGGGGGTGATCCAAAGGATGACCGCCGTGTTACAATTCTAATTACTTACGTAAAGGAGCCTTAATTAAAACGCTTTTAACTTGATTAAAAAAAACCTTTTTTTCTTTTTTTCTTTGTTATTGTTAAGTGTTTATTGTTTTTCTCAAACCTTTGTTCCTGACGATAACTTTGAACAAGCATTAATTGATCTAGGATATGATTCTGGGTCTTTAGATGATTTTGTTCCAACCGCTATTGTTAATAATATACCCACTTTAGATCTACGAGGAAAGGGTATTTCAGATCTTACCGGAATTCAAGATTTTATAGGATTAACTCAATTGTTTTGCAACTCTAATTCAATAACCACTATAAACGTGTCTTCTCTTGTTGATTTACAGATTTTTTGGTGCTCAAATAACCAACTTTCCGATTTAGATGTTAGCAAAAACACTAAATTAATTTCTTTAGTTTGCGACAACAATCAATTAACTAATTTAGATGTTACAAACAATCCAGCTCTTAATGTATTGGTTTTTGAAACGAACCAAATAAACACTATTGATGTTTCTAAAAACACCACACTTACAACTTTTAATTGCAGTAACAACTTTTTAAATAGTTTAGATATTAGCAATAATAACAACTTAGTAAATCTTAATTGTAGTATTAATCAAATTAGTGTTTTAGATATGTCAAAAAGCTCTATTCTTAATATCCTTGATTTAAGCTTTAATCTGTTAGAAGTGTTAGATTTATCATTGAATAATGAGCTAATGAAGGTAAATTGTCGGGATAATAATTTATGCCAAATCAATATAAAAAACGGTAATAATAATACGCTAAACACATTTGACTTTTCAAACAATCCTAACTTAACTTGCGTGGTTGTTGACAATGCATCTGGGAATCATTCATCCTGGATTCCAACATCATTTACAAATTATGCAAACTCTATTAATGATTGTAATGTTTTTGTAAATGTAGATTCTCTAGATAATTTTATTGGCGCTAATTATGTCTTGCCTAATTTAAGTTATGGGAGTTATTTTACTGGCTCTGGAGGAACAGGAATTAATTTGTCTCCCGGAGACCTTATAAACACCTCGCAAACTATTTATATATATAACGAAACCTTTTGTGATAGTAATGAAACCAGTTTTAACGTAATAATTAGCGAAGAGCCTTTTTATATTCCAAAATATTTTACACCAAATAATGATGGTCATCACGATTTTTGGATAGTCAAAGATGCAACAAACATCATTAAAGACATCATGATTTTTGACCATTACGGGAAGTTGCTTAAGTCTTTAGGCCCTAATATAGGTTGGAGCGGTTCCTTTAATGGAAAACCAATGGAAACTAATGATTATTGGTATGTCATCACCCTACACACAGGTGAAGTATTAAAAGGACATTTTACATTAAAGCGATAAGATTATTAGTATTTTATCATAGCAATATGTGGAATGTCATCTTCTAAATATTCCTCACCAACTTCCTGAAAGCCTAAATTATTATAAAAAGATTTTAAATAAGCCTGTGCAGAAATCTTAATATAGGTCTCATTATAATGCTGCTTTATTCCTTGAATTGAAGCCTTCATGATATCATTTCCATATTTATAGTGACGCTGGTCTTTGGTTACTACCACTCTACCAATACTCGCCTTTTCAAAATAATCGCCAGGTTTAAAAAGACGGGTATAAGCAATGATTCTGTTTTCCTTTACACCAATAACATGAAGTGCTTTTTCGTCTTTACCATCTATATCTTGATATACACAATCTTGTTCAACTACAAAGACCTCACTGCGCAATTGTAAAATTCTATACAACTCTTGTTTTGAAAGCTCGTCAAAAGTTTTTATTTGTATATCTATCATAATTCAAACCTATAAAATTATATGATAATCAATCTTGAACAATGACATCTTTTGGTCCACATTTTCCAAATTCGGGTTGAATATTCACATGATTAATTTTGAACTTATCAAATAAAAGTTCTTCAATTTTATTTAATACTTCATCAAACTGAGATAATGTAATATTCTCATTAAAATCGACATGGGCTTCAAAATGGGTTTCATCCTCATTCAATTGCCACACATGTACATGATGAATATTTTTTATTTGCTCTAATTTTTGTACTTCTTTGATTATATCTTGAATTGGAATATTTTCTGGAGCGAATAACATCAGTACATGAAAAGAATCCTTTAATAAATCAAAACCAACCCAAACTAGATACAATGCTATAATTAAAGTTAATACACTGTCTATCCAGTAAATTTCATAAAATTTCATTAATAATCCCCCTATTAAGACCGCTACACTTGCTAACATATCTGTTAATAAATGTAAATAAGCTGATCGCATATTCATATTTCTTTCTGAGTCTTTTTTTAATAATAATACACTCAGTCCGTTAACTATAATCCCTAATAATGATAGCCAAATAACCAAACCTGATTTAATTTCATGTGGGTGTTGAAATCTAATAATAGCTTCTTTAATTAAAAGGATAGCAACAATAATTAAAGTTGCAGCATTAACAAAGGCGGCTAAAATTTCTGCACGCTTATAACCAAATGTTTTATGTAAAGAAGCAGATTTTTTTGATAAAACAGTGGCTATATAACTAACCATAAGAGAGATAACATCTGTAAAATTATGCAACGCATCACTTAATAATGCTAAGCTTCCAGAAACTAAACCACCTATTATCTGAGCAACAGTAATAAGAATGTTTAATAAAATGGAAATAAAAAGATTTCTTCCTTTTAGTTGTTTATGGGAATGCTGATGGTTGTGCTTGTGAAAATTACTCATTTAACAAGAAGTTGGTATCTTATCTATACGTGCCTGATGACGCCCACCCTCAAAAGGTGTGTTAAAAAAAGTATCCACCATTTCTATGACTTGCTGAAGCGCCGTAAAACGAGCAGGAATAGATAAAATATTAGCATTATTATGTTGTCTTGCTAAAGCTACAATCTCTTTATTCCAACATAAAGCTGAACGTACTCCTTGATGTTTATTTGCCGTCATATTAGCACCATTTCCACTTCCGCAAATAATAATTCCAAAATCCGATCTTTTTTCTTCAACATCTAAAGCAACAGGATGAATAAAGTCTGGATAATCTACACTATCTATAGTATCAGTACCATAATTTTTTATTGAATAACCTTTAGATTTTAAATGCTTTATAATTTCAAATTTATACTCAACACCCGCGTGATCATTGCCAATTGAAATAGTCATAATATGTAATTTTTAAGAAGTAAAGGTAATAAATCTGTCTTATAATTTTAGTTTATAACATTATTCATTATCTGTTAATAACTGTTTATAATTAATGAAAACAAAAATAACTTTAATTCAATAAAATTTACAATCAAAAGATTAAAACCAAAGACCTAATTTTTTAATCCTTTTTTATATATAACTTATAAAATATATTTGATTGTATACCAACATAAAAATTTAAAATACTTATAAATAAAAAGCTCTTTTTTATAGTTATTAACAACGGTTAATATAAAATATAAAGTAGCTTAAAATGAATATTTTAAAGAAATATAATATGTTCATTAACTCTTAATAGAAGGTAAACAAATTGTAATCAAAATAAAACATAAAAAAGTTATACCACATATTAACAAACTATAATAACCAACATTATTTTTTTAAATTTTAAAAAGAAATAAATTATATAGTATATAATGTGTATAAGTTAATTTTAACTTAACATACCGCTTAAAAAAGAGGTTTAAATATTTAAAGTGTAACTTTGTATAAAAAAGATAGCTAATCTTCTCCTAAAAAATAGCTATTTAATAACTGAATTTCCAGTATCTTAGGAAATGAAAATGATTACAAAAAATTTAAATGACAAGACATAAAAAACAGAAATCATCTCAAAAGATTTCTAACCTTACAAATACGATTCTAAGTATTTTAAAAAAAGATAGAAACCAAAGTTTTAATTATAAACAAATTGCTTCTAAACTAGGAGTTAATGATGCCAGTAGTCGAAACCAAATAATAAAAAAATTACATGCTTTAACAGCTCAAAAAGAAATTGAAGAAGTTGAGCGTGGCAAATTTAAAGCTATTATTAATACGGAATACCATTCAGGAATTTTAGACTTATCGGTAAAAGGATCTGGCTATGTTATTTGTGATGATTTTGATGAAGATATTTTTATAGCATCTAATAATATAAATAGAGCCTTAAATGGCGATGAAGTTGAGTTTTACGTTTATAAAAGACGTAAAAGAGGTAAGATGGAAGGAGAAATAACACAGGTTATTAAGCGAGCTAAAAGTGAATATGTAGGCGTCATTCAAGTACATAATAATTATGCCTTTGTAATTCCTGATAGTAATAAAATGTACAAAGATATTTTTGTCCCTATCAATAAAATAAACAAAGCGGAAGATGGTGATAAAGTGTTGGTTTTATTAGAAGACTGGCCAGAAAATGCAGATTCACCTAATGGAAAAGTATTACAAGTTTTAGGTAAACCGGGAGAACATAATACAGAGATTCATTCCATTTTAGCTGAATACGGATTACCTTATGAATTTCCATATGAAGTTGAAAATTTTGCTGATACTTTAGATACATCTATTACGGCTGAAGAAATAGCAAAGCGCAGAGATATGCGAAACGTTTTAACCTTTACTATCGACCCTAAAGATGCTAAAGATTTTGATGATGCTTTATCTTTTAAAATTTTAGATAACGGACTCTATGAAATAGGTATTCACATTGCAGATGTGTCTCATTATGTTCAGGAAGGAACTATACTGGATGATGAAGCTTATGAACGTGCAACCTCTGTTTATTTAGTAGATAGAGTAGTGCCTATGCTTCCTGAAGTATTATCAAACAACGCATGTTCTTTAAGACCACATGAAGAAAAATATACCTTTTCAGCCGTCTTTAAAATTAATAATAAAGCTGAAGTAAAAGAACAATGGTTTGGTAGAACAGTTACTTATAGTGATGCTAGGTTTGCTTATGAAGAAGCACAAGCAATTATAGAATCAAAAACAAATATAATTCCTCAAGAAGTATCGTTAACAGGTGAGCCTTATGAAACGTCGCCAGAAATAACACAAGCGGTATTAAAGTTAGATGAACTTGCTAAAATCATGCGTAAAAGACGTATGAATGAAGGTGCTATTTCATTTGATAAAGTAGAAGTGAAGTTTGACTTAGATGCAGAGGCTAATCCTATAGGAGTTTTTTTTAAAACAACAAAAGATGCTAATAAATTAATAGAAGAATTTATGTTACTTGCTAATAAAAAGGTAGCAGAATTTATAGGTAAACAATCCCCTAAAAAAACATTTATATATCGTGTACATGATGAGCCAGATGTTAGTAAACTCGCTACTTTGCAAGGTGTAGTATCAAAGTTTGGTTATAAGTTAAATTTTAAAGATAGAAAAACAACAACAGCTTCATTAAATAATTTATTACAGGAAGTAGTAGGTAAAAAAGAACAGAATTTAGTTGATACTTTAACTATTCGCACCATGAGTAAGGCAGAATATACCACTCATAATATAGGTCATTATGGTTTAGCTTTTAATTATTATAGTCATTTTACGTCTCCAATTCGTCGTTACCCTGATGTGATAGCCCATCGTTTATTGCAGTTATATCTGGATGGTGGAAAATCAGTTAACGAAGATATTTATGAAGATAAATGCAATCACTCCAGTAATATGGAAAATTTAGCTACTAAAGCGGAGCGTGACTCCATAAAATATATGCAAATACGTTTTATGGAAGATCACAAAAACGAAGAATTTTTAGGGGTTATTTCTGGAGTAACAGATTGGGGAATTTATGTAGAAATTATTTCTAATAAATGTGAAGGAATGGTAAGTGTTAGGGATATTAAAGATGATCATTATGTGTTTGATGAAGGTCAATATGCTTTAGTTGGGAAGACCACAAAAATAATGTATCAACTTGGTGATGAGGTGGTTGTAAAGGTTAAGAACACTGATTTAGTTAAAAAACATTTAGATTTTAATTTAATTGGTAAAAAAGAGGAATAATTATTGATATGATGACGTTATATAAATAAAATAAAACCATGAAACCCTTATTTACATTATTAGTATTTGTTTGTGCTGTATCCATAACTGCACAAAATGCCGTTGAAAAAACCATAGGTGAATTTACTGAACTTAAAGTTTTTGATTTAATAGAAGTTGAGATGATTAAA
This sequence comes from Yeosuana sp., assembly GCA_036525815.1. Taxonomy (GTDB): domain Bacteria; phylum Bacteroidota; class Bacteroidia; order Flavobacteriales; family Flavobacteriaceae; genus Yeosuana. The sequence continues at coordinate 11,954 of DATCZQ010000022.1, read as the reverse complement.
TCCAACGAAAATAAAATTACTATTTCAGGAAAAAACAATAAAGATGTTGTTGTAAATAATAAAAATGGAAAGCTAAAGATTAAAATGAATATTGAAAAGCTTTTTGATGGCAATAACACTAAAGTTACTTTGTATTATACAGCTGTTGATGTTCTTGACGCTAATGAAGGGGCAAAAATTTATTCTAAAGATGAGATAAAACAATTTGAACTTGATTTAAGATCACAAGAAGGAGGTACTATCAATATTTTTTGTGATGTTTCCTATTTAAATGTTAAAGCAGTAACAGGTGGTATTGTAGAAGTTTCTGGGAAGTCAAAAAAACAAAATGTTTCTTTGTTAACTGGGGGTATTTTTAAAGGTGAAAATAATAAGACGGAAAATACGGATGTATCAATCAATGTTGCTGGTGAAGCTTATGTAAATGCAAGCAAAGTGGTTGATATAAAAATTAGGGCAGGAGGAGATGTTTTTATTTATGGCAATCCTGAAACCGTTAATGAAAGTAAAGTATTGGGAGGCAGAGTAAAACGAATAAATTAACTATCATAAAAAATATATTAAAAAGAGCTTGTTTTAAACAGGCTTTTTTTAATGGCATAAAGGGAATTCAAATATAAATCAATAATAATGTATATAATATTTCTTTACTTTGTGTAAACGGATATAAATTTATGTTTGAAGATATTATAACAGCGATTCCTTTTGGTGTGATATTAGCATTCACTATAGGGCCTGTTTTTTTTGTTCTTCTTGAAACCAGCATCACAAAAGGATTTAAGAGTGCCTTAATATTTGATCTAGGCGTTATGTTTGCTGATATTTTATTTATTATTGTGGCTTTTTTTAGTACCAATAAATTGTTAGATAAAATTAAGGATGATCCTAATTTTTTAGTTTTTGGTGGTGTATTGTTAGTTGTTTACGGTTTTATTTCATTTATAAAAACCTCTAAATCTTTTAGAGATATTGTTAAGGAATATCATAGAATTGATATTCAAAAAAAATACGGTAAGTTATTCTTAAAAGGGTTTTTACTTAATTTTATTAACATTGGTGTTTTATTAGGCTGGGTTGCTTTTATTGTTTTAGCTAATTCTTTAACAGACACTAAAGAAGGGGTGGTTGTATTTTTATCAACAATTTTAATAGTGTATTTTTTAATAGACCTTATTAAAATTGTTGTTTCAAAAAAATTAAAAAACAAACTAACTCCAAGAATTATTTTTAAAACAAAAAAAATTATAGCCTGGGTTATTTTAGGCTTTGGTGTTTTACTTTTGGTACAAGCTTTTTTTCCTAAAGAAAAGGAATTGATTAAAGAAAAGTTTGAAAGGATTAATATTATAAAAGAAAAACCCTCAGAATAATCTGAAGGTTTTTTTGAGGCGTCGAGCGGATTCGAACCGCTGTAGAAGGTTTTGCAGACCTCTGCCTAGCCACTCGGCCACAACGCCATTTTCTGAGTGCAAATATAAAAAAAAAAGGAGTTTTTATTACTATTATTTACTTTTTACGTTTATCGGTCATTTTAATCGTTACTTTTTCAACATCTCCACCAATTGGTGGATTCAACTTACTTACCCATACGCTTGCTTTTTTTACAAGTTCAGATTCTTTAAATATTCTGCTTAAAATACGTTTACCAACAGTTTCTAAAAGATAAGCAGGTTTACTCATTTCGTCTCTTACAATACGGTTTAATAAAACATAATCCACAGTATCAATAAGTTTATCAGATTTAGCTGAGGTTTGAAGGTTGGCTTTAACCTTTAAATCTACGCGATAGTCACTGCCTATTTTTGTTTCTTCCTTAAGACAACCATGATGTGCAAACACCCGTATATTTTCAACTTTTATAATTCCCATAGTATGGCTTTTTAAGTCATCAAAATTACCTAATTTTGCACAATATTTTTTGATTAATAGGTATCATTTAAAATCATTAACTAGCAACCGGCTATTATCTTATGTCTGACGAAAAAAAACCATTAAATTTTTTAGAGCAAATCATTGAAGAAGATTTGGCTAATGGAATGGATAAAAACGAATTGCGTTTTCGTTTTCCACCAGAACCTAATGGCTATTTACATATTGGCCATACAAAAGCTATTGGTATTAGTTTTGGTTTAGGTGAAAAATATAACGCACCTGTAAACCTTCGTTTTGATGATACAAATCCAGCCAAAGAAGAGCAAGAATATGTTGATGCTATTAAAAAGGACGTATCGTGGTTAGGATATACCTGGGACAAGGAATTATATTCTTCAGATTACTTTCAACAACTTTATGATTGGGCTGTAAAATTAATTAAAGAAGGAAAGGCTTATGTTGATTCTCAATCTTCAGAAGCCATGGCTGAACAAAAAGGAACACCAACACAACCAGGAATTGATAGTCCATTCAGAAACAGAAGTGTTGAGGAAAATCTTGATTTGTTCAACCGTATGAAAAATGGCGAATTTGAGGAAGGATCGCATATTCTTAGAGCAAAGATCGACATGCAACATCCTAATATGTTAATGCGTGATCCCATCATGTATCGTATTTTAAAAAAGCAGCATCACAGAACGGGTGATACCTGGTGTATTTACCCTATGTATGATTGGACACATGGAGAAAGTGATTATGTAGAATCCATCTCACATTCATTGTGTTCTTTGGAATTCAAACCCCACAGAGAGCTTTATGATTGGTTTTTAGACCAGGTTGTAATTGATGGCACTGTGAGACCTAAGCAACGAGAGTTTGCGCGATTAAACCTTAGCTATACCATAATGAGTAAAAGAAAGTTGCTCCAATTGGTTGAAGAAGGAGTTGTAAAAGGGTGGGATGATCCGCGAATGCCTACTATTTCTGGTTTAAGACGCAGAGGGTATACTCCTACAGCTATTAGAAAGTTTGTAGAAACGGTTGGAGTTGCTAAGCGCGACAATGTGATTGATGTGTCTCTTTTAGAATTTTGTATTCGTGAAGATCTAAACAAAATAGCCCCACGAGTGATGGCGGTTTTAGATCCTGTAAAGTTAATTATTACTAATTATCCCGAGGGAAAAGAGGAGTGGTTGGAAGCTGAGAATAATCAAGAAGATGAAACCGCAGGTTATAGAAAGGTGCCTTTTTCAAAAGAATTATATATAGAAAAGGATGATTTTAAAGAAGTTGCCAATAGTAAATATTTTAGGCTAGCAATAGGAAAAGAAGTACGTCTTAAAAATGCCTATATCATCAAAGGAGAAAGTGTTGTGAAGGATGAGCGTGGAAACATTATCGAAATACACTGTACTTATGATTCTGATAGTTTAAGCGGAACGGATACTGAAGCAAGTTTAAGAAAAGTAAAAGGCACTTTGCATTGGGTTTCAATAAAACACGCCATAAAAACAGAAGTAAGAGAGTATGACAGATTGTTTATGGATGAATCTCCAGACAGTCATCAGGATAAAAATTTTATGGAGTTTATCAATCCAGATTCTTTAAAAATTATTGAGGCTTATGTAGAGCCAAGTTTATCAGAAGCCAAGGTTGGAGATAGGTTTCAGTTTCAACGCTTGGGCTATTTTAATGTTGATGACGATTCTAGTGATAAGTTATTGATATTTAATAAAACGGTTGGGTTGCGTGATACCTGGTCAAAACAAGAGGAATCCACTCAAACCTCAAATATATCAACATCAAAAGAAGGTCAAAATCAACCCCAAAGAAAACCTTTGGATATTATACAACAATTAGGTAAAAAGTATACTAATTTACCCAAGGCTAAACAACTCAAGGCAAAAGCTGAAATTCAGAAACTTGCTAAAAATGTGAGTTATGAGGATTTGGAGCCCTTGTTTTCAACAGCGGCTAAAAAAGTTGGAACGAGAATTGCCACGATGATTACTTTAGGTGTTTTACTTAAAAGCGGTCTTAAAAAAAATGCTGAAATAGAGGCTTTTATTCAGAAGGGATTAGATGATAAGGACGCCCTTTTAGTGGCTGAGGCTTCTGCTTTTTAAAAAGAAATACCGTTTTAAACAGTTGATTTACAAAACACTAAAAGTATTTATTTTAGAATTTTAACTATATTTAAATTCTAACTAAAACGATCATATTATGGAATTAAATTTTTTAGCAATTCTTGCAGCTGCGGTGTCAGCGTTATTCATTGGGTTTTTTTGGTATAACCCGAAAGTCTTTGGAAATGCTTGGATGAAGGCCGCAGGTGTTACTGAAGAGCAAATCAAAGGCGGAAATATGGTTAAAATACTTGTTTTAGCGCTTTTGTTTGCTTTTATGTTAGCTTTTATATTACCAACTATAGTTATTCATCAAATGGGTGCTATGGGTATGGTTGGTGGAGATCCAACAATAGCCCTGCCGTCTTATGACGCTTTTATGACTGATTATGGTGATGCTTTCAGAACCTTTAAGCACGGTGCGCTTCACGGTTTTATTGCAGGACTGTTTATTGCACTTCCAATTTTAGGGACTAATGCCTTGTTTGAGCGTAAAGGCGCTAAATATATTTTAATCAATAGCGGCTATTGGATTGTAACACTTACTGTAATGGGTGCTATAATTTGTGGTTGGAAATAATATTGTAACCTTTTAATATTTTTAAAGACTGATGACCTAAGTTTTCAGTCTTTATTTTTTTTAATTTGATAGAATTTAAAATATACACAACAGTTAAAGACCTTCCAATTATTGAATGGAATGGTTTGACTCGCCACGATATTTTTTTGCAAACGCATTATTTAGAAGCTTTTGAAAAGGCCTGTCCTAATACTATTTGTGCGTATTATGTGGGCGTGTTTAATAGAAAGGAACTTGTTGGGGTGGCTGTTATTCAAAGAGTACAACTGTATTTAAAGGATATGTTCAGACACGAAGGCGCTACCCGTTTTAAAGAAGCGCTTCAAAACATACTTTCAAAGTTTTTAAAAGGAAATATTTTAGTGGTCGGTAATTTAACTCATACCGGGCAGCATGGTATTTTTGTTGATCAAACAAAGATATCTCAAACACAATTTATTGAAAAAATATTTGAAGCTTGTGATGAATTATCGAAGTGGATAAGAATAAATAGGAAAAGAAAAATACGTTTAATTCTTTTTAAGGATTACTTTAAAAATGATTCCATCCATTTGGAGCAGTCTTTTTTTGAGTTCAAAAAGTTTTATAAAATGCAGGTTCAGCCTAACATGATCATGAAACCGAGAAAAAATTGGTTAAGCACTCAAGATTATGTTGCCGATATGACTACTAAATATCGATCAAGATTTAATCGTGCCAGGCAAAAAAACCAATCAATTATTACTAAAGAATTAAATCTTGAAGAGATAAAAGCACACACCATTGATTTATATAAATTGTATAAAAACGTTTCTAAAAATGCGTCGTTTAACACGTTTATATTGCCCAAAAACCATTTTTTAATATTGAAAGAGTATCTGTTAAGTGATTTTAAGGTTTTTGGATATTATTTAAATAATGAACTCATTGGTTTTTATACTTTAATTTTAAATAATAAATCTTTAGAGACCTATTTTTTAGGATATGATTCAGAGCATCAACACAGTAACCAACTGTATTTAAATATGCTTTATGATATGGCTGGGTATGCTATTAATAATCAATTTGAGTCGGTTGTGTATGCCAGAACGGCTATGGAAATTAAAAGCTCTGTTGGAGCCCAACCAGAACCCATGTTTATCTATTTAAAATACACGAATAGTTTTGTGAACGCCCTTTTAAAACAGATATTCAATCTCATGAATCCTACTCAGAAATGGGAGGAAAGACGCCCTTTTAAAAAATAAAAACCTCTTAAATAATTATTTAAGAGGTTTTATCATTATTAGAATGGCCTAATTATTTGCCTTTGCTTTTGTTGTTCTTTGCTTCTTTCATGGCTTCTCCAATTTGATTACTGGCAGTAAAGCTGGCAACCATATCATTTAACATCTGGCTTCCGGCTTGAGGCGTATTAGGCAATAAAATTAAATTACTATTAGTTTCCTGCCCTAAAGATTGAAGTGTATCATAATGCTGAGTTACCACGATAAGCGCTGAAGCTTCTTGAGAATTGATGCCAACTCTGTTTAATACTTCCACAGACTCTTCTAAGCCTCTTGCTATTTCTCTACGTTGATCTGCAATACCCTGACCTTGCAAGCGTTTGCTTTCCGCTTCTGCCTTGGCTTTTTCAACAATTAATATTCTGGCAGCATCTCCTTCATATTGAGCCGCTGTTTTTTCTCTGTCAGCTGCGTTAATTCGGTTCATAGCGGCTTTTACTTGTGCATCAGGATCAATATCGGTAACCAAAGTTTTAATGATATCATAACCATATTCCATCATGGCATCATTTAATTCTGTTTTAACAGCAATAGCTATATCATCTTTTTTCACAAACACATCGTCTAGTTTCATTTTAGGAACCTCGGCTCTGACTACGTCAAACACATAAGAGGTGATTTGTTCGTGTGGGTAATCTAATTTATAAAAGGCGTCATACACTTTTTCTCTTATTACCTTATACTGCACAGACACTTTAAGTTTAACAAATACATCGTCTAGAGTTTTAGTTTCAATGATAACATCTAGTTGTGTAATTTTTAAGCTCACTTTGCCCGCAATTTTATCAACTAAAGGTATTTTTAACTGAAGACCAGAGTGACGAATACTGTTGAATCGACCAAACCGTTCAACAATGGCTGCGGTTTGTTGTTTTACTATAAAAAAGGACGAAATTAAAATGATTAGTCCTAAAAAAAGAATGATAGGAATGAATAATTGACTCATGATTTTATGTTAAAAATTTTGAACGATTAAGTTACGAAATTTATGTCATATTTGGAGGGTTTTCTAAAGCATATGCAACATTACCCTTTTTTACTTTTTAAGGTATTAATCAGCATATTCAAGGGACTTAATGTTGTAAACTCAAGGGTATTTGGGAGGAAAAAAGTTTATAAAGGAAACCAATCAATATTCGGTTAGCAGGTCGTTAGAGCACATTTCACTTGTGGGGAGGGAGTGCGAAGCACGTAGCAACACAAGTCAGCTTCGGCTGAATGTGCTCTAATGCAATGATATGAGCTGTTTTAATTGTTTATATCAGCAGTTAAACTAACTTATCATTTTTATGTAACAAAGTCAATACTCTAAATGGTGCTCAAAAATGGTTGTTACCTACAACATTGTTCTCGCTATTATAAAAGGTTAATTGTTTTTTCAATGCGCTTGATGGATTCTGTTTTACCAATCATAAACATAATGTCAAACACGTCGGGCCCCTGTAAAGCACCTACTAATGACAGGCGCAGTGGCATCATAACTTGACCAAAGCCTATATTGTTTTCGGTAATCCAGCCTTTTATTTGTGTTTGAAGGTTTTCTACCATAAAGTCTTCAATAGGTTGAATAACAGAAACTAATTGAAGCAAAAGGTCTTTGGTGCCTTCTTTAAAGGCTTTTTTAGCCGCTTTTTCGTCATAAGATGGTGGTGCTTCAAAAAAGTAATGACTTAAATCCCAGAGGCCATTTACAAAGGTTGCACGTTCTTTAACCAGAGCAACTACCGTTGCAATATATTCTAAATCAATGGCGCTTAATTCAGGCTTAAGTTGTTGAAATGCTTTTGCCAAAGCCAAATCGTTTTGTTCCTGCATGTAGTGATGGTTAAACCATTTAATTTTTTCAGGATCAAAACGCGCACCAGCCTTGTGCACACGCTCTAATTCAAAAGCATTTATAAGTTCATTTAGATTGAAAATTTCTTGTTCGGTTCCTGGGTTCCATCCTAAAAAGGCTAAGAAATTGATCATGGCTTCTGGGAAATAGCCGTCTTCTTTATAACCTCTTGAAATTTCTGCTGTTTTTGGGTCTTTCCATTCTAAGGGAAATACCGGAAAGCCTAATTTATCACCATCACGCTTACTGAGTTTGCCTTTGCCTGTAGGTTTTAAAATAAGCGGTAAATGAGCAAATTGTGGCGATTCCCAACCAAAGGCTTGGTATAATTGGAAATGTAATGCTAATGATGGTAACCATTCTTCACCACGAATAACGTGGGATATTTCCATTAAATGATCATCCACAATATTAGCTAAATGATACGTTGGCATGCCATCACTTTTAAAAAGCACTTTATCATCTAGAATATTGGTGTCTATTGTAATCTCGCCACGAATAATATCTGTTAAATGCAAGGTTTCGTCCTTTGGAGATTTAAAACGAATCACGTACTCTTCGCTATTCGCAAGTTTTTTTTCTACCTCTGCTTTAGAAAGAGAGAGAGAGTTACTAAGTTTTTCTCGGTTATGCCAGTTGTAAATAAAGGTTTTACCTTTTTCTTCGTGGTCTTTCCTGTGAAAATCTAATGTCTCTGCGCTGTCAAAAGCGTAATAAGCATTACCAGAAGCAATCAACTGTTCAGCATATTGTGCATATATTTCTTTGCGCTCACTTTGTCTGTAAGGACCAAAGCCCCCATCTTTTTCGGGTCCTTCATCATAAGGAATGTTGCACCAGTTTAAGGCATCAACAAGGTATTGTTCAGCGCCTTCAACATATCTATTTTGGTCAGTATCTTCAATTCTTAGAATGAAAGAGCCCTTATGTTTCTTTGCAAACAAATAATTAAATAAGGCTGTGCGAACACCTCCAATATGAAGCGGACCTGTTGGGCTTGGTGCAAAACGCACACGAACATTGTTACTCATGCTTTGTTGTTTTGAGTGCAAAGATAAAAGGATATTTATGAATAGGAATAATTATGCCCCTATCATTTCGTGCGGAACCCGTTTATTCATAATACGAAACCAGAGAGGTGGAATTAGTGCCAAAACCATGGACGTTGGATAGCCATAAGGCATTTGAGGGCTTTCATCATAACAGTCTAATGTTTGATATTTTTTGGAACTTTTGAAATGATGATCACTATGTCTGGTTAATTCATACAAAACAATTCTCCCTATAACGTGATTTGAATTCCAGGAATGAATTTCTTTGACGCGCTCATATCTGCCCGAAGGTGTTTTGATCCTGAGTAACCCATAATGTTCTATATAGTTTACGGTTTCCAAAAGGATAAATCCAGTAATGGCTGAAAAGATGGCAAACAGTAACCCAACATTTCCAAAAAATAAATAGATACTTAGTAAGTATAAAGCCTGTATAAATGTAAACCACAGCATATCATTTTTTATAGATAAAAAAGAGCGATTATTTTTCTGGAGTAATCTCTTTTGAATCTTCCAGGCGCCTGCGTATTGCCTGATAACAGAACTAAACCAAAAGGCATAAACGGTTTGGTTATACCTTGCCGTGGCCGGATCTTCTTTGGTGGCTGCGTGTAAATGATGTCCAAAATTATGTTCAATGTAAAAATGCATATATAATGCGGGCAATAAGAGTGCCTTACCAATAAAGCGTTCATTGGTTGATTGTCTGTGACCTAATTCATGTCCGACATTAATACCATTAACACCCAATACAATACCTATAGAAATTATAAAACCTACAAATTCATAGGTTTCTAATTCGTGAGATCTTATAAATAATAAAGCATAAATAACCAATCCGAGGACTATGGGTAAATTAAGGTATAATAGCCAATCGAATAGTTTATTTTTTAATCTGCCTTGGGATTCTTCTTCAGAATAATTTGAGGTATCAACTGGAAATACAAGTTCTAAAACAGGAATAAAGACGAACGCATAAACAGGGGTAAGATAGGAATAAACACCACCTAAATTGAGGCCTAAGAAAGCAATAATAGGAATAGATAATGCTGCCAAATATTTTAAATCTTTCAAGGGTCCTTTTTGTTATAGTTACATATTTCTGCTTAAATCAACCTATTATATCAAATTTAGACAATTATAGCATAAAATAAAATTGTAATTTCGTGTGTTATAAGTATAGTTTTAAATAAAATGGCTTTAGAATATTGAACGATTTTAATAACATACAGCAAAAGCTTGAAGGGTTTGTTAGAAAATATTATACTAATGAACTTATTAAAGGGGCTATTTTGTTTTTCTCTTTAGGGCTTCTCTATTTTTTATTTACACTGCTTATTGAACACTTTTTATGGTTAAACGCCGCTTTTAGAACCGTTTTGTTTTGGTTATTTGTGGTTGTTGAATTCACTTTAATTGTCAAATTCATTCTCATTCCTGTTGCTAAGCTATTGAAACTGAAAGAAGGGATAAATTACGAAGAGGCCGCAAAAATTATAGGGCAGCATTTTCCTCAGGTCAGCGATAAATTATTAAATGTTTTGCAACTCGAAAAGGAAACAGAGAAAACAGAACTTTTATTGGCAAGTATCCATCAAAGATCTATTGAATTAAGCCCTATTCCTTTTAAACTTGCTATTAATTTTAAAACTAATTTTAAGTATCTAAAATATGCTGTTGTGCCTTTGGTTATTATTTTGGCAGCTATTTTTACAGGTAACTTTAATTTATTTAGCGATAGTTTTGATAGAGTGGTTCATTATAAAACAGCTTATGAACCACCTGCGCCGTTTAAGTTTTATGTGTTAAATGATAATTTGAATGCTATTGAGAACAGTAATTTTAAATTACTCGTTTCTGTTTCAGGCGAAGTGATTCCTGAGAATGTAGAAATACTTTACAATAACGAATCTTATTTTTTACAACAAAATAAGGTAGGCGAGTTTGAGTATATTTTTTCTCAACCAAAAGAGGACCTTCGTTTTGAATTATCAGCCAATAAGATCACTTCTAAGCCTTATGATTTGCATGTTTTGCAAGTGCCGGCATTATTGAGTTTCGAAATGGTCTTAAAATATCCTGATTATATTAAGAAATCGTCTGAGGTTTTAAAGAGTACTGGTAACGCTATAATACCTGAAGGAACGCAAATAACATGGAAACTTAATAGTAAGGCCACTGATAATGTTGAGTTCTTTGCAAAAGACACTATTTCTTTTTTAAAGATAAAAAATAATTATTTTGAGTTGACAAGGACGGTCTATAATAATTTGGAATATAGCCTAAGCACAAGCAATAAATATCTTAATAACTATGAGAATTTGGCTTTTAACATTGATATCATAAAGGATGAATTGCCTGAACTAATTTTGAAAACAGAAAAGGATAGCGTTGATTTACAAACACTATATTTTTATGGTCAAATAAGTGATGATTATGGGTTTAGTAAACTGCAATTGGTGTATTATCCAACGGATAATGAAAATGATAAGCAGGAAAAATACTTTCCAACAGAATCATCAAATTTTTATGAGTTTATTACGGCCTTTCCAAATGATTTAAATATTAAAGAGGGCATAGCTTATAGTTTGTATTTTCAAGTGTTTGATAACGATGCTATGCACGGTTATAAAAGCATTAAAAGCAATGTGTTTTCATATAGAAAAAGAACAAAGGACGAAGAAGAACAGAAAAAACTCTCAGAGCAGAACAAAACAATTAAAGAATTGGATCAGTCTTTAAAAAAGTTTGATGCCCAAGAAAAACAACTGGAAGAATTGTCAAATACACAAAAGGAAAAAAGAGAATTAAATTTTAATGACAGGAAGAAGTTAGAAGCGTTTTTTCAACGTCAGAAACAACAAGATGAGGTTATGAAAAACTTCAACAAACAATTAAAGGAAAATGTAGAAGATTTTCAAAAAGACAGCCCTGTTAAAGACATCTTTAAAGAAGACCTAAAGGAACGCCTCAAGGAAAATGAAGATCAGCTTAAGCAAGATGAAAAACTGTTAAAAGAACTAGAAAAGCTTCAAGATAAAATAAGCAAAGAAGAGTTTTCTCAAAAACTTCAGGAACTTGCCAAACAGAACAAAAATAAAAAAAGAAGTTTAGAACAGTTATTAGAATTAACAAAGCGCTTTTATGTTAATAAAAAGCTAGAGAAGCTTCAGGAAGACTTGTTAAAACAGGCTTTTGAACAAGAGAATTTGTCAAATGAAT
>DATCZQ010000021.1:0-2415 GCA_036525815.1 Yeosuana sp. | reverse complement strand
ATCTTCAATGGTGGAATAACAGAAAAGACTCTTATTAATTTAAAAAATGAGATAACAGAACAAACATTAAAGCACCTTAGTTATTACCTAAATGGTATTTCAGAACATATGACCCTTGACGATCTTAAGACTACGGTTTTATCTGAACTAAAATTTAAAAAAGACGAAATTTATAATGAAATAGTACGTAGCATACTCAAACTCACTGATCCTACACAATCTGATAAAAGTTCTTCTGATATTTATATTAACGGACGCGAATCTATTATTGATAAAATTAATTTTAATAACACCCAGGATATCAAGGACCTTATAAAAGCTTTTGAGGAAAAAAAATATTTAATAGAAATATTAAGTAATGTAAAAAACGGTGACGGAATAAAGGTTTTTATTGGCAGTGAACATGGTATGATAAGTGGTTTTAGTCTTGTTGCCTGTTCATATGGTAATAATGAGAGACTAGGTACTATTGGAGTTTTTGGTTTAATGAGAATGGATTATTCAAAAATTATCCCACTAGTTGATTATACAGCCAAGATGGTGAGTAATATTGTTAGAGACGGAGGATATTATGACTGATGATGATAGTAAAGATAAAGAAGATGAACAAATCAGCATAAATGGCAATACTGAATCTATGGATACAGATAATCTGCCGGATGAAGACCCTAATGAAAAAATAAAAGCTCTTCAGAAAAATTTAGATGATAAAAATAGTTCTTACGATGATCTTTATGAAAGGTATTTACGCATTGCTGCAGATTTTGATAATTACAAAAAAAGAATGTCTAAAGAAAAGACAGATCTTGTAACTTATGGAAATGAAGAACTTATAAAAGCACTTTTAAACGTAATAGACAACCTAGAAAGGGCACTTGAGCATTCCGGCTCAGAGGGATCTTCAGAATCAATAATTAAGGGAGTTGATTTGGTTTACAGGCAATTTATAAGCTGCCTTGAAAAGTTTGGTCTAGGGAGAATTGATGCTAATGAGGGAACAAAATTTGATCCTAATTATCATCAGGCTGTAGAGCATGTAGAAACTGACGATTTAACTCCAGGGTTAATTGTCAGTGAAATGATTAAAGGCTATTTACTTAAAGAGCGTCTTTTAAGACCATCGATGGTATCAGTATCAAAAGGAGTCGTAAATAAGCCTTTTAAAGAAAATAAATCAAAAGAAGTAAAAAGAGAAGAAGAAATACAAACACAGCAAAGCCCTGATTCCAGTGATACTCAAGAATTAGAATTGGATATGACTGATACTGAATTTAATCTTGATGATTTAAAAATTGATAATGATTTTACTCCAAATACTAAAAATAACAGTACTGAACAAGGTGAAACTTTAAATAATTCCGATGAAGAAATTAGCATTGAAGTTAATATAGACAGTGACAATGATAACAAAGATGATATATTAGAGTTAATTGAAGAAGATATAAAAGAAAATAATTAGGAGAACTAATAAATGCCGATTGTTGGTATTGATCTTGGAACTACCAATTCATGTGTTTCAATAATTGAAGGCGGAAGCCCTGTTGTTATACCCAATGATGAGGGAAGCAGAATTACTCCCTCCGTAGTCGCTTTTACAGATGATGGAAGCAGATTTGCAGGAGCAGTAGCTAAAAGACAGGCTGTGGTAAACCCAAGAAGCACAATATTTGGTGTTAAAAGATTAGTAGGCAGGAAAATAAATAGCCCCGAAGTCGATAAAGCCAAAGAATTTGCACCCTATGAAATTATAAGCAATGAAAATGAAGATGCCTGGGTAGAGGTTAATGATAAGCAGTATAGCCCTCAGGAAATCTCATCTATCATACTTATGAAAATGAAGAATATTGCTGAGGAATACCTTGGATACGAAGTTGACGAAGCTGTAATAACCGTACCGGCACATTTTAATGATTCTCAGAGACAGGCTACAAAAGATGCCGGCAGAATAGCCGGATTTAATGTAAGAAGAATAATAAACGAGCCTACGGCAGCAGCCTTAGCATATGGATTTGATAAAAAGGAAAACCAAAAAGTTGCAGTATTTGATTTGGGTGGCGGCACATTTGATATCTCGATTCTCGAAATAAACAACGGGGTATTTGAGGTAAAAGCTACCAGTGGTGACACGTTTTTAGGTGGAGATGACTTTGATCAGAAGCTAATAAATTTGGTTATAGAAGATTTTCAAAATCAGCATTCAATAGATTTAAAAACGGACAAAATGGCGCTTCAAAGAATAAGAGAAGCTTCAGAAAAAGCCAAGCACGAACTATCTTCACTTCTTGAAACTAATATCAATCTGCCATTTGTAGCAGTGGATACTTCAGGTCCTCAACATCTGAATATTAAGATTAATAGAGATCAATTTGAGCAAATGGTGGCAGATCTCATAGATAGATTGGACGAACCTTGTCT
>DATCZQ010000020.1:0-31249 GCA_036525815.1 Yeosuana sp. | reverse complement strand
AATATTCATGCAGACGGATCAAACCCTACTTATAACGGTATTGATGTGCGCAACTCTGTTTGGTTTGGATTTGGAACTACTTGGAATTTCTCATTAAAAATGGAATTTTAAATTTTCTGGATAGCATAAAAAAAACCGCTTCATTCGAAGCGGTTTTTTTATGCCTAAACATTAGATTTCAATTTAAATAACGCCATATTTATTTAATTACTACATTTGTAACATATATAAAACTAAAATAATCACTACATGTATAACACAGTCAAAATAATACACTCTTACTGGGCTTACTTAGTTCTTTTGGTATTAATAATTGCAAGTATAAATGCTATTATGAAATCTTTAAGAGGAAAGGAATATGAAGCAAAAGATTTTAGAATATCCTTATTTACCTTAATAATATCGCATATTCAATTGCTCATAGGCTTGTTACTTTATTTTGTGTCTCCAAGATTAGAATTATTTGCTGAACTTGGTATGGGAGGGGTTATGAAAGATGCCGTTCACAGATTGTATTTGGTTGAACATCCTTTAATAAATATTATTGCAGTGGCTTTAATAACTATTGGGTATTCTAAACATAAAAAGAAATTAACGTCCAAATATAAGTTAAAAACTATAGCTGTTTTTTATACCATTGCTTTGGTTTTATTCTTGTCAAGAATCCCATGGGCTGTTTGGCCTAATTAAATATAAAAAGGCGACACTCAAGTGTCGCCTTTTTATATTTAATTAGACTCATCTAATTTTCAACTTCTCTTATCAAATAAACATATACCGGGAAGTGATCACTGTAGCCATCAGTAAACCCACTATATCCAAAGCTTCTAAACGGATATCCTTTAAAACGACCACTTTTTTGGGTTAAAAAATTCTCATTAAAAATACCAGCTTTATAAAATCGATACGTTGAAAAATCTTTTTCGAGCAAGGGTTCTGTCATCATGATCTGGTCAAATAAACTCCAGGCATCACGGTATGCTGTGGTGCCAATACCATTTTTAAACATAGCTTCATAAGGGTTATAAATACCTTTAAATGTTACTTTTTCTTTGTCTTTTTGAGTTTTTAAAACGTCTTTTATACTTGCATTAGTAGGATCGTCATTTAAATCTCCCATGATAAATACTTTTGCATAAGGATCTATAATTTGTAAGGAGTCTACCAAATGTTTAGTTAATTTGGCAGCAGCCACTCTTTTTGGCCTGCTCCTGGCTTCACCACCACTTCGTGAAGGCCAGTGATTGACAATAAAGTGAATAAGTTCACCATCTAAATTACCGCTTACTAAAAGTTGATCTCTGGTATAAACACGTTTGCTGGAAAGGTCATCAAATATTTTAAGTTCATGGCTGCTTGTTGAAATGGGAGTAAATAATTGTTTTTGATAAAGCAATGCGACATCAATACCCCTGGCATCGGGAGAGTGGTAATGAATAATACCATAATCTTTCGAAATGAGTGAAGAATCATTAACCAGATCTTCAAGGACCTCTCTGTTTTCAATTTCTGACACGCCAATTACGGCAGGAGAATTATGAGTACCGTCAAAACCTATCTGAGCGATCACACTTGCCATATTATGAACCTTCTTTTTGTAAACTGCAGAACGATTGGTTTTTAATTCCATCATAGGGCTGGCTTCATCAAATTTGATGGGATCATTTATAGTATCAAATAAATTCTCCAAATTATAAAAAGCTACCGTATGTATTTTATAGGTCTTTTTTTCTTGTGCGTTTACTTGTATGATTGCACATAAAATGAGGACAATATAAAGGGGTTTTAAAATTCTCATTAGAGATATGTTGGGTTAACATTATTTTCATTACAAATTGTATTCCAAAAGTAGATATTTATTATAAATAATGTAAATTTGTATAGCTTAAATAATTTTTATTTAACACATATCCTTCCCTAAAATATAAATTCAAGTATGAAAAAAAAGTTACTTATTTTTTTATTCGGAATTTTTTCAATTTTTACAACCTATGCGCAACAAACCACCATTAAAGGGAGCGTTAAGGATGCTCTTACTTTTGATCCAATCGCTGAGGTCACAGTGACTATTGAAGAAACAAAACAAACCACTAAAACTAATGATTTAGGGGAGTTTAAATTTTCTAATAATGTTCCCTTAGGAGAGCAGGTATTAAAAATATTTAAAGAGGGATACGCCGTAAAGAGGTATCCTATAGTGGTTAATGAAGGTCAAACTGTTAATATAACAGATATGACATTAGAACTTGATATGACAAGTGCTGAAGAGTTATTTACAATTACCTTGTCTGATGATGAATTGAATGATGACACCAGTGGTTCAGATAATATTTCTGGATTATTATCGTCTTCATTAGATGTATTTCAGCGAACAGCTGCTTTTGAATTTAGTTCTTCTTTTTTTAATTTAAGAGGATTAGATTCTCAAAATGGTTCCGTTTTGATAAACGGCGTTGAAATGAACAAACTTTTTAATGGAAGACCGCAATGGAGTAATTGGGGTGGATTGAATGATGTGCTTCGAAATCAAGAATTATCTGTAGGACTTCAAGCTTCTAGTTATAATTTTGGAGGTTTTTTAGGTACTACAAACATTAATGTAAGAGCCTCTCAGTTTCAAAGCGGTGGGCGCGTTACCTATTCATCTTCAAATAGAAGTTATACGAATCGTTTCATGGCTAGTTATGCAACAGGTTTAATGAAAGATGGTTGGTCTATGGCTTTTATGTTAGGAAGGCGTTGGGGTAATGAAGGGTTTCAGGATGCCACATTATATGATTCTAATTCGTTTTTTGCCTCTATTGAAAAGAAATTTGGAGAAAAACATAGTTTGAACTTAACCTCAATTTATACACCTAATAGAAGAGGTAAATCGTCTCCTAATACACAGGAAGTTTATGATTTAAAAGATATAAAATACAATGAATATTGGGGTTATCAAGACGGAAAAAAGCGAAATTCTAGAATTAAGGAAGTAAATGAGCCAATTTTAATGTTGAATCATTTTTGGGATCTGTCTGATAAAACAAGTTTAAACACCAATATTGCGTATCAATTTGGAAAAATTGGAAATAGTCGATTAGATAACAATGGTCAGCGTTTAAATGATGATGACATTCCAGTTGGTGGTGGATCAAATCCCAGTCCGGCTTATTATCAGAAATTACCAAGCTATTGGCTAACACCAGCAGCAGGTCCAAATTATGAACAAGCCTATTTAAATGAGCAACAATTTGTAAATGATGGGCAGATAGATTGGAATAGTATGTATCTAACAAACTTAACTAATACGGATAATTACTCTACTTATATTTTGTTTGAAGACAGAAATGATGACAAGCAATTTACTGCTAATTCTATTTTAACGTCCTATATAAATGATAACATTACAATTAACGGATCTATTAATTACAGTAAATTAAAGTCTGAAAATTTTGCGGAAATTATCGATTTATTGGGTGGTAATGGGTATTTAAATGTTGATTCATTTGATGGTTTTCAGTTTGATGAGCTCAATCCTAACAGAATTGCCGGAGAGGGAGAAAAGTTTAGATATAATTTCAATTTATATTCAGACATCGTTTCAGGGTTTTTACAAGGTCAGTTTAAATACAATAAGTTTGATTTTTATGTTTCAGCTACTGCAACAAATACACAATACCAAAGAGAAGGATTATATCAAAATGCTGCTTACTCAGATAATTCATTTGGCAAAGGAGAAAAATTATCATTTACAGGGATAGGTGCAAAAGCAGGCGTCACTTATAAATTGACTGGAAAACATTTATTTAACCTTAATGCGGGTTATTTAACTAAGGCTCCTTCCTTAAGAAATACGTTTTCTAATTCAAGAGAAAATCATAATATAGTAAGCGATATCACAGAGGAAAAAATGAGTACCGTGGATGCCAGTTACATTTTTCGTTCACCCATTGTAAAAGCTAGATTAACGGGGTATTATTCTAAAATAGAAGATGCTAATGAGATTTCTTTCTATTACGCTGATGGTGTTGGAGGAGATAACACTGCTTTTGTTCAAGAAATTCTACAAGGTATTGCTAAAAGACAAATTGGTGCAGAGATAGGTATTGAAGCACAAGTAACTCCCACTATTTTATTGAAAGGGGTCGCGTCATTAGGTCAATTTACTTACGATAATAACCCCAATTTGTATTTAACATCATCTGATTTTGAAAATGGACGCGTTGATTTTGGGGTTTCCACTTTAAAGGATTACAGAGTGGCTGGCGGACCACAAAAGGCCTATTCAATTGGTTTTGAATATCGCGATCCAGATTATTGGTGGATTGGTGCAACGGCCAATTTTTTTGATGATACTTATATTGATATCAGTCCATTAACAAGAACAAAGAATTTTTATCTGGATTCTGATGGCTTACCGTTTAATGATTATGATGAAGATTTAGCGAGAGAATTATTAAAACAGGAGAAATTTGATAGTTATGCAAGTGTAAACCTTATTGGAGGAAAATCCTGGAAAATAGACGATTACTATATTGGATTTTTTGCTAGTATTAATAACTTGTTGGATACCGAATATAAAACGGGTGGTTTTGAACAAGGTAGAAATGCTAATTACAGGCAATTAAGAGATGATCAAAGTAATGACACACCTGTATTTGGTTCAAGATATTGGTATGGCAGAGGAGCTACCTATTTTATGAATGTTTACTTTAGATTTTAAAAAAATGAAAAATATAATATCACAACTTATGAAAACTATAAAAATTTTACCATTAACACTTTTGTTTATAGCTGTCTTTGCTGTAATATCATGTGTTGAAGATGATGACTATGATATTCCAAGTGTTGAATTTACAGAACCAAACATAGAAGCTAATACAACAATCAGCATTATAAAATCAATGTATGCTGGTAGTTTGGTAGATTTTACTGCAGCCAGTAATGGAGGAGAATTAATAATAGAAGGATATGTCGTTTCAAATGATGAAGCAGGTAATTTCTATAAAGTGTTAATATTGCAAGATGCACCTGAAAATCCAACGGCCGCTATTCAGTTAGATGTAGATGTCACGTCAATGTATGCATTATATAAACCTGGAAGAAAAGTTTATGTTAAATTAAATGGCCTTGGTATGGATAATTTAAATGGGGTACTGCATATCGGTGCGATTCAAGGAACCTCTGTAGGAAGAATTTCTGCTACTAATTATACAGATTTTATAATTCGATCAGGTGAAATAGCAACCATGGTTCCTAAGGTAATTACTCCTGCTGATTATAGTGATAATTATATCAATATGTTGGTCCAAATTGATAATATGCAGTTAAGTTTACCCGAAGTTGGATTGCCATATGCCAATGCATCAGACACTTATACGGTGAATAGAAATTTAAAGAATTGTGATGATGAGTCGAGTACAATTATAAGAAACAGTGGTTTTGCAGCTTTTAAGAACGAGTTGTTTCCAACAGGAAGTGGAAGTATCGTGGCTGTTTTTAGTAAATATAATTCAGATTACCAGATATTTATTAGAGATACAGATGATATCAATTTTAATGGGGAGCGTTGTGATCCACCATTATTAGAATGTGCTGGCACCTCTGGCGGAACTCAAGTAATTTTTGATGAAAATTTTGAAGGAACTACAGAAGCCACTTTGACTGCTGAAGGTTGGATAAATATTAATGTCAATGCGGGTACCTACAAATATTCATTAAGATCTTTCAGTGGCAATAGTTATATGCAGACTACGGCCTATAATTCAAATGAAAATCCTTATGAAGCTTGGTTAATTACTCCTGCCATTAATCTAGATGCTTCAACCTCTGAGCAATTAACTTTTAAAACAAATGTTGGTTACTATAATGGAGATGCTTTAAGCGTGTATGTTTCGACAGATTTTACTGGAAATTCAGCAGATATTTCTGAAGCAACCTGGTTAGCTGTTGATGCTACTTTACCACAAGGCCCAACTTCTGGATATGGCACTGCGTTTACTAATTCTGGACCAATAAATGTTTCTTGTTTAGAAGGAAACATGTATATAGCTTTTAAATATCTAGGTTCAAGTACAGGTATAACTACCACGTTCCAAGTAGATGATGTAAAAGTTACAGGTAATTAATTAGAGTATAATTATAGTTAAATAAAAAGACCTCAAAAAAGAGGTCTTTTTATTTAATAATTCCTTTCAAGGATGGCATAAACAGGAAAGTGGTCGCTATAGCCTCCTTGGTATTTTTTACCTATGTAGGTTCTAAAGGGTTTGCCTTTATACTTACCATTAAAAAGTTTTAAAAAGTCATCATCAAAAATATTAGCATTTAAGAAACTAAAGGTATTTGGAGTTGTTTCAAAGAAATTTTTTGTAAACATGATTTGATCAAACAAATTCCATCTAAAATTGTGAGAAGTAGATCCTCTTGAGTATGAAAGTAGAGATTGCATGGGGTTAAATAGATCTTGACTTTCTACCAATTGCATGATGCTGTTATTAGTTGGATCATCATTAAAATCTCCAATAACCATAATTTTTATATTTTTATTATTCTCTTTTAAGCTATCAATAATCTCAGTAACTTTATTTGAGGCAGCTAAGCGTTTAAACTCTGTTTCATTTTCGCCTTCACGTCTGGAAGACCAGTGATTTACAATGACCTGAATTTCTTCATCCTCTAAGAAACCGCTTACTAAAAGGATATCTCTGGTATAATCGGGGAGCCCTTCTTCATTAGTTAAATGAATGGAAAACGTTTCACTATTTGTAACTTTAAAGCAAGTAGAATCATATAATAAGGCAACATCAATTCCCCGCTCATCTAAGGAGTCGTAATGGACAAAGCGGTAATTGCAATCACACAAATGTTTTGATTCAATAAGGTCTTTTAAAACAGTGTCATTTTCAATCTCAGCTAATCCAATGATGGCAGGATGCCTATCCGTTTCTTTAAGCCCAATATTCGAAATGGCAAATCCTAATTTTCTAAGTTTATCCTTGTATCGTTTAGTAGTCCATTTTTTTGTATTTGTAGGCAAAAAATCATTATCATTAGTTTTCGGATCATCAGTGATATCAAAAAGATTTTCAAGATTATAAAAAGCAATGGTATGTTTAAGTTGTTTGGATTCGGTCTCTACTATAAAATCATTCATAAATTCAAATTAGAAGACTAAAAATATAAAAATTAAAATGCTTCCAATTATGTAACTTTGTACAATATTTTAATTTATGATAGAATCAAAAAATATAAGCTTAGAAAGGGCTGTATTGGTAGGAATTGTTACAAAGGACCAAGATGAAATAAAATCTAAAGAATATTTGGATGAACTTGAGTTTTTAACTTTTACCGCAGGCGGCGAGGTTGTGAAGCGTTTTACTCAAAAAATGGAAATGCCCAATCCTAAGACCTTTTTAGGCACAGGTAAAATTGAAGAAGTAGAGCGTTTTATTAAAGAAAATAATATTGGAACCGCTATTTTTGATGATGAACTGTCTTCGGCTCAGGAACGAAATATCAGTAAAATTCTAAACTGTAAAGTACTTGACCGGACAAACTTAATTCTTGATATTTTTGCACAACGTGCACAAACCAGTTATGCCCGCACTCAAGTTGAATTGGCACAGTGCGAATATTTATTACCTCGTTTACGAGGTATGTGGACACACCTGGAGCGGCAAAAGGGAGGTATTGGTATGAGAGGACCGGGTGAAACTGAAATTGAAACAGACAGGCGTATAGTTAGAGATAAAATTACTTTACTTAAGGAAAAAATAAAAACAATTGACAAACAAATGTCTGTTCAAAGAGGAAATCGCGGCGCGATGGTGCGGGTTGCTCTTGTTGGATATACGAACGTTGGTAAATCTACCTTAATGAACGTGATTAGTAAAAGTGATGTTTTTGCTGAAAACAAATTGTTTGCAACATTGGATACGACGGTAAGAAAGGTGGTAATTCAAAACCTGCCATTTTTACTTTCAGATACGGTGGGGTTTATAAGAAAACTTCCAACCCAATTAGTTGAAAGTTTTAAAAGCACATTAGATGAAGTTAGAGAAGCTGATCTGCTGTTGCACGTGGTAGATATTTCACATCCAAATTTTGAGGAACATATTGATTCTGTTCATAAAATTCTGGGAGAAATTAAAAGTGCTGACAAGCCAACTATTATGGTTTTTAATAAAATAGATGCTTATAAACCAGAACCATTAAGTGATGATGATTTAGAAACTGAGCGTTCTAAAATGCATTATTCATTGGAAGAATGGAAAAAGACCTGGATGAGTAAAGTAGGCAATAATGCCCTCTTTATTTCGGCATTAAATAGGGAAAATTTAGAAGATTTTAAAAAGCGCGTTTATGAAGAAGTAAGGCAAATTCATATTACACGTTTTCCTTATAATCATTTTCTATATCCAGATTATGATGTAAATCAAGCATAAAAAATGAGCTTCTGTAAATGAAGCTCTTTTTTATTTTTATATGATTTTTATTTAAAACTTATAGCTTAAACCAATGGTATAATAGGTTTGCAAATCGTTATTTACATTATCAAAAGAAGCATTCGTATCACCAATGGTATTTAGAGCATAATCTAGTGCTTCTTGCTTATTATTTCTTAAACCAAAGTCAAAACCAACACCAATCATTTTCCATAAGGTATATCCGAATGAGTTAGTCCATGTCCAGTTTGAATAGTTCGAGCTTTTATAACTTTGAAACATAGACAAATTAGATTTAAAATTAACAGCACCTATTTGTCTGGTATAATCTGCAACAATTTTAGCACCTAAAGAGGATTCAAAAACGGTTTGTCCAGAACTAAATACAAAGTTGTAGTTTAAGGGATGTACGACAACAATAAGGTTTTCAATTGGGGTCCACGTGGCACCAATACCTACATCTAAATAACCTGGATCATTGAAATTATCAAGAAGTGTTGTTCTGTATTCCATTAAACCTGAAACGGCTAAGGTTTTTGTAATGTTTCTTCCATACAAAGAGGAAACAGAAAAAACATCTGTTGTTGGACTAAAACTGCTGTCATCAGTAGGGTCATCTCTATCGTCTAATTTCACCCAATTTAAGTTGGTGGTCAATGAGTTTCTCCAAAAGAATTTTTCCCGAATTAAATTGGCATGGCCATTAATAGTAAAACCAATATTGCCTGAAGTATTATTTGGTTTACCTTGAGAATACCAATTGCTAAAGTTTGATAAGCTTCCGCCAATGGTTCCAAAAGCTCCAACTCTCCAGCCGGGAAGGGCATCAATTTGTTTTTGAATGGCATCAGCTTCCTTTTTATATTTATCTGCCTCGGCTTGCTTTTCAGCTTTTTGAGTTTCCAGCTCTTCTTTTGTCTGTGCATTGACAGTCACCATGCTACAAAGTAAAACCGCTAAAAAGAGTAATATTCTATTCATTTTTAAAATTTTTAAGGGCTAAATATATTAAATAACAAATTGTAATTCTATTTTTTCTTGTATAAAGGCACTGATGAGCAGGCTTCTCCGTACATAATAGAGAGGGCAATTGGTTTCAGTTTACTGGCCAGCATGATATAGGCATTTTGAGGTACTGGCTTTTTAGAACAACCTTTTATGATAATAGGTTTATTAGTAAATTCTGAAATATCCAAAGTGTTTAATACCTCTTGATAAATGGAAGTTTCAAGTACTTCAAGGTTTCCAATCACCGTTTTTTTTGCAAAAGGCTCTAAATGTATGCTCAATAAAATAAAGGCCCAGGCGGGTATAATGGCATCGCTGCTGCACGTTAAAGCAACATAATTATCCTTAAATGGAGACCAGTCAAATTGATTTGCTTTATCTCTAAAATCTTTTTCACGTAACACAAAACCTTCAAAAAGCCAATCTTTAATATCAAACAAAATACGTTTGCCTGGAGGATAATAATCTTCCAGGTTAATGGTTACTAATTTACTATTCGCTACGCGATTGATAATTTCGTCTGACATGTAAATAATGAATGTAAATATTTAAAGCATTCCAAGTTCTAACTTCGCTTCTTCACTCATTAATTCATGGGTCCAAGGTGGATCAAAAGTGATTTCAACTTCAGCACTTTTTACCTCATTAAGAGATTTGACTTTTTCTTCAACCTCTAGTGGTAAAGTTTCCGCTACTGGGCAGTTGGGCGTTGTTAAGGTCATCAAGATTTTAACGTCATAATCCTCATTAACAAATACGTCGTAAATCAAACCTAATTCATAAATATCAACAGGAATTTCTGGGTCATAGATGGTTTTCAGAACCCCTACAATTTTTTCGCCTAATTTTGTAGTATCAATTTTTATATCGCTCATGTTAATTTAATTGTGTTTGGTATGCTATGGCATACATTTTTAACTGTTTAATCATACTTACCAAGCCATTAGCTCTTGTTGGAGATAAATGTTCCTTTAAACCAATTTTTTCAATAAAGTCTGTGTTGGCTTCAATAATGTCTTTAGGTCTTTGGTTTGAAAAAACTCTAATTAAAATAGCTATAATGCCTTTTGTAATAATAGCGTCACTATCAGCCGTAAAAAATATTTTATCATCCTTTAATTCGGCATGAACCCATACCTTACTTTGACAGCCTTTTATAATATTACTATCGGTTTTAAATTGTTCATCAATTAAAGGTAAGTCCTTTCCAAGATCAATCATATATTGATAACGTTCTTCCCAATCTTCAAACATTGAGAATTCATCAATGATTTCGTTTTGTATGTCCTTAATACTCACAGTTTTTGTTTTATGCAAAAATACAATAAGAAATGGTCCTATTCAATATTTTCTGAAATAGATAAGATTTCTTTAACAATGGTTTCAATCTCTTTTGGAGGGTTCCCGTGATCAAAACTTGCAGATTCATATTTCTTATCATCAGAATAGATAATTAATTTTGCCATAAGAGCTCCATCAAAAAAACGTCTGTCCGAAGGCGCCTTTAAATCAGAGATATTGTCAACATCAACTGTTTTTATGGCGTCTATAAGTTGTTCCCATTCTTGTGCGCTACAAACTTTAATAACGGGGTCATCATCACGCTTGTTAACTACTGAAACCTGTTTTTTATTAATTGATATGAGTTTATAGACACCTCTTGAGATGGTGGAATATTCAAACATGACTGGCTTTACTTGTAGTTTTTTAATCATGGTTAAACTAATGCTTTTATCACTAATGAACTCTAAAGTTGAATCATTTGAATTTAAATGATCAATTTTTGATAAGGTCTCAAATAAGTCAGATTCAATGGTATTGGCTTTCTCTTCGCAAAACATTTTTGTAGAACCCAGTGTTCCAAAAGTAATATTGTTATCACTGAATGTATAGTTTCCAAAAAAGCGATTACAGCCTGAAAAGCCGCTTATTTTTTGTTCTTCAGCATTAAAATTGACTTCTAAGTTATAGACTGAAACATCCTTATCTTGTATAGATTTAATAACATAAGTGCCATTTAATTCCAGTTTCGTTTCGATGTCGCCTTGAGAAAAACTTAAAGTTTTCTTTGAGTGATTACAAGAATTGACAGACAGAATACTAAATAAGATGACCATTAATTTCATGACTTATATTTTTAATTATAAAATACAAAAAAGACGCCAAAGTTGGCGTCTTTTCAATAAAAACAAATATTTTTATTATTGTATCATAATTTCTCGTGCACCCCCAGAGGCAAAAATAGCTCTCATTCTATTGCGTTGTCCATCAGTAAACATATACATACATGAATCATAGGTATAATCCATATAATTCATAGTCATATCTGTAGAACTGCAGTTCATGGTCGGATACACAGGGCATCTATAATTTGGACCATCAGATGTAGGCGTATCTTCGACAAAATCATCTTGGCGGCATCTTCCATCTCCCCAAATGTGTCTTAAATTTAAATAATGTCCTACCTCATGACTGGCTGTTCTTCCTAAGTTATAATTTGATGCTGAGCCACCAGGTAAACTTTCATGCAGTATTACGACACCATCAGTATCCGGGCTTCCGCCTGGAAACTGTGCATAGCCTAAAAGGCCACTACCTAAATTACAAACCCAAATATTTAGTTGTGTTGAAGGAGAAATTGGAGGATATTTTTTTTTCACAGAATCATTCGTTCCCCATGAAGACGTGGGGTCGTCATGTCTCACAATTCCTGCTAGGGTAAAGCTAATGCCTGTGTTGGTAGCATCATTTATAAAGTTAGTGGCACCTGAGGGCAAAAGGTTAGTATTTGATTTGCTGAAATCATCGTTAAGAACATTCAATTGAGATTGAATTTGAGCATTGCTAACATCATTGGCATTTGGCAATATAATATGAAAATATACAGGGATCACAATATTTAAATTATCCTGAATGGGCAGTACATCAATATCGGTTTCAACTGAATCGCCACCGCCGCTGCCAGGATTACCAGCTGGTTTTCCTTTGGCATTGATCAATTTTCTGGTATGATACTCAATGTCAAACATTTTTTTCTCTAATCCGGGATTTTCAGCCAGTAATCTGTTTAAATTAGACATGGTTCCACATGTTTTATTCATTTCCTTACCGGTATTTGACTTATTTGCTAAGTCATCAGCAGAATCCGTGTAAACGTAAAAATCACTCATGTCAATTTCTTGATCTAAAGTGATCTCTTTTGTATCGCTGTTACATGCTGAAAATAATAAGGCTATTGAAGCCAAACCAAAAACAAATTTTTTCATAATATTTGTTAATTTAGGATTAGTGTTGAGGAAAGTATAAAATATTTTTAAACTTTTTATTATTTGTTAATATTTTTCGTTAAATATTCGATAAAAAGCATATTTCTGTTAACTAAATAACAAAATTATCATTTATAATAAAATCTAAAAGAAATAAGATAATACTTAAGAAAGCATGAGTTGCGCCTTCTTAACAGCATTGACAAGGCTGTTAATTTCTGTTTTAGTATTATAAAAAGCGAAAGAGGCTCTTACAGTACCAGGGATTTTAAAATAATCCATAATGGGTTGAGCACAATGATGGCCCGTTCTGACAGCAATACCCATTTTATCAAGAATAGTGCCCACATCATAAGGATGAATGCCTTCTAAATTAAAGGAAATAACGGATGTTTTGTTTTTTGAAGTCCCGTAAATTTTTAAGCCTTCTATTGCAAGTAGTTTTTGCGTAGCATATTCTAAAAGCTCCTGTTCATATTTAGAAATGGCATCAAATCCAATGGCGTTCATGTAGTCAATGGCTGCACCAAAGGCAATACCTCCACAAATATTAGGGGTTCCTGCCTCAAATTTATGAGGTAATTCGGCGTAAGTGGTTTTTTCAAAAGTGACTTCCGCAATCATTTCACCTCCACCTTGGTAAGGTGGTAATTTTTTAAGCCATTCTTCTTTACCGTAAAGCATGCCTTCACCTGTTGGGCCGCACATTTTATGGGCAGAGGCCACGTAAAAATCGACATCTAAAGCCTGAACATCTGGTTTTAAATGCGGACAGGCTTGAGCACCATCAATTAACACAGCTGCGCCTACTTGATGCGCCTTGTGTATAATATATTCAATAGGATTTATGGTTCCTAAAGCATTAGAAATGTGATTTGCAAAAACCAATTTGGTTTTATTGGAGAGGAGTTTGTCATACTCAGACATGATTAATTCACCCTCCTGATTCATGGGAATCACTTTTAAAATAGCTCCGGTGCGCTCACAAAGCATTTGCCATGGCACAATATTGCTGTGATGCTCTAAGGCCGATACCATGATTTCATCTCCTTTTTTTAAGAAGGATGAAAAACCACTGGCAACTAAATTAATACTATGCGTAGTGCCTGAGGTAAAAATAATTTCATGTGCAAATTGGGCATTAAAATGCTTTTGAATTTTATGCCGGGCTTGCTCATATTTATCGGTAGCTTCCTGACTTAAAGTGTGTACGCCACGATGGATATTGGCATTATAATTTGAATAATAATCTACAATCGTATCAATAACCTGCTGAGGTGTTTGAGAGGTTGCTGCATTGTCCAAATATACTAATGGTTTTCCGTTGACTTGTCTTGAAAGTATGGGAAAATCTTTTCTTATATCTTCTACGTTAAACATAGTTGTTTTTTAAAATAGCCCCGATAGAAGCGGACTCCTTTTTTACTTGATCGATGTAAAAAAGATAGAGCGAATAGCGGGAAATAGCTTCAAATAATTTTATAAATCAAAACCGATATCAACACCTAATTTATTAGCTATAATTTTATTGATGCGTTGTTTAATTTCAGGAATTCGTACTGAGCTTAATACGTTATTACTAAATGCATACATAAGTAATGCCTTCGCTTCTTTTTCAGGAATACCTCTTGAGCGTAAATAAAACAAGGCTTTTTCATCTAACTGACCTATGGTACAACCATGTGAACACTTCACATCATCAGCAAAAATCTCTAATTGCGGTTTGGTGTTAATGGTTGCTTTATCGCTAATGAGAATGTTTTTATTTGATTGAAAGGCATTGGTTTTTTGGGCTTCCTTATTAACAATTATTTTTCCATTGAAAACACCCGTGGAGTTTTCACCGAAAATACCTTTATAATCCTGATGACTTTCACAATTTGGTTCCGTATGATGCACTAACGTATTATGGTCCACATGCTGTTTATCACCAATAATAGTGATGCCTTTTAAAATAGAGTTAATACGTTCGCCATGTTGATAGAAATTAAGGTTATTTCGAGTTAATTTCCCTCCAAAAGAAAAGGTGTGAACAGAACAAATACTTTCTTGCTTTTGATTGATATAAGAGTTGTCGATTAACGAGGCGTTTGAATGGTCATTTTGCACTTTATAATAATCAACAATGGCGCGTTTATTGACAAATAATTCTGTAACGCTATTGGTCAAAACAGGATTATCAGTCAAACTTTGGTGTCTTTCAATAATTTGCAAATGCGAATTTTCATCAACCACAATTAAATTACGTGGTTGTAGCATGATGGCTGATTCATTTCCCGTTGAAAAATGGATGATTTGAATTGGTTTAGCCACCATTTTATTCTTAGGAATATGTATGTAAGCACCTTCACTTGAAAAGGCTGTATTTAATGATGTTAAACTATCTTTTTTAGCTATTTTATTAAAATAGTTTTCTATTAGAATCCGGTATTTTGGTTTTGTTAATGCAGAAGACATTAAACAGATATCCATCGCATCATGCGTTGTCTGTGAAAGATGAGAAGAATATTTCCCATCAATAAACACAATTTTATAAGTATCAATGTCATGAATGAAATACTTCTTAACATCATTGTATTCAATGGCATTCTCCTGTTTTGGGAACACACTAAAATCATTTTTTAAAAGACTGTTTAAGGAGGTGTATTTCCAGGCTTCTTCTTTTTTGGAAGGAAACCCATGATCCTCAAATGTTTTTATAGCTTCTGTTCTTATGTTATGCAAATAAGTATCCTCGTCTTGATGGTTTTCAAATGCCCAAAAGGATGATATTAATTTTTCTTTTAAATCCATTTTTCAATTGTTAGTGAAAGGGGCTGTGCCGCTCTAACTGAAAATTAATTATGCGTTAACTTCTTCTTTAATCCAGTCGTAACCTTTTTCTTCAAGCTCGTGAGCCAGTTCTTTAGTCCCAGACTTCACGATCCTTCCATTATACAATACATGCACAAAATCGGGTACAATATATTCTAATAATCTTTGGTAATGGGTAATCACTAAGACGGCGTTGTTCTTGCTTTTAAGTTTGTTTACACCATTAGCTACAATGCGAAGTGCGTCAATATCAAGACCGGAATCCGTTTCGTCTAAGATGGCTAATTTGGGTTCTAACATGGCCATTTGAAAAATTTCATTACGCTTTTTCTCACCTCCTGAAAAGCCTTCATTTAAAGAACGAGATAAAAACTTTCTGTCAATTTCTAATAATTCCGCCTTCTCACGAATAAGTTTCAACATGTCTTTAGCAGGCATATCTTCAAGTCCTTTTGCCTTGCGGGTTTCATTAATGGCCGTTTTCATGAAATTGGTTACTGATACTCCAGGTATTTCAACCGGATATTGAAATGATAAAAAGATGCCTTTATGCGCACGCTCTTCAACAGCCATTTCATTGATATCTTCTCCTTCAAAAAACAGGTCGCCATCAGTGACTTCATAATCTTCTTTCCCTGCAATGACTGACGCCAATGTACTTTTGCCAGAACCGTTTGGTCCCATGATGGCATGAACTTCTCCAGGTTTAATTTCAAGATTAATCCCCTTTAAAATTGATTTATCTTCAACACTTGCGTGTAGGTTATTAATTTTTAACATTGTTTTTATTTTATATAAACGCTAATTCTAAATTTTTTGTGTTTGGCAGGCTATCTGCATTAATATGTTTCTCTCCCAAATAAGTCATGCCTAAGTATTCTGCAGATTTTTTAAATGGAATATAAAAATCATAATCCAATTCGTTATCATGTGAATTTGATATTACCGCCATGTTTTTTCCTCTTAATTGTCTGCCAGTTTCTTTTTCAATTCGAATTAAGTCTGAAATACGATCGAAGAATACTTTCATAATACCACTCATACTATACCAGTAAACGGGTGTAGCAAAAATTAAGGTGTCATATTTTTCTATGATTCCTTTAGCCAATTTAATAAAATCATCATTTTTGTTTT
This sequence comes from Yeosuana sp., assembly GCA_036525815.1. Classification (GTDB taxonomy): domain Bacteria; phylum Bacteroidota; class Bacteroidia; order Flavobacteriales; family Flavobacteriaceae; genus Yeosuana. The sequence continues at coordinate 14,598 of DATCZQ010000020.1, read as the reverse complement.
TACTTTCATAATCATAATATGAATAATTATAATCAATTAAGTTTATAATATCTAGATGATATTTGTTGGCAATCCTCATTACTATTTGTGTTGTGTTCCCATTTTTTCTAGATGAACCCACTATAATTACTGATTTTTTCATTAACCTACAGATCCTTCTAAACTTATCTCAAGTAATTTTTGAGCTTCTACAGCAAACTCCATAGGCAGTTTATTAAGTACATCTTTACTAAAGCCGTTTACAATTAAGGCAATGGCTTTTTCTGTTGGTATACCACGTTGGTTGCAATAGAAAATTTGGTCTTCACCAATTTTACTGGTGGTTGCTTCGTGCTCAATTCTGGCGGTTTTATTTTTTGCCTCAATGTACGGAAACGTATGGGCACCACATTCATTACCCATAAGTAAACTGTCACATTGTGAAAAATTACGGGCATTATCGGCATTTGGACTTATTTTGACCAAGCCACGGTAACTGTTTTGAGATTTTCCCGCTGAAATACCTTTTGAAATAATGGTTGATCTGGTGTTTTTCCCCAAATGAATCATTTTTGTTCCTGTATCAGCTTGTTGATGATTATTGGTTACTGCAATTGAATAAAATTCGCCGACAGAATTGTCGCCTTTCAAAACACAACTTGGGTATTTCCAAGTTACGGCACTTCCCGTTTCTACTTGAGTCCAAGAAATTTTTGCATTGGTTTCACAAAGTCCACGTTTCGTAACAAAATTATAAACACCCCCTTTACCTTCAGCGTTACCTGGGTACCAGTTTTGAACAGTTGAATATTTTATTTCAGCATTATCAAGCGCAATCAACTCAACTACCGCAGCATGTAACTGGTTTTCATCTCTACTAGGGGCAGTACAGCCTTCAAGATAACTAACATAACTGCCTTCATCTGCAATAACAAGTGTTCTTTCAAACTGTCCGGTCCCTGCCTGATTAATTCTAAAATAAGTGGAGAGTTCCATGGGACAACGAACGCCTTTTGGTATATAACAGAAGGACCCATCACTAAACACAGCGCTGTTAAGGGCCGCATAAAAATTATCTTTTTGAGGCACCACAGTGCCAATATATTTTTTTACAAGTTCCGGATGCTCTCTAATAGCTTCAGAGATACTCATAAAAATAATGCCTTTTTCACCCAAAGTCTTTTTGAAAGTGGTGGCCACTGAAACGGAATCAACAACCACATCCATGGCAACATTACTTAGCTTTTTTTGCTCATCGATAGATATTCCCAGCTTTGCAAAAGTGGCTAATAATTCCGGGTCTACTTCATCAAGGCTATTGTATTTAGGCTTACTGTTTGGTGCAGAATAGTAAGAAATAGCTTGAAAATCTGGTTTTTGATAATGTACATTGGCCCATTCGGGTTCAGTCATTTCTTTCCAGGCTCTAAACGCTTCAAGTCTCCAATCAGTCATCCATTGCGGTTCTTCTTTTTTAAGAGAAATAGCTCTAACAATATCTTCATTTAAGCCGTTAGGAAAGGTGTCAGAGGCAATGTCGGTATAAAACCCGTATTCATATTCCTTGGTTTTAAGCTCTTCTCTTAAATCGTCTTCAGTATATTTATTCATTGTTTTGTTCTTCTGTAGATTGTTTAAAGTGAAAAGGATTCACCACAGCCACAAGTTCTATTTGCGTTAGGGTTATTAAATACAAACCCTGTTCCGTTGAGCCCACCTGAATATTCAAGCGTTGTACCTATTAAATATAAAAAGCTTTTTTTGTCAACTATAATCTTTACCTCATTATCAACAAAAACTTTGTCACCTTCTTGATTTTCTTTGTCAAACTTTAAGTCGTATGATAAACCAGAACAACCACCGCTTTTTACACCTACACGTACAAAATCCGTTGATGGATTATAGCCGTCTTCTTGCATAAGTTCGATGACTTTTTTCTTAGCAGTTTCAGAAACTTTAATCATAATTATTAAAATAGTTTTATTTTGTTTTTCTGTTATTTTTTAACCACCATTATTAAGACAGTTTCTAAATAAGCTACAAATATACAATATAAGTTATGGATTTCCATACATTCTAACATTATATTAGTATATGCTTTTATAAGTTTTTCTTATTGATTTAAGAAGGCAGGATTGGATATAAATGTTTCATCAGAAAGCGCTAATAAGAAGGCTTTTAAATCCGTTTTTTCATCCTCAGTTAAATGGACACCTCCTTGAGAAACCTTTTTCATTAAGGGGTCAATAGTAGGAGAGTTTTGTAATCCTTCACTATAGTGATTGATAACTTCTTCGAGGGTTGTAAATCTGCCATCATGCATATAGGGAGCTGTAAAAGCAAGGTTACGCAATGAAGGTGATTTGAACTTGCCGTTATCAGCCGGATCACCAGTCACTTTTCCTAAACCCAAATCAGTAATAACTGCATCCAGACCATTATTATGGAATACATTATCTGTCCATAAAGGATTGTTGGCATTACCATGACAATGAAAACAATCGCCTTTTGTTTCATCCATAAAAACATTAAACCCATTCAGTTCTTGGGCTGTTAATACTCCTTCTCCCAAAAGATATTTATCGAATTTTGAGTTTGCAGAAATTAAAGTTCTTTCAAATTGTGCAATGGCCTTGGTAACCAAAGTTGAGTCTATAGTTGAAGTGCCAAAGGCTTCATTAAACAGCTTTGGATAATGGGATGATGCTTGCAATTTTTGTTCAACTACTGCCCAAGTATTTTTCATTTCTACAGGGTTTGTAACAGGCTCAAAGGCCTGATGCTCTAAACTAAAAACACGGCCGTCCCAAAAGAATTTTTCATCATAATTCCATGCGAGATTAAAAAGAGGCATAGAGTTTCTGTGTCCCAAAATTCCGTCAATACCTTCACTAAAACGATTCGCATCCGAAAAGGCATTTTCTGGTGCGTGGCAATCTGCACAGGCCTGTGTATTATTAGCCGATAAAATGGGGTCAAAAAACAATTTTTTCCCTAAAGCAATGCCTTCAACAGTTTGAGGATTATTAAAAGGAATTATGGGAGCTAAAATGTTTTGTTCAAAAAGAAGTGGAATATTTAACGGGGCAGGTGTTGGCTCATAAATTAGCTGCTCAACGGTTTCATTAGTACATGACACTATTAGGAATAAAAAGACAATATGTAACCCTCTTTTTATCATTTTAGGGAGTAACAGATTCTAAACTAAATGCATTTTGACCATTTTCATACATCATCACTTGCGCATTAAAATTTGGCATTAAGGAGTTGTATAAAACGTTTAAATCCCACGTATTTGGGTTTTTAAACCATTCAGCTACATTCATTTCAACATTAAATGAGGTATCATTGGAAATCATAACGGAACCTAAATGAACCTCGATGAAAGTATCTTGAAAAATTAAATTATCAGGGTTTGAATTATCTACGGCTCTAATAGCATGATAGGCATACCCAATTTCTTCACTCTGGTCATTGATAAACTTCCCTTCTAATTGCATAAAGTGATAGCCGCCACCTAGCATTTCTGGAACATTCCAAGAAGCAGAATTTAAATCGGGATAGGCACCACTTATATTGTCTTCATTATCAAAACCAAAAAGAAAAGAGACATTACTGTAATTGCCAGTTGGAACCAGTGCATTTGAAGAAAATGACAATTGAGTTCCATTGGTAACATCTACTAAGTTATATCCGTCCAGGACTATTTCTTCTCCATTTGATTTATAAAAAGTTATTTTTGAAATGAGATATCTCAGTCTTTCAATGCTTAAAATGTCTCCGTTGACATTGGTGTATTGTATGTTGTTGAAATCTGTATTTGTAACGATGGTTCCATCCCAGTTATGACTAAAATTAAAACTAATAGTTGCTTCAGATTTTATTGCTTGATCATTTGATTGACATGCCATTAGTGTGATCATAAAAAAGGAAACGGCCATTAATTTTTTCATTATTTTAATTGAGCAATTAGTAGATCTGTAAACCCTTTGTTTTCTTGAATATCTTTATCTGCACTACTTGATTCACCAATAACAATAAAGCTATTGTCATCAAGTTCTACGGCATCATAGGCAAAATCGATATTGCTCCCACCAAAAGACTTTTGCCAAAGGAGCCTTCCGCTTGAATCTATTTTTAAGATCCAAACATCATTTTGTCCTTGATTGGTGCTTAAATCGCCATCCATACTTCTAGAACTACCAGAAATTAAAAACCCATTATCTGAGGTATTTGAAATGGACCGACCTGCATCAAAACTGGTTCCTCCAAATGTTTTTTCCCAGAGTAAATTTCCTGAAGAGGTTATTTTAACAACCCATAAATCTGAAGCTCCATTGTTTTGTGAAATGTCCTTATCATTACTTCTGGTATCACCCACTATAACATAATTACCATCAGATGATTTAGCGATGCTGAAAGCTTCATCAATTTCTGATCCTCCCAATGATTTTTCCCAAACCAGCGTTCCTGTGTTATTAATTTTAATAACCCAGAAATCATAAGTGCCTTGGTTACTGGAAACATCAACATCGGCACTATCGGAAGTTCCAATAATGATATAGCCATTATCTTCAGTTTCAATGACATCATAAGGCGTGTCTGTAAAGGCTCCTCCATAATATTTACTCCATTGTTTTATACCTGATGTATTTAATTTAATGACCCAAAAATCTCCTCCAGCGTGATTAATTTTTGTGTTTTTACTATTGCCATTACCATCTGAAGCTGTCACATCGAGAACTCCGGTCAACAGAAAACCCAGGTCATTGGTTTCTATAAGTGAAATACCTATGTCAGTTCCCGCATAACCCAGCGAGTTTTTCCATAGGATATTACCTGAAGCATCTAATTTTGATACCCAATAATCACTAAATCCAAAATTTTCACTTACGTCACCATCATTACTTTGACTATATCCTAAAATGGCATAACCCCCGTCAGTTGTTTGAATAAGCTCATTACCGCGGTCATCTCCTGAACCACCATAAGTTTTCTGCCATTGTAAATTATTATTTCGGTCAAACTTTAGAAGCCAGTAATCATAAGAACTATTGGTCTTATTAATAACATCGCCATCCATACTCTGAGTATAGCCCAATATAGCATACCCACCATCAGACGTTTTGGTAATAGATTTGGCGCTTTCATTATTTGAACCTCCAAAAGTTTTAATAAAATCTATCTCAATGGGATTGTTTGGTGGTGTTTCATCATTTGAAGAACAACTCCATAGCAATGAAAGAAAAAAGAGTTTGAATATCAGGAATTTTATAATTTCAAGAAACATGATCTTTTAATTAAGTGCCACTTTTTCTTATTACAAAAAGGCCTCTGTTAATATCACTAATAATAATATTCCCACTCTCAAAAAACGGAAAGACGCTCCAGGCACCATCAAAGGCAGCATTGTTGTTTGCTGGATACGAATCAAAATAGCCAATTTCATTCATTGATTTATTTCCTATTTGAGAGATATCAATGATTCGTACGCCCGCTCTATAATTGGCTAGATAAAAAGTGTTATTTTTTACATACCCATTATGATCTATAGCTAGTGTAGGCCCTAAATAATCAAAACTATAAGTTGGATTATCTAAATCTGTAAAATCAAAGATCACAGTTCTGGTATTATTACCAAAAGAAAGTTCATCAACTTCGTCACCAAGTATAAAATATTTCATGTCTGCTGTTAACCACCCTTGATGGGTATACCCCGTATTACTGTAATTTATTGTTCGAATAATAGTTGGGTTAGCCTTATCTGTAACATCGGCAATCATCACCGTGTTTTCATTACTTCCTATAAAAATTTCGCGACCAGTATAGTCCGTATCAGGCCCATTATAGGTCACAACTTGTGCGTCATGTGAATAACCGCCAAGTTGAAAATTACCTTCATATACGGGATTTGCAGGATCTTGAATATTAATGAACAAAGTGGTGCCGGTAAAAGGGCCACTTTTTGTGGTTCCCACTATATAGGCGTACCCCGTAGATTCATTAATTACAATATTGTGAGCACTTCCAAAACCAGCATAATCGCCATCAGAATTAAAGGTTTGAGGAGGGTTGGGTATGTTGCGCAAGCGAGTTAAATCAAATACTTGCATACCATGATTTCCTGCATTATCGGCAATTATAAAAGCGTAATTATTGTAAATTTTAATATCACGCCAGGAACTATTTACTGAAGCCGTTGGAATTTTTCCTAGATAAACAGGGTTTTCAGTGTCGGTAATATCTATAAAAGAGGTATTGGAATTGGTCCCCATTAATGCATATTCTTTTCCAGTTGTAGAATCTGTCCACCCCCAACAATCGTTTCCTGCAGTAGCCCCAAATGTATTTAGAGGGATCCAAGCCATTAAATCATAGTCATTACAAGGAAAAATATCAGCAAATCCATTGTCGCAATAGGCAAGAGCTAAAGCAGGATCAACATTATCATTGTCAGTATTTGGCAAATTTTCAACCGTTTTATCAGAGCAATTTTGAAATGCCATTGCAAAAAGGCAAATGAAAAAAATGAATGAAAGGTACTTTGCTGATTTTAAAAAAAAAGTTTTGAATAAATTTCTCATAATTTTTTGAATTTGTTGTATAACACTATTCTATTCTTAGTTTTATTATAATAAGAGGTGAAAATTATAACATTTGAACAATATAAATTATAAAGTGGATTTTCTAACTGTTTTTATGTTAAAATTCAAAAGTGTTATTATGATACTAATGTTGAATTATCAAAATAAGGTTGTTATTTTTGCAGCATGATAGAAGATAAAAATACACAGCGAACTGAATTAAGCCATTTAGGAGAATTTGGATTAATAGATCATTTGACTAAGAATTTTAAAATGAATCATAAGTCCACTATTAAAGGTGTTGGTGATGATGCCGCTGTTTTAGATTTTAAAAACAACAAAATAGTGGTTACTACCGATTTGTTAGTCGAAGGGGTTCATTTTGATCTGAGTTATATGCCTTTAAAGCATTTAGGCTATAAATCTGTTGTTGTTAATTTATCTGATGTTTGTGCAATGAACGCGACCCCAACACAGATTACGGTGTCTATTGCCGTATCAAACCGGTTTCCTTTGGAAGCTTTAGAAGAACTTTATGCAGGTATTGAAACCGCTGCTTCAATTTATAATATTGATGTTGTTGGCGGGGATACCACCTCATCAACAACGGGCTTGTTAATTTCAATTACGGCTATTGGAACTATTGATGGCGACAATGAAGTTTACAGAAATGGCGCTAAACCAAATGATTTGCTGGTTGTTTCGGGTGATTTAGGGGGTGCCTATTTAGGATTACAAATATTAGAAAGAGAAAAGGAGGTTTATAAAGTAAATCCTAACAATCAACCAGATTTAGAACCTTACAGTTATATTATAGAGCGCCAATTAAAGCCGGAGGCTAGAAAAGATATCATTAAATTATTAAAGGATTTAGAAGTTAAACCTACGTCCATGATCGATATTAGTGATGGGTTGTCTTCTGAAATAATGCATATTTGTAAGCATAGTGAAGTAGGATGTGATTTGTTTGAAGAAAAATTACCTTTAGATCCCGTGGTTATTTCTACCTGTGAGGAATTTAATATTGATAGTACTACAGTTGCCTTAAATGGAGGTGAAGATTATGAGTTGTTATTTACTATTTCACAAGAAGATTTCCCCAAAATAAAAGCAAATCCTAGTTTGACTGTCATTGGTTTTATCAAAGAAAAAGAGTCGGGAATACATTTAGTTACAAGAGCTGAAACTAAAATCCCAATAAAAGCTCAAGGATGGAAAAATTTTAATGCTTAAAAACTAATAAGTTTTCAAAGATGGGTTTTTCCGTTAATTTTTTGTTTCGCTTTTCATGAATACGTTCTAAAACGTCGTTTATTTCTTTAAACTTTGGAGAAAGTTCAATTAAATGGCCATTGCCATTGGTGGTTAATTGCTTTTTGCAATTTTTACAGGTATATTCTTTTACATGATAGGTCACTTTTCTGGTAACTTTAAAATCATGACCAAAGACCTTGCAGTGAAGATGTTTCATCAAAAAAAATGTTTTGCCTTAATTAATCAGTGAGAGACTGTTAAGATATAAAAACGTTTTTTATGATTTTAACATAGGGTTATTAAATCGATGAAGTGATTAATTTTTCCTTTGAACGTTGAATTCTGACGTTGTGAATTCGCTCTAAAATGGCATTTATTTCTTGAAATTTTGGGGTTAGTTCAATTAGATGTCCATTTCCGTTAGTGGTCAACTGTTTTTTGCAATGCTCACAAGTATATTCTTTTACATAATAGGTTACTTTTCTTGTAACTTTATAATCATGACCAAAGACATTGCAGTATACATTTGGAAGGAATGAGGTCTTTTTAGTAGCTTTTTCCATAAGTTTCAGATTTAGAACAGTATAAATATAAAACAAAAAATGAATAAAACGACGAAAAGCTATATTTTTTCGATGAAATGCACAATTGTATGTAAGAATAAGGTCTCGTTTTCAACATGGCTCATATGCCCATCAGGAAATTCTGCCACTTTTATATGAGCGTTTTTAGTTTGCTTAATCAGAGATTTAAAATCTAAAACAGGATCTTTCTTGCTTAAAATCATTAATTTTTTAAAAGTGGCATTTTTAAATAATTGTTCTCTGTCTTTTCTGATTTTCATACCTTCCAGAGCTGCGATTATACCCTGAACGGGCATTTTTAAGGCCTGTTCTTTTATAAGTTTAATTTGATTAGCAAAAAGCCTTCTGTTTTTAGGTCTGAATAAATTGACAACCGCTATTCTTACAAAAGTCTTATGGTTTTGTTTCACCGCAGTAATGGCTCTATCTCTGTTTTTTTTGCGTTCACTACTATCTGCATTCGCAGTAGAATTCATTAAGCAAAGACCAATAACATCCTTTGGGTTGTTCTCAGCAAAAGCGAGTGCCACATAACCGCCCATTGAATGCCCAATGATAATGGACCGGCTAATTTTTAAATAATCCAGGACCGCCTTAACAATTTCAGCCATTAACTCCATAGAGTGAATATATCCTAAACAACCCGTTTGGCCATGACCCAATAAATCAATACATATGATTCTGTTTTTTTTGGAAAGAACGGGTATAAAAGCATCCCACATACTATAATTTTCTAAAAAACCATGAAGCAAAACTACCGGAACACCGGTGCCATTATCTGTGTAAAAAATATTTATGCCTTTGTATTGTAAAATCATATTTAAACTATATTAGTCAAAGATATAATTGAATAATGAATAAAACTAAACAAACCTTTGTATTTGGCTTTGCTTTATTCGCTGGATTTTTCGGTGCTGGAAATTTAATTTTGCCGCCTTTATTGGGTTTTAACTCTGGTCCTGATTGGTGGTTGGTTACCATTGGGTTTATCATATCAGCTACTATTATTCCTCTATTAGCTTTATTTGGACATGCTAAATTACAAGGTACTATGTTGGCTTTTGGTAACAAGGTGTCTCCTTTGTTTAGCCTAATATTTTGTCTTTGTATTTATGTGATAATTGTTGCCTTACCATCTCCTCGTACTGCGGCAGTGACCCACGAAATAGCCATAGCACCATTCTTCAATACAAGTCCATTAATAACCAGTGTTATCTACTTTTCACTGGCATTTGTTTTTGTAATTAACAGAAATAATGCTTTAGAAATACTGGGCAAATATTTAACGCCCATCATTGTACTCATAATACTATCCATTATTGTGGTTGGTATTTCTACAAATGTAAGTCCGATGAATATATCCAATTTAGATATGCCATTAGTGAGTGGGTTATTGGAAGGCTATCAAACCTATGATGCCGTTGCAGGAATGGTCATGGGGGGCATTGTAATCATTTCAATAAACAATTTTAATGATGCTATGTCTTTTAAAGATAAAAAGTTAATGATTGCAAAATCTGGACTGATAGCGATGCTTTGGTTATTCATTATTTATGCCGGTTTGATCGCTTTAGGGGCATTTTACAATTCAGAGTTTCCAGTTGATATTTCAAGAACCAATTTACTTGCTGGTTTAGCTTCAAAAACTTTAGGTAATATGGGTGCTATTTTTTTAAGTGTATTAGTTGGATTGGCTTGTTTCACAACGGCGGTGGGTATTATTATGAGTACAGCAGATTTTTTTAAAGCCCTTTTTAAAGACTCTAAAAAGATCTATGTCATAACAACAATAGTATGTTGTATCACTGGAATTTTGATTGGTCAATTTGAAGTATCCTATATTATTAAAGTGGCGTTGCCATCCTTAATGTTCATTTATCCGCTTTGTATAGTCCTAATATTATTGAATGCGATTTCAGAAACATATGCCTCTAAATTGGTTTTTAGATGGGTGGTTTTTGTGACTTTTATATTTAGTATTCCTGATTTTTTAAACTTTGTTATTCCTATAGAAAAATTGGCGCCTATAATAAAAATAATTCCTTTTGCTCAACAAAATTTAGGATGGGTTTTACCCGCTTTAATAACTTTTATTTTAGTGAATATTTTTCAAAACTTAACACAGAATAAAAGATTACAAACTTAATTTTTGAATCGTTTTATTGCTAAAAAGGCATTGTCAACATATTCATCTTCAACTAAAATAGTAAATTCATTGGTTGTTGAAATAACCTCGTAAAGTACAACGCCTTCCCAGGCTAAGCGTTTAAAAAAGTGATAATATAATCCGGCTATTTTTGAATTGTCTTCGGGTAAACTAATACTAATGGCTGTTAACCCTTCTTGAACCGCAATAAAAATTTCATTTTTAAAATGGGTATTCACATAATCATTCAAACTGCTTGACACTATAATATTACTTTCATGAATACCTCTTGTGAATGTGTAAAACAATTTGGATTCTTCGTTAATTTTCTGCAATAACTGGGCGTGATTATGAATTAAAGTCTCAGAATTTTTTACTGTAAAATCAGTTAAGTTTGACCTCACGGTAATGTCTCCCAAATTCTGAATAACCTTTTTCATTTTAATTGAATTGGTTAATGCAATTGGTGGATTATAACGGCGTAAAGCCATCATAATAGCCCCTGGTTTTACCTCCTTTTTCAACATCTTACTTATTGGTTCAGTCAATTCAATGGCTAAAGCACTAAAGTTTATAATATTTCTTGAGAGCGCCTCTTCTAAGTATGGCTGGGCGATTAAGATATCTTCGACACAATTGGACACTGTTTTCATGTTAAATATTTAACAATTTGTGCAAAAATAATCTTTTTTTTTAATAAATATCTTATTTAGAGTAATCTAGTCTACTTTCGTTCTATAAATTAATAAAAAATGAAAGTATTAAAGTTTGGAGGAACTTCTGTAGGATCTGTTGAAAACATGAATAATGTTAAAAGCATTATTAATGATGGAAAGAAAAAAATTGTGGTTTTGTCAGCCATGTCCGGAACCACAAATGCTTTAGTAGCAATAGCAAGTAATATTTCAAATAACATGCCTAATGAGGCTATTGAAAAGATAAATAAATTACATGAAACATATTTTAACACTATTGATAAATTACTTGGTGATGAGTCTTTAAATGTCGATGTTAAAAATTATGTCACTGAGATTTTTAATTTTTTGGTGGAATGCACCTATCAAGAATATTCACTTAACTTAGAAAACAATATAGTAGCGCAAGGCGAACTTCTCTCTACATATATGTTTCATAATTACCTAAAGCAAGAAGGCATAAAATCTGCTTTACTTCCGGCTTTAAGCTTTATGCGAATTGATAAAAATAACGAGCCAGATCTGTTTTACATTAAACAAGATTTAGATATTCTTTTTAAAGAAACGCCAGAAGTACCAATTTATATTACACAAGGGTTTATTTGTTTAGATGAAGAGGGAAATATTTCAAATTTGCAACGTGGAGGCAGTGATTATACGGCCACAATTATTGGGGCCGTCATAAAGGCTGAGGAAGTTGAAATATGGACAGACATAGATGGGATGCATAACAATGATCCAAGATATGTTGAAAACACCAGACCTATTTCAAATTTGTCTTTTGATGAAGCCGCCGAATTAGCCTATTTTGGGGCAAAAATTTTACACCCACAAACGGTAACCCCGGTGAGAGAACTTAACATTCCTGTGCGTTTAAAAAACACCATGAATCCGGATGCATATGGCACTTTAATAGATGAAAACCATACTGAAAACGGGGTAAAAGCAATTGCGGCAAAAGATAATATTACTGCCATCAAAATAAAATCTGGCAGGATGTTATTGGCACACGGGTTTTTAAGAAAAGTATTTGAAATATTCGAAGTTTATGAAACAGCAATAGATATGATTACAACTTCTGAAGTGGCTATTTCACTCACTATCGATGATGATAGAAATTTAGACAAAATTATCGCAGCTCTTGAAAAATTTTCTGCTGTTGAGGTTGACAAAAATCAAACAATTATCTGTCTGGTAGGCCATTCTATTGTGAATCATCAAGATACTTATAAATTATTTCAAATTTTACAAGATGTAAAAATCAGGATGATTTCATATGGTGGAAGTAGAAATAATATTTCACTATTAGTCAATTCTAATAATAAAATTAACACGCTAGGAAAACTAAACAATTACTTATTTGAATTAGTCACTATTTAAGTTAAAATTTAATTTAGTCAGGTTAGCAAAAAGGGTCGTTTTAAAACGACCCTTTCTTATTTTTAATTAATGGTTGACTATACAGTCAGATTAATTCATAAGGTCTTCAATTTCTTCCACCTCAATTGGAATATTGCGCATTAAATTAAAAGGGTCTCCTGTTTTTTGAATAACGACATCATCTTCTAAACGAATTCCAATACCTTCCGCAGGGATATAAATTCCCGGCTCCACAGTAAACACCATATTGGCTTTCATAGGTTCAGTTAAAATACCATAATCATGCGTATCTAATCCCATATGGTGAGAAGTGCCATGCATAAAGTACTTTTTGTAAGCTGGCCAATCAGGATTTTCATTTTTCACATCGGCTTTATCTAATAATTTAAGACCTAATAATTCAGAGGTCATAAGTTTTCCGACTTCCACATGATAAGAGGCCCAATCGGTTCCGGGCACCAGCATTTTGGTAGCCTCATTTTTTACGCGATTTACAGCATTATAAATAGCCTTTTGTCTGTCTGTAAATTTCCCGGAAACAGGGATGGTTCTGGTCATATCACTGGAATAGTTTGCATACTCTGCCCCTACATCTAATAAAATTAAATCGCCTTTTTTACATTGTTGATTATTTTCTACATAATGGAGTACGTTGGCATTATTCCCAGAGGCAATAATTGGAGTATATGCAAATTTTTTAGATCTGTTTCTTAAAAATTCATGCATAAATTCAGCTTCAATTTCATATTCCCAAACACCCGGTTTTGTGAAATTTAAAACACGTCGAAATCCTTTTTCAGTAATATCACAAGCTTGTTGCATGAGGTCCAATTCAATCTGATTTTTTACAGATCTTAAACGCTGTAATATGGGATTGCTTTTCGCAACGGCATGAGCAGGATATTTATTCTTTAACCATTTTGTAAAACGGTCTTCTCTAGTTTCTGTTTCAACGTTGGCTCTGTAATGTTCATTAGTGTTGATGTAAACCGTATCACATTGGGTCATTAACTCAAACATGATTTTTTCCATTTCCTGAAGCCAATAAACGGTTTTTATGCCACTGGTTTCAAAAGCAGCTTCCTTGGTTAGTTTTTCACCTTCCCAAACGGCTATATGATCATTGGTTTCTTTTAAAAACAGAATTTCTCTATGCTTTTCTTTTGGGCAATCAGGAAATAAAACTAAAATACTTTCTTCTTGATCAACTCCACTTAAATAAAATATATCGCGGTGTTGTTCAAATGGCATGGTGCTATCAGCACTAATGGGGTAAATGTCATTTGAATTAAAAACAGCTAAGCTGTTAGGAAGCATTTTGGCTTTAAAATTTTTTCGGTTTTGAATGAATAAACTTTGTTTTATAGGATGATATTTCATTGAATTGTGATTTAACTATAAAATTACAAAAACTATTAAAACTTTGTTCATAATTCTTTAACTTTGGTCAAAGCCCATTTATTAGGTATTTAATATTGGGTTAAAATTTTGAAAATGAAAACGAATAGATTAATAAATACTATCATTCTGTTTTTTATCAGTTTTAATGGGTTATATGCTCAAGTAATGCTGCGGGAGATCTCATTAAAGGAGCAGATAGATAATGCAACCTTGGTGGTTGAAGGAGAAGTGATATCCAAACAATCATTTTGGAATAATAATTTAATTTACACGGCCAATACTGTCAAAGTGTATAAAGTTTTTAAAGGAGCGCCTGTTTCAACTATTGAAGTGATAACATTAGGTGGAACGGTTGAACTCACAGCATTAGTAGTGTCTACTGGTTTAAAGTTATATAAAGGCAATGTAGGTGTTTTTATGCTTCAGAAAAGTGATGTAAATAAAGCAGTTACAAATAAAACATTAGTTAATCAGTTTCAGCCTTTTGGGGCTATTCAAGGGTTTTATAAGTATGATGTATTTAGTGATGTTGCTGTAAATCCATTTAACAAAAAACCAGGTATTTCTTCAAATTT
>DATCZQ010000019.1:0-25612 GCA_036525815.1 Yeosuana sp. | reverse complement strand
ATTAGGAAGAGAATCTTGAAAATGAAATTCTATATCTGGCGGATAAGCCCAATTGGGACTATTGATATCATAACTATTTACCTGAAGTGATTTATGTTTGTCATACTTTTTTAAGGGGAGATGATATACCCCTCTGGAAGATACGGTTGAAGCCGTTTCAGAACCATACACAATCCAATTGGGATGTGCTTCCATAACCTCAGCATATTGGGTTGGTTTATAATTGGCCCCTACTAAATCAACTTCTTTAGCAAGTCCATTTTTTATTGCGGCTGAAAGATTGTTAAACCCTGCCGTTGTGAGTCTGTTCGGGTCTTCTTGACGACAAATTTCAACTAGTTCTTTCGCCATTTTATAACCATTTTCATTATTCTGTTCTTTCACTTCATTGCCAATACTCCACATGATGATTGAGGGATGGTTTCTGTCACGTTTTATCATATCCCTTAAATCCTGTTCGTGCCAAGTGTCCCAATATTTATGGTAATCGTTTTCAGTTTTTCCTATTGCCCAACAATCAAAAGCTTCAGCTTGCACCAAAAGGCCCATTTTATCGCAGAGTTCTAATTGCTCTGGCGAGGTAGGATTATGGGAAGTTCTAATAGCGTTGACCCCCATTTCCTTCATAATCTCTAGTTGGCGTTCTGTTGCTCTGTAATTAACTGCAGATCCCAAAGGGCCCAAATCGTTATGCAAACAAACCCCTTTTATTTTTTCTTGTCTTCCGTTGATAAAAAAGCCTTCTCTTGTAAACGCTATAGTTCTTATTCCAAAATGGGAACTATAATTATCTATTACCACATTTTTGTTTAAAATTGTTGAAATGGCTTTGTATAAATGTGGTGTCCTGAAATCCCATAACTGGGGATTTGACACTGTTAATTTTTGCAGAATAGTTGATTCTTTACCCTTATTGAATCTAAAATCACTGGTATTCGAGGCAACTTCAATACCCTCTTCATCATAAATAATCGTTTGTATTTGATAAGCGTCTTTTAATTTATCTTCTTTACTTAAGACAATAGTTTCAATAGTAACTTCTGCTTTATCTTTTGTTATTGAAGGTGTTGAAATATGACTGCCCCAATGTTTAATGTGAACAGGATTTTTAATCTCCAACCACACATTTCTATAAATACCAGCGCCAGGATACCATCTGGCAGATAAAACCTCTGGATTGACTTCTACTGCAATAATGTTATCTTCTCCAAAATTTAGATAAGGTGTAATATCAATTTCAAAACCAATATAGCCATAAGGTCTGTGATATACTTTTTTATTATTGATGTAAATGGTTGAATTATTCATGATGCCATCAAATTCTAAGGTAACAATGCTTCCTTTTTTTGATTCATCGATATTAAAATGTTTTCTATACCAGGCTTTTCCAAAAATGGGAAGTCCGCCAGTTCTTAAGTTGTATTCTGGTTTAAAAGGACCTTCGATGGCCCAATCGTGAGGAAGTTGTAAAGATCGCCAATTGGAATCATTATAGTTTTTTTCAAATGCAGAAGTATCATCGGTTTTTTGAAATAACCATTGGTCGTTAAAAGAAGTGCGTTCTCTTTCCTGCATTCCTATAGAATTGCAGGAAAGCAATAGAACCAATAATAAAATGCCGAATAATTTATTTACCATTATAAATTTTAATCTTTTGTTAGTTTACTCCCCCACCAATCGTCGTTTGGCCGAAAATCTTTCGATAACATTATTCTTCTTTCATTTTCTAATTTTGGCCATAGTTTTTCAATAATTTGCTTGTCATAGTCAGCTCTTTTACTGGCGTCAAACTCGGTATCTGTTTCTGGAAATTTAGCATCAACACTTTCCAGCCATTTCATGAGATTATCATGTAAATTGGAAGTTATTTCCGGATTAGTATCAGCAAGATTATGTTGTTCGTATGGATCAGATTTCAAGTTAAAAAGTTCATTGCTATCATCTTCATAATAGTGAATAAGTTTCCAGTCACCTTTCCTAATGATTGAAGAAGGATCACCTCCTTGATTACCATAATGGGGATAATGCCAGAATAATGGTCTTTCTGATAGTTCAGAATTAGTTTCTATCATGGGTTTTAAACTGATGCCATCTTGATGCTGATCAGGCATCAACTTAATATTTGCATAATCCAAAATGGTGGGGTAGAAATCAGCGCCTGTTACAGGATAATCGAATGATCTTATTTTTGAATGATTCCAAGGCACATAAATAAAGTAAGGCTCTCTAATACCACCTTCCCATTGATAGCCTTTACCCCCTCGATACGGTAAATTTGAGGTCGAGAACGAATCTCCTGAAGCAACTCCACCATTATCTGAAGTAAAAATCACTATGGTATTTTTATCTAACTGTAATTCTTTAAGAGCCTCTAAAACAACCCCAACCGCATCATCCATACTTTCAACCAAACCGGCATATACAGGATTGTCTTGAGTTTGTCTTATTGGTAATTTGCGTTCCATAACAAATCCGTTTTCTTTGATGCCCTGATTTTCTGCTTTATCCCTGTATTTTTCCCATTTATCTTCTGAGGTTTGAATGGGTCCGTGAACTGCGTAGAAAGAAAGAAATGCAAAAAAGTTAGATGTCTTATTTTGTTTCATAAAATCAGCCGTTTCATTAGCTAAGCGAATTGATAGGTTTTCACCGTCGTATTTGTCTTCTAACTTAGGGTTTTGAAAAGGAGAAAAATAGCCCCCAACAGGACCGCCTTTATCCCAGCCGCCTTTGTTAATGTCAAAACCATGATCTTCAGGATAAGAACCCAGGTCACCTAAATGCCATTTCCCTGCAAAAAATGTTTTATATCCGTTCGCCTTTAATACTTCGGCTAAGGTGACATCTTGTGCGGGTAAATTACGAATGTAATCGGCTGGTAACAATTTGTCTTGCCTGTTCATGCTTCTCCAGTCCGATCCCGCTTTTTCTCCTATCCAATCCGTAATACCATGTCTTGCTGCAAATTTTCCAGTCATGATACTGGCTCGTGATGGGCTGCAAACTCTACTGCAGGCATAACCCTGTGTAAATACAGCACCATTTGTGGCTAGTTTGTCAATGTTTGGGGTTTCATAAAATGTGCTGCCTGAAGAACTTAAATCGTTAATTCCATAATCGTCTACTAGAATGAATAGGATATTTGGTTTTAGTGGTATTTCATTTTTTTCTATTTTGTCACCTGAGCCACAAGACACCAAAAAAATGGCGCTTATCAAATAAATATAAATTAATTTCATGCTTAGTTATTTAATAGTTTGTTTTCCCAATATTCAACATGCTTTCTGTACGAAGCGTTTTCTGGTAAATTTCGATTCTGAAGCGTCTTTTTAAGTGTTTTTAAGGCTTGCTCTTGTGCACTGTCAATCTCTGCCTGGTCTTCTGGATAAATACCTAAATCATTTTTATTTACCCATTGATTTAAGGTGTCTCTCAATTTTTCTAATTCTAATGTGTATTCAGATTTTGTAGCTAAATTATTAATTTCAAAAGGGTCTGTTTCCAAGTCATATAACTCTTCAGACGGTCTGAATGAATCCATAAATATTTTTTGAGCGTCATCTAATTGACCTTCTTCAAACATGACATGCATGAGAGGTAACATAGGATAGCTCATTTCTTTATACACATTGTGTTGTGTATAAGGTCTATCAGGATAGTAATTTTTAATATACTTGAATTTTTGAGATCGCACAGCGCGAATTCTATCTACCGTTTCATCGCGACGATCTCTCATTGAAAACACATAGGTTCTGTCATTATCTTTTGATAAGAAGTTCAAACCTTGCATATATTTTGGCCTTTCAATTCCTGCCAATGCCAAAGTGGCCGCAGGAATATCAATATTGCTTACCAATTCATTTGAAACCGTCCCGGCTCCATACCCGTCTGGAAATCTTACCATGAAAGGTGTATTGGTACCAGAGTCATATAGAAATTGTTTGGCACGAGCATGAGGTCTGCCTTGATCTCCAAAGAAAAATATAATGGTATTATCTAACAATCCATCTTCCTTTAATTGCTTCATTATTTGACCTACACTAATATCAACATGCTGAATGGTTTCTAAGTATAGGGCCCAATCTTTTCTGGCTATTGGATGATTGGGATAATATGGTGGTAATTTTACTAAATCTGGATTAACAGGATGTATTGAATCTGAATGAAAGGGTCTGTGAGGATAAAATATTTGAGCCTGAGAAAAGAATTTTTGTTCCTTAGTTCTTTGACTCCAATGGGTTCCTTGGTAAAGTTCATTAAAATTAGCCTTAAAATTATAATCCATTTTACCTTTAATGCCCTTTTTCCTTCCATCACCATTAGAAACGAAATAGCCGGCATTTTTAAAATATTCTGTAATAGGTAAAATGGTATCCGGCAGTTCCTTTTTAAATCTTGTTCTATGATTTTGCAATCCCAGGGTAACAGGATACATCCCTGTAATTAAACCAGATCTGCTTGGTGAACAAACTGCAGTTACTGTAAACATCTTTTTGTATAAAATGGATTCTGAAGCTAACTGATCTAAGTTTGGTGTATAAACTAAATCGTTTCCAAAACATCCTAAATCTGTTCCTAAATCATCGGCGACAATCCATAAAATGTTATAATGTGTTGTATTTGGCCTGACTATCTCCTTTTCAGTTGATTTACATCCATTAAGAAAGACTATTCCTAATATAAAAAGGAAGAGTTTTATGTTTTTATCAAATTTCAAAATCAATCTAGTCATGCTTATATTTAAAAGGGAAATTAGGACTGTCCTCTCTTGCGTTTTTTAAAATCTGTAACATGTCGTTTTTTATTTTTATATTTTCCTCAGAGACATCATGTTCTTCTTTCAAATCAATTGATAAGTTATAAAGCTGTAAAGGCTTATCTAAAAATTTAACTGCTTTCCAATCTCCTTTTCTAATGGCTTGCACAGGGGCGTTATTTTCATTGAATTCCCAATAAAGATACGCCTGTGTTTTCTGTTTTTCAGGTTCTCCAAGCAGTATTGGTAAAAATGAAACACCATCAAGATTGTTTTTAAAATTAGCGCCAATAAGTTCTGCGAATGATGGAAAAACATCCCAAAAAGCAGAAACATGGTCGGTAATAGCTCCTTCTTTGACTTTGCCTTTCCATTTGACTATCATTGGAACTCTAATGCCCCCTTCATACAAATCTCGTTTAAAACCTCTTAAATTTCCGTTACTATTAAAATATTTAGGGTCGGCACCAGCTTCTTTATGAGGTCCATTGTCTGAAGTGAAAATAAAAATGGTGTTTTCTTCTAGACCTAATTCTTTTACTTTCTCTGCCAGTTCACCAACTTGATCATCTAATAAGGTAATGAGCGCAGCGAAAGCCGCATGACCATTTTCTTGTGACCCATAACCACCATTTTTGTAGTTTTCACCTTCATCAACACCTTTAAATTTTTTTTCAGGATTAAATTTTCCCACAAAACGGTTCATGTAATCATTTGGGGCAAATAATTCGGCATGTGGTATTATGGAAGGATAATATAGAAAAAAAGGCTTGTCTTTATTCTTATCAATAAATTGCATGGCTTTATTATGAATCAATTCTGGAGCATATTGTTCTTTGTTAGTCCCTGAATTACCATCCAATATTACTTTTTTATCATTATCCCATAAATGATACGGATAATAATTGTGAGCCAGTCGCTGACAATTATACCCATAAAACGTATCAAAACCTTGATTTAAAGGATCACCTTCAGAGTTAGGGTATCCTAATCCCCACTTACCAAAAGCTCCGGTTACATAGCCCTCATCTTTTAAAAGCTCAGCAAGGGTATATGTAGAATCTGGTAATGGCAATTGCCCCTCTGGCCGCACCTCTTTATTTCCTCTAATGGGCGTATGGCCTGTATGTAATCCTGTTAACAAGGTTGAACGTGATGGTGCACAAACAGAAGATCCAGCATAGTGCTGCGTAAATAAAAGGCCTTCTTTTGCTAATGCATCAATATTTGGTGTAGAGAATTTTGTTTGCCCATAACAGCTTAAATCCCCATAGCCCAAATCGTCGGCCAGAATATAAATGATATTTGGTTTATTAGTTTGATTTGAAATATCTTGCTTCTTCTCCGAACAAGCTGTTGATATTATTGCTGTAAATAGTATAATAAGATATGTTCCATTCATAATCACATAACAGTTTTAAGAAATTTGATAATCAATTCGCTAAGTTTTTCATAACCTTCTATAGAATAATGAACATCTTTGGGCCCTTTTCCATATTTATTATGAATATCAATCGATTCATTATAAATATCATTTACCCTTATGTTGTGTTTTTTCATGACCGCTATTGCAGCATCATTGTATTTTTCTACATCACTTTCATATCTCCCGGGTTCTTTTTTGGGTACATAGGTAGTTGTCACAAAAATTAATTTTGCATTTGATCTTTTCTTGATAATAGATACTAGAGTGTCTAGATTTGATGTATATTCATCAATAGTGAATTCGGGTTTACCTTTTATTTTATCTCTATGACCGTATTCTTTAGATTCCGGATGACGATAACATAAATCCCAAAGACCCCAATTAAACTGTATAATATCCCAGTTTTCATCTCCTAACCAATTTGTGACGTTCAATAATCCAGTACCTGTATGTTGAGCATTACCTGTATTGTGGTTTATTATGGCTCTTTCAGAAAAGTGTGATTGTACAAATGGTGTATACCCAATTGAAATAGAATCACCTATAATCAAAACCTTTGGATTTTTGTTTACACAACCTACAGAAAGGATTATTGCATTTAAAAAAATGATTGCAACAATAAACCTATACTTTTTCATCATTTAATTAAGCATTAATTTTTTCATGGATTGGCTACCATTATTAAATTTTACTAAAATAAAATAAACTCCATCTAATTCGTTTGATAAGTTTATTTCTGTTTCAGGTGAGGCCAGTAATTTTTGATTTGATTTGATAAGTTGTCCTTGAACATTATAAATAAAATATGAATCTAAGTCTAAGGAAGCTTTTAAAGTGAATAGACCTTTGCTAGGGTTTGGAAATAATAAAGCATCATCGTTAGCATTTTCATTGAAATTATTAATATCCAATGTATAGAACAAATCTAAATTACTATCAGCAGAGACCGTTGATTCCGGTATGGAAGTTGTCGATACTTGATCTTTATAAAAATTACCCACATCGGTTAACTTTCCTGAGGTATCATAATAATCTGCAACATCAGAATTAGGTTGATACCAGGCATATCGTTCTACGTAATCTAAACTTTCTAAGTATGGTAAAGCCAACTTCATAAATTCATAATTCACTGAAGTTGTTCTGTTCGGATTTGCATTAAATTCGGTAATCCAAATGGGTAATTTATACAAATCATAAACTCTTTGTAAATAATTTTTAAATCGGTTAAAAACATTCGCTGGATTTGCATTTGGCGAATTTGTTGGGCTAGACCCCCAATCGTACCAATGTACCCCAATAACATCGATTCTTATATCTTGAGCATTCGCTTTATCATGAAATTCTTTAAGCCAACCAAAAGGCGCATTTTCTCTACAATTAGGTGACACCAAGCGCAACCCCGTTTTCATCAAGTTTTTATAGGTGCTTACAGCAACATCTGTATTGCATAAGTTGTTATACTGTCCTGATTGATCATTACAGTTATCCGCTTCATTAAATGCCATCACATGTGTGGCTTTGTATTTTGATTTATATAATTCAATATCGGAGTCCTCATTTGCACCCCCAAAACCCCAGGACATTGGTGCAAACTCAAGTTCTAAATCAGATTCTGACGAATTACCCCAATTATAATACCACGTTTTGTTCAAACCAGTTGTATTTCCACCTGTTCCTTTTTTGTTAACCCAATTCCATGGTATTACACGAATAAATGAAATATCGTTCTGTAAATAATATGGTAATTCGTTTACAATTAAATCTTCTTCAGAAGCTATGTAATTTTTGCTTTTCCCAGTTCCGTCTTCTAAAACTGAAAAAGTTGCCATATAACCTTTTTTTAGAATAAATGATTCGGTGCTGTTATCTAAATTATTGGAAATTCCAGAACCACTATGAATTATATCAATACTCAAGTTTGTATTGCTTCCTTGTAAATTAATATCATCATAAATTGTTAGAGGTGATGTAGTTAAATCAATACTTCTAATAACAGTACCGTTTAAATAATAATTATCTAAACGCAGATTAGACTTATAAATTGATGCCTCATCATTAACTGTAATTTGTGCTAGATGGTCATTATTAATAGCAATTCCATTTTTATTTAAAGTTCTTATCCAGCCAATTCCTGAGGTAAAATTTATGGAAACATTGTTTTGAAATGGGTTAGTATCACTTAAATCTATATAGGCGCTGCTATGTATTGAAACACTTCCATCAGAAATAGCTTGAGCTTGAAGGCTAGAGTTTGTAACAGATAAACTTCCTGTACCTAAATTAATTACACCAGAAGCAATAACCAAGACACTGGCATTGTGTAATTGCAAATTTAAATTTATAGATTGCCCAGCATCAATGGTACCTGAAATTGGGGGTAGATTGGTATTGGTGTCTTCCCAATTAGTTTCACTAAAAAAATCATTATTACCAGCAATGCCTGTCCAGATTAAATCTTGGCTATGGCAAGCAAGAGTAATTAAAAACGAAAAAAATATTATATGCGATTTCATGGGGATTAAAATTGCTTGTTAATCAAATTCTGGTTGACTGATTTTATCGTATCCTGATCCTCTAATGGCTTCAAAGTTTGTAATTAATTCCTTTAGTTTTTCTGTATTGGATTGTGCAAGATTTTGATCTTGGTGCGGATCCTCTCTTAAATTATAGAGTTGAAATTCTTTAGAATTACCTGTTTCAACACCTTTATTAATAAGTACTTTAGGTCCGTTATAAGGTGGAATTAATACCCAATCGCCTTGTCTGAAAGCGGTTCTGGAGGTCGCTTCAAGAATAAGATCTTCACGTCCTTGATTCGTTTTTCCTAATAATAAATCTAACATATTTTCACTATCTTTTGTTGAAACATCACTACCTACTAATTGAGCAATAGACGAAAGTAAGTCAACTTGAGACACCACAGCATCTGAAACGCCTGGTTTAATTTTTCCTTTCCAATAAGCTATAAAAGGGACACGTGTTCCGGCCTCAAAAAGACTGTATTTGCCGCCACGTAATTCACCAGTTGGTTTGTGATTACCTAACTTTTCTATAGCTTGGTCTTCATAACCATCATCTAAAACGGGGCCATTATCACTCGATACAATAATTAAGGTGTTTTCAAGCAAGCCTTCTTGTTCTAAAGTTTTAATAAATTCTCCAACACACCAATCTGCTTCCATAATAACATCACCACGAGGTCCCATTCCAGAAGTCCCAACAAACCTTGAGTTAGGCGTTCTTGGTACGTGAGGCTGCTGCAATGCGTAATATAAAAAGAAGGACTCTTCTTTGTGACTCTTTACATAGGCTTGAGCTTTGGCTAAAAAATGGTCAGCCATATCTTCATCAATCCACCTTGCAGATTGACCACCTTTCATGAAGCCTATTCGGGAAACACCATTTACAATGGCATTACTGTGTTGAGGATCGCCCTTAAACTTTAAGAGTTCAGGGTTTTCAGTTCCAGTAGGCTCCCCTTCAAAATTTTTATCATAATCGACCAGAATGGGATCGTTTGGATCCAAATTATCTACATAGCCATCTTGAATATATACCGTAGGAACCCGGTCTTGAGTTGCAGCCATAATGTAGCTATAGTCAAAACCTACTTCATTAGGACCTGGGGAAATATGAGAATTCCAATCAACATTTCCAGTGCCCAAGCCTAAATGCCATTTACCAACAATTCCCGTATGATAACCCTGAGTTTTTAAGATTTTAGGTAAGGTTACTTGAGCAGTATCAATAAGTAAAGGTGCCGTGCCGGGTAATATCTTAGCATTTTTATTTCTCCAAGGATAAGTCCCAGTTAAAAGCGCATACCTGCTGGGTGAACAGGTGGCAGATGTGGCATAACCATTCGTGAATTTGATACCATTAGCAGCTAAATTATCAAAATTTGGTGTTGCTATTTCTGTTGCTCCGTAAGCGCTTAAATCACCATAACCTAAATCATCTGCATAAATAAAAATTATATTTGGAGGACCATCTTCTTTTACTACCTGAGTGATTTCTTTAACCTTGTCTTTACAAGAGCTCAAAATAATTATTAGCAAAAGGAGTATTACTTTCAAATTTTTCATTTAATTTTTATTTTGTTTATTAAATCTGTTTGGATGCTTCTCGTTATATTCTTTATCATCTCCTAATCCGTAAAATATAGGATCTGACATTTGTGAATTCCAGTTTTGATAGCTGGCTTGCAGGGTTTGAAAAATGTCATTATCTTTTTCAATTAGATTGGTTGTTTCAGAAATATCTTCTTTTAAATTAAAAAGCATTTGTTCGTCTTTATGGACTATCATTTTGTCCCCATTACTATTTCTACATGCCACTTTATTTTGATCAAATTTTCTCCAAAACAAATAATCATGTGGCATACCCTTTTTTTCTCCTACTATATAAGGTATGAGATTTACACCATCTAATTCATTTTTTGATTGTATTGGAACCAAAGATTGAGCTATTACGGTTGAGAAAAGATCTAAGGATATTACAGGCGCCTCATAAGTGATGCCCTCAGGTATTTTTGCAGGCCATTTCATGGCGAAAGGCACATGAATACCACCTTCAAAAACATCGCCTTTGCCACCTCTAAGGATGCCGTTATTAGACCCATTAACCTTTTCCGGACCTCCGTTGTCTGATAAAAAGAATATGATCGTATTTTCTGTAAGGCCTAACTCTTCTAATTTATCATGTATTGCTCCCACACCATCATCAACAGCGCTAACCATAGCAGCGTAAATTTTACGTTTAGGGTCTTTTATATCTTTAAATCTCTTTAGATATTTTTCTGTGGCCTGTAGCGGGGTATGTGGTGCATTATAGGCTAAATACATAAAAAATGGCTCTTCTTTGTATTTTTCAATATAGCTAACAGCCTCTCTAGAAAGGGCATCTGTTAAGTATTCCTTTTCTTCTATTCTGTCATTATTTCTTAATAACTTTGTGTTATAGGCATCAAACTGAGCCTTTACTTCATATTCATCTTTTAAGGTCCATAATTCAGGAAAGTATTGATGTCCGCCGCTTAAAAAGCCAAAAAAATCATCAAACCCCCTTTTTAACGGCCGTTGGCTAGCATGAGCGCCTAAGTGCCATTTGCCCAAGGCGACCGATTTATAATCTCCTTTTTTTAATGCCGTTGCTAATGTTTCTTCGCTCAGCGGTAAACCCATTTCCGGGTCGTTTGGTGCAAACAAAGGATTTCTTCCAAAACCAAATCTGTCCTGATACCGGCCTGTTATCAAACCGGCCCTGCTTGGTCCACAAACAGCATAACTCACATAAGCATTAGTGAATTTTACACCTTGTGTGGCAATTTTATCAATATTAGGGGTTGGTATATCTTTGCATCCATTAAAGCCTACGTCCTGATATCCCAAATCATCGGCTAAAATGATGATGATATTTGGTGATGAACTTTTAACATGAATAGTTGAAGCATTGCTGGTTTGAGCATTAATGCAATTTGGCAAAATTAATAGAACACATGCCATTAGTATTACCCGATTAAAGAAATTATCAAAAGTCGTCATATTTTCTGTTTTTATTAAAAACGATGAATCAAATTCTGTACTAGTCAAATTTAAGTTTAATAAAAAGATAGTTACGGGTCGTATAAGTTCAATAAGAGGGTGAATTAGTTCATAATGCAATAGAGATGTTATTTTATTAGTTCATTTTAAAATAAATCTTTAATTTTTCGGCCAATTTTGTATTATACATTATTTTGACAAAGAGATGGATCATTTTTTTATTTATTTTACTTATAATAAGAGGAGATTGAGGCTAAAATTATCATGAAAAAAATAATATATATATTTTGTTTTTTGGTTTACTTCTCTGCTTATTCGCAAGAGAGTGAGGTTAATTATGTTATCGATTTTATTACGACCAAACAAGGCTTGTCTCACAACTATGTATCCTCCATAGTGAGTGATGATTTAAATATTAAATGGATTGGCACTGAAAACGGGATTACCAAGTATAATGGGTATGATTTTGATTATATAAAACCAAGTAAAGATTATGATGGTCTTTTAAATGAAAACATTGAAGTTCTTTTTAAGGACATCGATAACAATTTATGGATAGGCACTAAGAGTGGTGGTTTATCGTATTTAGATATTAAAAATAACGTCATTAAAAACTACAATCATCTTATTGATTTAGAAAATGATGGCGACTTTCGAGTGACTGCAATTTCTCAAGATGACGATGGTAATATCTGGATAGGAACGTGGAATAAGGGTGTTTTTGTAATTGACTATAAAAATGAAAAACTTTTAAGACAATTTAAAACTCCATCTACAATTTTTAGTATTGTTAAAGATTTTAATGGGAATGTTTGGTTTGCAATGAGTAACAGGCTGTATAAATATATTCCTGCAGAAAACAGAACAGAAAGCTATCTTTTAAAAACCTTCATAACCAATATTTTGTCTGATCCTTACCGAAACAAAGTATGGATTACCATCAGCGGCACAAATAATAATAAACTCTATAGTTATGATTATAATACCAATGATTTCGAGTCAATAGAGACCGGTGTGACTTCTCAATTTTCTAGGAAATTATTTTTAGACAAAAATCATCATCTTTGGATTGGTACTTGGGGTTACGGTGTTTATAAAAGTAATCTTGAACTTTCAAAATTTGAAAAAGTCCAATTAGTTTCAAGAACCTCAGCAAATATTAGTGCCAATTACAATATTATATTAGACATCCATCAAGATAAAAATGATATCATGTGGATAGCAACTGCTAACGGCGGACTTGTAAGATTGGTTGAGGATAACGGATTTAAAAATGCTGATAGATTAATTGTTAACCCAGAATTAGAAGGTCATTTAAACATATTATCCGTTCACAAAAATGATAATAACCTCTTTATAGGCACTGTATTTAGCGGGGTATATTACGGGAAAGACATTTCCCATTTAAAACAAATTAAAGAGATTGGTAATGAACGAACATACACTCTTTATGAGTATAATGAAAAACTTTTTATTGGAACAGGTAGAGGTTTTTTTATTTTTGATCTGGTCTTAGAAAAAATTATTTTTAAATCTGATATTATAGGCAAAGCCACATCTTTTCATGTCGATAACGAGCGTAATCTATACATTGGATCACAGCAAAAAGGCTTAGCTATTGTTAAATTAGATAGTATTAACAATAGAGAGGCCTATGCTTTTTATTCAGAAAACTCAAAAGGCAAAAGAAAATTTGAGAGTAATAGAATAACCTCAATACAGGAGGATCTGAATCATAATATTTGGATTGGTTCTTATAATGGCCTTCACCTTTTTCATAAAAAAGAGAAGACGTTTATAAAACAATCTTTATTGTTAAAAGAAAAACTTCCCAGCGTTATTATTAATTCCATTTCATTAAAAGCTGATAATATTTGGCTAGCAACACCAAGTGGCCTTTTTAAGCTAAATTATAGAAATGAAAAATTAGAACTTTTAGAATCTATTACTAAAGAAAATGGACTTAATAGTGATTTTATTTGCGCGGTTACTTTTGATAACAACTCAAACATATGGTTTAGTTCTCATACCGAAATTGTAAAATACAACGAAATAAATAAATCAATACTAAGTTATGGAAGTATTAATGGTGTAAAAACCACATCGTTCAATAATTCCAGTTTCTATAATTATAAAAATGAGCAGATTTATTTTGGTGGCATTGATAATATCACCTTTTTTAATCCTAATAAGATTCGGAATATTAATTCTGTGCCAGAAATAATATTTACTAATTTAAGAATAAACAATAATCTGATTCAATACACAAAAGGGTGCAAAATTCTTGACAACAATATCAATTACGCGAAAGAAATCAAATTGACCCACAAAGATAATTTTTTTTCTACAACCTTTGTAGCGAATGATTTTTTAGGGAAACTTAATATCAAATATCGTTACAAGTTAGAAGGTCATCAGGATTCTTGGATTGATTTACAAGATCGTAATGAAATAAACTTTGCCGGACTTGCGCCAGGCAATTATGTACTTCATATTGAAGCTTCTCGAGATAATCAAAATTGGAGTAAGCCAAAGTCTATAAATATTACCATGCTAACATCTCCATGGAAAAGTCCCCTAGCTATCATAGGATACCTTATAACCCTCATTCTAATCATCAATTATTTTATCAGATCTTATAACACCAAGTTAAAATTAGAGAATAAACTTGAGATCGCCAGAATAGATAAGGAAAAGGAAATGGAACTGACTGAAGCTAAGTTGAATTTTTTTACAAATATTTCGCACGAATTTAGATCTCCACTAACACTTATTATTGGACCCTTGAAAGAAATATTGGAAAATGAAAAACTATCGCCCAAAGCGCTTAAAAATTTAAACTTAGTTGACAGGAACACCAATAGATTACTGAACCTTATAAACCAATTGCTGGACTTTAGAAAAGCAGATCATGGTTTGCTAAAATTAGATGTTTCAAAAGGGAATTTTATCAGATTTTCTAATGAAGTGTTCCTTTATTTTAAAGATTCTGCCAAAAGCAAAGACATTAAGTACAAGTTTAAAACCTCGCAAGAAGAAGTCATATTTCCATTTGATAGAAATAAAATGGAGATTGTACTGTGTAATTTACTTTCTAACGCTATTAAATATAGCCAGCCTGGCGATAGAGTGACCTTAAAAGTAGATGTTGATAATGAGTTTTGTATTATCACGGTGAAAGATACTGGTATAGGGATTAAAAGTGAATACCTGGGTAAAATATTTGACCGATTTTTTCAAATTAAATCGAGTAATACCGCACGAATGATAGGAAGTGGTATAGGCTTAACATTTTCAAAAAAAATTGTCGAATTACATTTTGGTACTATTGAAGTAACAAGCGAAAAAAATGTTGGAAGTGAGTTTACAATTAAACTGTCAATGAATCCTAAACTTTACGGAGAGGCTTTAAACGAAAACTCCCTAAATACGGACGATATAAACGCTTATAACACGAAAGATTTTGATCTTCCTGTTAAAAATTTAGACATTAATTCAAAGGATTACTCCGTGTTAATTATAGATGATAATCTTGATATTTTAAATTATCTGAATGATATATTATCCGATAATTATAAAGTTTTACAAGCTGAAAATGGAGATATTGGCTATGAAATGGCGTCGACTGAAATTCCTGATTTAATCATTAGCGATGTGATGATGCCAGGAAAAGATGGCATAACGCTTTGCAAAGAATTAAAATCTCAAATAACAACGTCTCATATTCCAATTATCTTATTAACGGCCAGAACTTCAACCGTATTTGAAATTGAAGGATTAAAAACAGGAGCAAATGATTATATAACCAAACCTTTTAATGCCAATATTATCCGAGCCAGAATCGCTAGTTTATTACAAAATAGAGAAAAATTAAGAGCCCATTTATTAAATAAAGTTCGTTTTGAGCCTATAGCAGTTGAAAAACAATCTGATTCCGATACGGAGAATGACTTTATAGATAAAGCAATTCTTTTGGTCGAAACTAATTTAGATAATGTGGAATTTGGAATTGAAAATATGGTAGATGTGTTAAATATGAGTCAATCTACGCTTTATAGAAAAATTAAATCGTTAACAGGACTTTCATTAACGGCTTTTATAAGATCTGTTCGTTTAAAAAAAGCGGCTTATTTAATTCTTGCTTCAGATTTAAACTTAAATCAAATTTCTTATGAAGTAGGATTTAATGACTATAAATATTTTAAAACATCTTTTAAAAAGCAGTTTAACTGTTTACCATCAAAATACAAAGAAAAAAAGAAGTAATATTTTACCTTAAGCAATTTGAACCTTTTCTACTTCTTTTTTACTAATTAGCACCTTTAAAGGTTTAGGTTTAATATAATAAATTCCTCAGGCACTGCATCGGGCTAGTTTTTTATTTATCTTTAATTTTAAAAGAAACACTAAATCTTACTTTTTTGATGCACACAAATAGCCTGTAAATCAATAATTATTAGGTTTTTGTTATAATAAAGCCAAAACCTTGTGCCTGTTATCCAAATATTCCAATTTAATAGCTCCTATATACTATTCTCGAAATAAGTTAAAATAGTAATCTAAAAGTGCCAATTACACAATTGTTTAATGCGGGAGGTATCAATTTGTAAATTGATTAATAATCAGATGGCCCTATTTTTATTTGAAAAAAAAGTGTGAAATGTAGGTTTATTTAAATTACCGTTTATTAACTATAAGCACTGTTTTTGTGAAAAACCAGACTTAAAACAATCTTCACTAGTAATTTTTTGAGTTTTGAGTTTTGACTTTTGACTTTTGACTTTTAATACACAAAAAAAGTCATTAAATGTGTTACTTCCTTTGTTTTTGGGTTTTGAACTATATAGCCTCCTAATTGAATTATTTAGCCCATACATTTCTTAGAGGTTCAACTAAATTTGGTTTGTTCTTAGACTCAACCCAATAATTTAGTAGAACAATAAACTAACCATTAACTATTTAAAACTAACAATTTATGATGTACTTCAACACTTTCTTTTTTTTGTGTGAACATTCAAAACACCTGTTTTTATAAAATATTAGCTATAATTTCATTGAAATAATTATAGCCAATATTTTAAAACAAAGCTTTAAAATACCTAAGCAACAAACTTTATGAAAATTTAAACCTATGAGAATAAAACAAACACAAATTTATTTATTCCTAACATTAACGATTTTATTTGGAATGAACCAGGACTTGTTGGCACAAACCTTACAAGTGACAGGAACGGTAATAGACGAACAAGGAATTCCGCTTCCTGGTGTCACCATCGTTGAAAAAGGCACAAAAAGAGGTGCTGTAACAGATTTTGATGGACAATATCAAATAAGCGCTTCTCCTAATAGTATTTTAATCTTTAGTTATATCGGGTTTGAGACTAAAGAGGTGAATATTAATAATCAAAATACTATAGACATTACATTAAAAACAAGCGCCACAGATTTAGATGAAGTCACAGTAGTAGCATATGGATCGCAAAAAAAGATTGCGATTACTGGCGCTATAAGTACGATAAGTTCTGAGAGTCTTGTCAGAGCGCCGACAGCAAATGTAGCTAATTCACTTGCTGGAAAGGTAACGGGCTTAGCTACTGTTCAATTTTCTGGTCAACCCGGTGCAGATGATCCTAACATTTATTTACGTGGTATAGCCTCCTTATCCGAAGGGCGATCAGAACCATTAACGATTGTTGATGGTGTAGAAAGATCGTTTACATCGCTTGACCCTAACGAAATTGAAAGCATCTCTATACTTAAAGATGCCTCAGCAACGGCGGTTTATGGTGTACGTGGTGCTAACGGCGTTATTTTAGTAACTACAAAAAGAGGTAAACTTGGAAAGCCAAAAATATCATCAAGCTTTTCTACAGGGCTTCAGCAACCAACAAGATTGCTTGACTTTGCCGATAGTTATACCTATGCCCAAAGATATAACGAAGCACAATTAAATGATGATCCGAGTCTTGACCCGAACAATCTTAAATTTACGCCGGAAGTTCTTGAGGCCTTTAGAACAGGCTCAAATCCCATTCTCTTTCCAAATACAGATTGGATGGATTATCTTTTAAAACCCACTGCAAATCAGTCGCA
This sequence comes from Yeosuana sp., assembly GCA_036525815.1. GTDB lineage: Bacteria > Bacteroidota > Bacteroidia > Flavobacteriales > Flavobacteriaceae > Yeosuana. The sequence continues at coordinate 7,794 of DATCZQ010000019.1, read as the reverse complement.
GGGAAACGTTAATATTTCGGGAGGTACAGAAAAAGTTAAATATTTTGTGTCTTTAGGTATCTTGAATCAAGATGGGCTATTTAAAACTTATGATTCACAATATGATTATAACTTTTCTTACCAACGATACAATTACCGCTCTAATTTAGATATTAAAATTACAAATACTACTAAATTAGGGGTAACTATTGGTGGGCGCGTTGGTGTGACTAACCGTCCCAATACTGTTAATAATTTTAATGAGTTATTTAGAGACATCTATTGGTCGGTACCCTTTTCAGGCCCAGGTATAGTTGATGGGAAGTACATAACAATTGGTACGGACTATATATCTGATCAAAAAAAAGATGGTTTACAACCATTTTACGGCCGAGGTTTTTCAAATATTTTGAACAACAGGCTTAATTTTGATATCGATTTAGAGCAAGAACTTAATTTTATAAAAGGATTAAAATTCAGAACTAAACTTGCTTATAATACAGATTACACACACACGAAATCTCGCAATGGTTCAGTAGCAAGCTACACGCCTATATATCTTAGAGATATCGATCCAAACGCAGATCCTAATAGTGAAGAAATTGTTTATCAAAGAAATGGTTCTGATGGCAACTTATCTTATGGCGAGTCTTACGGCACAAGCAGGAACTGGTATTTAGAGGGAGGTTTAAGCTACAAGAATAAATTTGATAATCACAACGTAGGAGCTTTAGTTCTTTACAACCAACAAAAAGTCTATTATCCAGATCAATTTACCGATATACCACGTGGTTTAGTGGGGCTGGTTGGACGTGTAAACTATGATTTTAAAAGCACTTACCTATTAGATTTAAGTGTAGGCTATAATGGCTCTGAGAATTTCGCAAAAGACAAGCGTTTTGGCGTTTTTCCAGCGGCATCTGTAGGATGGATTATGACTAATGAATCCTTTATGGAAAATCAATCATTCCTGGATTTCATGAAAATACGTGTGTCTTATGGACTGGTTGGGAATGATAGAATTGGAGGAAATAGGTTTCTTTATCTACCGGATAGTTTTAACCCAGCAGATGGAGGCTATAGTTTTGGAACCGATAACCCTACTAACCAGCAAGCTGCTAGTGAAGGACAAATTGGAAATCCTAATGTAACTTGGGAAACAGCCGAAAAACAAAATTATGGTATCGATTTAAAATTCCTTGAAAGTAAATTAAGTATAACTGCTGATTACTTTATAGAAAATCGTTCCGATATTCTAACGTTTAGGGGAACTGTACCAGGGTTTGTAGCTTACGATCTTCCAGCTGTTAATATTGGTGAAGTACAAAATAAAGGTTTTGAAGTGGAACTTAAATGGAATCATCAAGTTAATGACGATTTTAGATACTGGATAAATGCGAATATGTCGCATGCCAAAAATAAAATTGTTTTCCAGGATGAAGTTCCTCAATCAGAAGATTATTTATACAGAACAGGTAAGCCTGTAGGGCAACCATTTGGATATATTTTCGACAAGTTTTATAATGATACCGATACAGGTAATGATCTACTTCCAGATCATCAATATGACCTGCAGCCTGGAGATATGGTTTATAAGGATTTAAACGGCGATGGTGTGATTGATCAAAATGACCAAAAGGCTATTGGCTATCCCGTATACCCATTTAACAGCTTTGGTCTTAATTTAGGTTTCGAATATAAGAATTTTGATTTTTCCATGTCTTGGGTAGGTGCTACAAACACTTCAAGATACTTAGGTGAGACCTATCGTGTGGCCTTTGGCGCTACTTTAAATCGTTCTTTATTACAGTATATGGCCGATGGCCGTTGGACGCCCGAAACAGCCAATACGGCCACCTACCCTAGAATGACCCTTATTGGTAGCGGCAATAATAGTAAAGATTCTGATTTTTGGTTACGTGATGCTTCTTATTTAAGGTTAAGAAACTTAGAGATAGGCTATAATTTCAAAAGTGCCTTCTTGAAAAATATGGGTATAAGTAATTTTAGAGCTTTTATGAATGGATCTAATCTTATCACCATTTCTGAGTTGGATATTACCGACCCTGAATCAAGAACAGCAAACGATTCACAATATCCGCTTACAAAATTATATAATTTTGGAGTTAGAGTGAATTTCCTATAAAAAGGTTATTATGATAAAAACTAAATTAATTATTAAAAAAAAACAACTATGAAAGCAAAAAGATTAATCTATATCATTGCTATTCTGGCGGTGATTATACACAGTTGTGAACCCGTTGAGTTCGGGAACAATTTCCTTGAGAAAGAACCTAGTGTAGATGTTACTGCTGACACCATATTTAATTCATTGGAGTTATCTGAACGTTATTTATGGCAAGGATATACCACCTTACCTTATGGTTTACAAACAGGCTGGAATGCAAAAGCAAATAAAATGGGGATGGATTTATTAGCCTCTCTAACTGATCTTCACCAAAGCTTTTTAGCATGGGGAGGTGTTAACAGGCACTATTATAGTGGTCAATATACCGCTGCTATTGAGAATGATGCCTCTAACACAAAATACCATTACACCAAAGAGGATAGTTGGAATGGTATTAGAATTGGATGGAATATTATCGAGAATGTTGATCGCGTACCAGATGCTTCTGCTGAATATAAAGAACAAATGAAAGCAGAGGCAAAAATGATTATTGCCATCCACTATACCGATATGTTCCGTCATTATGGAGGTTTGCCATGGGTAGATCATGCTTATACACCAACCGAAAGTACGGTTTTGCCCAGAGGAACTTCTAAAGAGACTATGGAAAACATTGTGGCACTTTTAGATGAGGCTATTCCAGTATTGCCTTTAACGGTCCAAGATTTATCCAACTGGGATGGACGTTTTACTAAAGCCGCCGCTATGGGTCTTAAAGCAAGAGTACTTTTATTTGGAGCGAGTCCTTTATTCAATAATGCACAGCCTTATATGGCTGGAGAAGCCTCAGATAAATTTATGACTTGGCATGGCGGGTATGATGCCAATTTATGGACTCGTGCTGCTCAAGCGGCAAAAGAGGCATTAGACGTTACTGAATCTGGAGGTTATGATCTCGTAAATACAGGAAATCCGAGACAAGATTTTCAAGATGCGTATTACCAACGAGGTAATGGTGAAATTTTAATTAGTACACGAACAAGATTTCGATCTACTGGGTATTGGGGTACTGGCTATTACTTTTACCAAGCCTGTGGTAACTATGGAGTAGCATTACCTACTAAAGGTTATGTAGATATGTTCCCTATGGCAGATGGCACACCAATTGACGCTGCTGGATCGGGATGGGATCCTAACGACCCATGGGCCAATAGAGACCCCAGATTATATGAAACGGTATTGGTTAATGGTGATAATTATAGAGGACGACCAGCAGAATTATGGATTGGTGGTCGCGAAAGAAGAAATTTGGGAACTGGTAAAACAAAATCTGGCTTTGGCGTTAGAAAATTTTATTTAGAAGGTGATAATGCTACTTCTGTACAATCTATAGTGCAATGGCCATATTTACGTTTAGCTGAAATTTACCTGTCGTATGCAGAAGCCATAAATGAAGCTAATGGTGCCCCAACAGCAGAGGCCTATGCAGCGGTTAACAAAGTACGTAATCGTGTAGGGCTTAACGATCTTACTCCAGGCCTATCTAAGGAAGCATTTCGTGAAGCCGTATTAACAGAAAGAGCCTTAGAGTTTGGATTCGAAGAAGTGCGTTGGTTTGATGTTATAAGATGGAAAATGGAAGATGCTTTTACAAAAACCATAGAAGGAGTTAATACAACATTAGAAAGTGGTGTTTTAAGCTATGAAACTTTTGAACTTCCTGAACGTTATTGGAAAAACAACTTTTCACCAAAATATTATTTAAGTGCATTCCCGCCAGACGAAATCAATAAAGGCTATGGCTTGGTACAAAATCCAGGATGGGAATAACTACAATTTGAATACATACTAATCACTATCAAATGAAAAAAAACAAAACAGAACAACTAAATGTCAGTATCATTAAAGGCAGCCATTTTCAGAATTCTACTTTTATCAGTTTACAAAACGTTTTAAAAACTGTAAATCATAGATTAATCAAGAGTTTCTGCATAATTGTTTTGGTCTTTTTTGCTCAAGTTGTTACAGGACAGACAAAAGAAGTAGTTATATCTGTAGTCGATGACTCCGGCCTTCCTTTGGAAGGGGTCGTTATCCAGTCAGTTGAAAATGCTTTAGAATTCACAAAAACAGATAAATCGGGCTATGCTACATTAAATAGCCCTTTAAATGGGTTCATAAAATTGTCCCTAAATAAAATGGAAAAAACTATTGAGGTTAAATCTGACGTAGTTAAAGTCCAGTTGGGCAATTCAGATAAGCGAATTAACCTCGGGTTTGGCATATCAAAGCCTGCTGAGGAGGTTACATCATCTATAGATATTGTATACTCAGATAAGCTGGAGAAAAGTTCATTAAATAATCCAACAGAAAGTCTTTACGGACAACTTGCAGGTCTTATGGTGCTTCAAAATGGTGGTGAGCCCTGGAACAGAAATCCTAGTCTGTATATGAGAGGCAGGGGTACCATGAATAACAATACTATATTGGTAATTGTTGATGGTTTTGAAAGAGATCTGTCATCCTTGGCGCTTGCAGATGTTGAAAGTGTTTCGGTATTAAAGGATGGAACAGCATTGGCCAGATATGGACAGAGAGGAGCTAACGGCGTCATGTTAGTAACCACAAAGAGGGGTGAATCTAATACATTTAAAGTAGACGTTTCCTATGATCAAGGCTGGAATTTTCCGTTTCGTGAACCAGAGTTCTTAGGGTCTTATGATTATGCCAGAGCTGTGAATCAAGCCAGTATTCTTGATGGGAACGCTGCTGTATATTCCGATCAAGACCTATATGGATTTCAAACTAATGAGAATTCATTTTTGCTTCCAAACGTTAATTGGTTTGACGAGACCTTTAGAGATTTTGGAACGACAACAAACATTAATACCAGCTTTTCAGGCGGAGGAGATAATGTTAAGTATTTTGCCTCAGTAAATTATCAAAATGAAAGAGGCTTATTTGATAACACCAATCTTGATAAACGTTATGATAGTCAATTAAAATATGACCGTTTTAACTTTAGAACAAACTTTGATATTAATTTAACAAATACAACAAAATTCATTGTTAATGTCGCTGGAAACATAGATGGCCGTACAGAACCAGGCGCCAGAGTGAGCGGTGTGATGAATGCGCTTTACAGCGTGCCTTCAGCAGCATTTCCTGTAAAAACACCTAGCGGAGAATGGGGTGGTACAGAATTTTATGATAACAACCCGGTTGCTTTAGTTTCTTCTACAGGTGTACGTCAACCCAATGGCAGGCAAATCATGGCCGATGGTCAAATAACTCAAGATTTGAGTGGCGTGTTAAAAGGTTTGTCGGCCGAAGTAGCATTAGCCTATGATAATGAAGTAAGCTATACAGAGAGCAAAATACGTGAATTCTTATACGAAAGTTTATCGTTTACAAGAAGCCTTGTAACAGGAGCCATTAACGATACTATTTCAAACATTTATGGTAGTGAAACAGATTTAAACTATTCTGATGGTTTTGGAGATCAAATTCGTCATGCAACACTGTACGGTAAGGTAAACTATGAAACATCATGGAATGATAGTGAACTTAATACTTCGGTAATGTATCATCAGGATAAACGCGTAAGAGATGGACAGTACAACACGTTTCTGCGCCAAAATGCCTTAGCCACAGCAAGTTATGGCTATAAAAACCGCTATTTTATTGATGGAGTCTTATCTTATAGCGGAAACAATTTTTTGCCTGATGGTGAACGTTTTGGTTTTTTTCCTGCTATTTCTGCAGGATGGATAGTCAATCGAGAAAGTTTTCTAAAAGATAGCAAAACAATAGATTATTTAAAGTTACGCGCATCTTGGGGTATGAGTGGCAATAATATTATGCCTGCAAACCTAGCTGACCAAGCATTTGGTAGTGGTGGTGGTTATTATTTTAATAATAACAATAATAGTTTTGGTGGTATCAGAGAAGGGCGCTTAGCTTCGCAAGGATTAACTTATGAGAACTCTATAAAAACCAATATAGGAATTGATTTGGAATTATTCGGAGGACTTTCAATGACCGTAGATGCTTTTTATGACAAACGTGAAAACATTCTTGTTGAAACCAATGGTGCCGTACCTTCTTTAATAGGCGTTAATACAGCCATAGAAAATGCTGGTGAAGTAATAAACAAAGGTATTGAAACATCACTTTTATGGAAAAAAGAGGTTGGTGATTTTAAATACTTCATAGGAGGGAATTTTACCTTTGCTAAAAATGAAATTATAGAGATGAATGAGGAATTCCAACCTTATGATTATTTAAAGGAAACAGGCAATTCAATAGGACAGCAATTCGGGTTACAAACTCTTGGTTTCTTTCAAAACCAAGCTGATATAGATAATAGCCCACAACAATTATTCTCTGACGTGAGACCAGGAGACATTAAGTATAAGGATCAAAACAATGATGGGGTTATTGATAATCTCGATGTAGTACCTCTTGGTTACGCCAACGCTTATCCAGAAATTTACTATGGCTTAAACTTTGGTTATGAGATGCATGGCTTTGGAGTAGATGTGTTATTTCAAGGTATAGCGAATCAAACACTCTATTTAAATACAAAAAGTGTTTTTTGGCCACTAAGGGGTAATAATACAATTTCTAATTTCGCAGCGAATAGCTGGACTCCAGAAACATCTCAAACAGCAACATTGCCTAGACTCTCGTTGTTAGAAAATGCTAATAATTATCGTAAAAACGATATTTGGTTAACACGAGGAGATTATTTAAAGCTAAGGCGTTTTGAGGTGTATTACAATTTTCCAGAACGTTTAGTGAGCAAATTAAAAATAAAAAAAGCCAAAATATACGGGCGAGGTATGAATGTATTCTCTTTTGATGCAGTAAGGGTTACAGACCCAGAAGCAACAGGTGTTGGTTATCCAACGCTTGCCTCTTACCACCTTGGCGTTAAATTTGAATTTTAAAAAATAAGTACCTATGAAGATACTAAAACATATAAATTACGGACTCATCACTATACTTTTCTTTACAATTAGTAGTTGTAATTATTTAGACTATGATGAAACATCCTTTAACCGAAAAGATGATGTATTTACTGATTTTAACCGCGCTAAAAACTTTTTAACGGGTATATATAGCTATCTCCCTACAGACTTTAACAGTGTGGATGGGGCAATGCGTTCATCTGCAACCGATGAGGCTGAACACGTGTTGGATTTATCAGATATTCAAAGATTCAATGAAGGTCGTTTTAGTGCGCTCCAACCTATAGATAATGTTTGGGGTAGCATGTATTCTGGTATTCGCGCGGTAAACATGTTTCTTAAAGAAACCGAAGGGCAAGAATTTCTAGAAGATCAGTACAACCTAGATTATGACGAAATTATTGAACAATTCAATAACTACAAGTATGAGGCTCGCTTTTTAAGAGCTTTCTTTTACTTTGAGCTTGTAAAAAGGTATAAAGACGTACCATTAGTAACCGATGTATTAACACCTGATGAAGCAATAAACGCTCAACAAAGCACTTTTAATGATGTTGTTAATTTTATAGTTAGTGAATGTGATGCCATTTCGGCGGAATTACCAGAAGATTATGATGGTTTTTCTTCAGCATCAGAAACTGGTCGTGCCACCAAAGGTGCCGCTTTAGCATTAAAAGCACGTATGTTACTTTACGCAGCTAGCCCGTTACATAA
>DATCZQ010000018.1:0-4557 GCA_036525815.1 Yeosuana sp. | reverse complement strand
CTTTCAACAGTATGTTGACACCAAAAAACTGGCTGATATCAGCAAGAAATAAAAAAACACTATAAAACCAACCAAAAATGAAAACAGTTTTAGTAACAGGAACAAGTAAAGGTATTGGCCTTGAATCGGCTCTTGCCTTTGGAAGAGCCGGCTATAAAGTATTTGCCACGATGCGCAATACTGCAATGGCCAGTGATTTAAAGGAAATAATAAAAAATGAATCGCTTGATATTAGCATATCTGAAATGAATGTTGACTCTGATGCATCAGTAAAAAAGTGCATAGAGGCCATCATTAATGAACATGGCAAAGTAGATGTATTAGTCAATAATGCTGGAATAGAACGTCACGGCTCTGTAGAAGAATTGAGCATGGAGGATTTTAAATCGATTATGGAGACCAATTATTTTGGAGTACTCAGATGCACTAAAAGCTTGCTTCCTATAATGAGAAAGAATCGGAATGGCTGTATTATAAATGTGGCCTCAGTTGCTGGTCATATTTCAAACAGTCCCTTAGGTGCTTATGCGGCGAGTAAATTTGCCCTGGAAGCAGTTAGTGAAGCCTTGGCACAGGAGGTAAAACCATTTAATATTAGAGTGGCCATAGTTGAACCCGGTATTATAAATACACAAATGGCTCAGGATATTAAAAAAGCTAGTAACGTTAATTCCATATATCCTCAGGTTAACCGTTTTGGAGGTCTTTTTGCAGCCTCACTTAAGACACCAACGCCGCCAACTCTGGTAGCTGAAAAAATATTGGAGATCTCAGAAAGTAACACCTGGAAATTAAGACATCCAGTAGGGCCAGATTCAGAACCATTTATACAATGGCGTGCTTCCATGTCTGATGAACAATGGATAGACTGGAATGCTGCGAGTGATGAAGACTGGTATCAATCTGTTGAGCAAGACTTTGGTTTAAATGCCCGCTAAATGTATCATTCTAGAAGCAATTCATGCAAATGGCGCATGAGTTATTAGATCTGGTTGTATATAATTAAACAACCATTTTTTTACTTTTCTCTAAATCATATGTTACATTTAACCTCAACATCAATAGTTCAATTCAAAAATAAATGAAAATAAAAATCATAATCATCATTCTTAGTTTTACACAGCAATCTATGGCTCAAACCTATAAAGAAATTCATACTAATGCCATTTTAATAGATACTCACAATGATATCTTGATGAAAACAGTGGATCAGGGTTTATTAATGGATAACGACTTAAAAGGAACCACCCATAGTGATTTAACCCGCTGGAAAGAAGGAGGTCTTGATGTTCAAATTTTTTCTGTGTTTTGTGATGGGACTAAAGTGAATCCCTTTAATTATGCCAATCTACAAATGGATTCTTTGGATGTAGTAGTCAAACGAAATCCAGATAAAATAGTAAAAGTTGCCAATACCAAAGAATTACTAGAGGCAGTAAAGCAAAACAAAATAGCGGCTATGTTTGGGGTTGAAGGTGGACACATGATAGAAAATGATTTAGAAAAATTAGAAGTTTTATATAATCGTGGCGCAAGATACATGACCCTTACATGGAACAATTCAACAGATTGGGCTACCAGTGCTTTTGATGAGACATTTACAAAAGATTTACAACATAAAGGCCTAACGGATTTTGGAAAACAAGTCATTCATAAAATGAACCAATTGGGAATGATGATAGATGTTAGTCATGTGGGTGTACAAACATTTTCAGACGTTATAAACACAACTACAAAACCTATAATAGCTTCACATAGCTCTGTATATGCCTTATGCAAGCATCAACGCAACTTAAATGATGAACAAATAAAAGCCATTGCTAAAAATGGTGGGGTTATACAAGTAAATTTTCATCCGGGTTTTATTGACCCCGGTTTTGAGGAAAAAGAAAAAGCCTTTTTAGCAAAGCATCAGGCAGAATTGGATTCATTAATGAAAAGCGGAACAGATGAGTGGTACTCTATGGATTACCTTTATAAAAAATACACTGACGAATCAACGGCTATGCGTCCTCCATTATCCATGCTCATTGACCATATTGATTATATAGTAAAATTAGTTGGTACTGATTATGTTGGTATTGGTTCAGATTTTGACGGTATTAATCTGACACCTCAAGGATTAGATGATGTATCAACTTATCCTCTTATAACAAAAGCTTTAGTTGAAAGAGGGTATAACCAGCAAGAAATTAATAAAATATTAGGTAAAAACCTGTTACGTGTTTTAAAAGCAAATGAATTAAAATAACCAATAAAATAAACCCAATGAAAAATACCTTTTTTTATCTTCTATTATCATTACTTCTTCTTGTTAGTTGCAATGAAAAAAAACAAGTTCCTATAGAAAAAGAATGTGATCCAAGTTATTTGGATTATTCAAAAAGTGATGACCAAAAAACTGGTGGCATTAAAATGATTCCTATTACTACTCCTAAAGGCACTTTTAATGTGTGGACAAAGCGGGTTGGGAACAATCCGAAAATAAAAGTTTTGTTGCTTCATGGAGGACCGGGAGGTACCCACGAATTCTTTGAAAATTTTGATGGTTATTTACCTAAAGAAGGTATTGAGTATATTTATTATGATCAATTGGATTCTTACTACAGCGACAAACCGAATGATTCAACCCTTTGGACAACAGAACATTTTGTTGAAGAAGTTGAGCAAGTCCGAAAGGCATTACATATGGACAAAAGTAATTTCTACCTTTTTGGTCAATCATGGGGAGGCATACTGGCCATGGAATACGCATTAAAATACCAAGAACATCTAAAAGGTTTGATTATCTCTAATATGATGGCAAGCATACCAGCCTATGAAAAATATGCAGCCGAAGTATTAGGACCTGAGCTACCACCAGAAGTGTACAAAGAAATTAAGGACATGGAATCCAAAGAAGATTTTTCAAATCCAAGATACGCTGAATTAGTGACTCAATATTACTATACCAAACATGTGTTACATCTTCCTTTAAATGAATGGCCAGAATTTATCAATCGTGCCTTTTCACACCTCAACCCTAACATATATATCTATATGCAAGGTTATAGTGAATTTGGGGTCACTGGTAATGCCACCTTAAAAGGCTGGGATGTTTCCAACAGACTCAAAGAATTAAGTATCCCAACCCTCATGATTGGCGGAAAATATGATACCATGGATCCTAAATATATGGAATGGATGAGCACTGAAGTACAAAGAGGCCGCAGTGTAACTACCAATGGCGCTCATTGCTCGCAATATGATGACCCTGAAACTTATTTTAAAGGTTTAATTAAATTTATAAAAGATGTAGACAATAAAACTTTCTGATTACATTTATAAAACCTATCAACCAACCAAATGATAACCAAACTAGGTGAAAAATTAACAGTTTTGTTTCAAAAATACATGCCTGATGCATTTGTTTTTGCCATACTACTTACCTTAATAACAGCCTTAATAGCCTATTTTTGGCTTCATGCTTCACTCTTACACATCATAGAATCATGGTATGATGGTTTCTGGTCTTTAATGGAGTTTGGAATGCAAATAGTACTCATTATCATCACTGGTTATGCCATAGCTATTTCACCTATTATCAAAAAAGGTATTGACAAACTTACTCTCCTAATAAAAACACCAAGGCAAGTTTACTTTTTTGTTGTTTTTTCTAGTGTCATGCTGAATATGATTAGCTTTGGATGGATAGTAATATCCTGTGTTTTAGCCAGAGAATTAGCACTTAGAATTAAAGGGGTTAATTATCCGTTTTTAATTGCTTGTGTCTATTTTGGAGGGGGTAGCTGGGTTACTGGTTTATCAAGTTCTATACCCCTATTGTTAGGTACAAAAAGCAATTATTTAATAAAAGCTGGCATTTTATCAGAAACAATACCTACCACGGTAACACTTGGTTCTTCCTTAAATATAGTGATGATGGTTGTGTTTCTAGTTTTTGCTCCTTTATTGATTCTTTTCTTAATTCCAAAAAGCAACAACTTTAAAGAATTAAACCATATGCTAGAAATTACCAATGGCATAAAAGAACTTTCCATAAAAGAAGAAGCCCTAAGTTTTAATCTAAAGACACCTTCATTTTCAGACCGATTAAATAATGGCTTCTTATTACAAGGCATAATCGTAATTATGGGTCTAACCTATATCCTCTTTCATTTTTACACCAATGGCTTTGAACTGAATTTCAATATTATGATATTTATATTTTTGATTTTTGGGATGTTACTTCACAAAACACCCATGCGCTACGTAATTGCCATGAAACGATCAAGTGGTAATATTTCAGGTATTTTGTATCAGTATCCGTTTTATGCAGGCATCATGGGTATCATGTTATATACGGGACTTGGTGAGAAATTAGCGCAGATGATGTCCTCAGTGGCCACCATAGATTCCTATGCATTTTTCGCATATCTAACCGGAGGCATAACCAATTTTGCCATTCCATCAGCCGGAGGCGAATTTGCTGTTGTAGGTCCAAGTATCATCAATGCCGTTAAAGATATAGGAGCGGGATTACCCGCCGCAGAGATGTCAGCAATGATTTCCAGAGCT
>DATCZQ010000017.1:0-13852 GCA_036525815.1 Yeosuana sp. | reverse complement strand
ACTTTAACGCTTGCCTTATTTATTAAATGTATAGCTTAAACCAAACTGAATCATGGAGGTTGTCATTTGATAAGACAATTTTGAACCTGGAATAGCTCCTAATGGATTATTTTGAGAAATCATATCAGGAGAAAGTATTTGGCCTTCTGTTGATCCATCACTGTCTCCATAATGGTAAACAGCATCTAGTTTCCAATTTTCATTCACTATAGAACTTAGGCCAAATTGGTAAGCGTTTTTAATAACGGCTGTAGCGGGAATATTAAAAAAGGTTACCTCTTCTGGAATTGGGTTAGAGCTGTATGTGTATCCTATACGCAATGGTAATTTATTAATTCCTTTATATTGAAGACCTGCAGATAAGATTGAAATGTCTTTCCATCCAAATCCAGCAACTGAAGCTTTTGGAGTCCATCCTGTATTCTTAAAACCTGCAGTATTTTTATAATCTACTCTTCTAAAGTCAAAAGCGAAATCAATATCACCTGCTGAATATCCTAAACCAAGAGATAATATGCCTGGATAATCCATTTGAAATTCATTTTCAGAAGTACTGTTATCTAAATAGGTGTTAGTGAATTTAAATTTAGAAAATGTTTGAGGCATTTTATAAGATGCTCCTAATTTTAAACCATGACCTGAATCATAAAACATCCCAAATTGAGCCCCAAAACCTATGGCACTTGGTTTATCAGTTGTAGGGTATCCAGCTATTGTTGGATTAGCCGTTGGGTTTGGTGCTAACTCTAATGCAGCATAATTAATAGTTGGTTGAATACCAACAGAAAATTTATCTGTTAATTGATAAGCCCAAGTAGCTCCAACTTGTAATAACATATAATCAGATTCAATATGTCCGAATCCTCTTGCCATTTGAGGGTAATTTATTGGATTAGAATTTTCAATTGGATTAAAGTCAGGGCTTAAAGGGTTATTGGCTTCTTCTGGAAAAGTCACTCCAAAACCACTAATACCAAAAGCAGAAACTCCAAAAGTGTGTTTACTTCCTTCTTTACCCCAAACCATGGCTAATGCAGGCATTAAAGAGATACCTCTATCATCTTTAGTTATACCGCTAACTCCTGGAGCTCCTGGCCCAAGCATTCCGGCTGGTAATGAAGAGTATAATTCTGGTGAAGATGAAAATAATCCGACGTCAAGTTTTAAAATTTTGCTGTCAAAAACAGAAAGCGTTGCAGGGTTCCATTGCATGGCACCGGAAATATCTAATGGCTGTGCGGTTGAAGCACCCCCCATTGACATATTAACAGCACCAATACCTTGCATTATGTGTCCAGCTTGTGAGAACATCATGGTGGAAAAACTAAATAAAAGTAATCGTAGATAGAATGATTTCATAATTATAAAATTTGCAAAACATATTAAAAAAACATCAGTTTTTTAATTAGTCAATAATTATTTTAATATGGTTTTTGTTATTTTTTATGCAAATTTACAGTATGGTATTTAGGATAAATATGACTTTTGTCAGCATTTTATTATAAATGAAAACTTATGCTTTATTTGGAAAAATACTATGTTCTATCAATAAAGAAATTAGCTTTAATTCTTGATGCAAAGTTGAGTTTTATGTAAAAAAATTATGGCAGTTTTTTTCTACCTATAATTTCTTGAATGTTAATACGATAGATTATAGGAATAGAATCAGATTCCAGCTTACTTGTAAATGAGTTAATCGACTCGTGGTGAATTGCTTCTTTTTTGGATATAATATTCTTTACATTTTGTGCAAAATTATGCAAATGCATTTTAGCTTCACTTCCTTTAAGCTCTTCAAAATCGCCAATTATAAGAACAGATTTCCAGCTATTTATTGATTCAATTTCTTCAATTTGAATGGAAACAGCAGTATTTAAGCGCATGGCGCTAATTTTATGTCCTTCACTTGAATAACTCAGGATAGTATTCTCTTTGGCGTCATAATAATAAGTAATAGGTAAAATATAAGGCGTGTCATTTGATATATATGCCAAGTGACCAATGTAATTATTGCTAAGAATTTGTAAAGATTCTTTATTATCTATTTTTTCAGACATATTATTTCAGTTTAAATTATAAATATAATCGTTTTAGACTTAACTTTAAACTTAAATGCTAAGATAAAACAGAAAGAATTTGACTCTGAACATATAATTTTGGTTATATTAAAGTTTAAAAAACAGGATGCTATCATTATGTTGATATTTAACATTTGTTAACCACCATCATGTGATATGAGTTTATATTTTTTTGTATTTTTGGGCTTTTAAATTTTAAACCCAATTATTAATGTTTCAAAAGGATCAGCATGTTTTTAATTTACTTTTTGAGGCAGTTTCTGAAGGTGTTGTAGTTGTTGATGAGGCTCAAAATATAGTGGCAACTAATGCTTCAGCCTTGCAAATGTTTGGCTATGAAAGTAAAGAGCTTTTAGGTAAGGAACTTAATATTTTGATTCCAAAAAACTATCATGCGGGACATGGGCAACATGTGAAAGGTTTTATACACCAAAATGTAAGTAGAAAAATGGGGATTGGACGTGACCTCAATGGGTTGCGAAAAGATATGAGTGTTTTCCCGTTAGAAATAGGGCTAAATCCTTTTAAATTTAATGACAAAACTTATGTGATGGCCTTGGTTATAGATGTTTCTATAAGAAAAAAGCAGGAACAACAAATATTAGATTTAAACTTGCAATTAGAAGAAAAGGTTTTAAGAAGAACTCGCGAACTTATTAATGCAGTTGATGAATTAAAAGCTGTTAATACAAGACTTGAAGCTGAAAATAAAAGGCGAATTGAAGCAGAATTAAAAACTAAAATAGCATTAAAAAAAGAAATTGAACTTAATGAGTTAAAAACGAAATTCTTATCATTAGTGTCTCATGAGTTTAAAACCCCTTTAAGTGGCATCTTAACATCAACCATGCTACTTGGAAAATACAAATTAACTGAACAACAGGAAAACAGAGATAAACACATAAAAACCATTACAGATAGAGTGCATTACCTGAATAATATTTTGAATGACTTTTTATCAATTGATAAACTTGAAACAGGTAAAATTAAATATAATTATAAGGATTTTAAATTGAGTAAGGTAATTAATGAAGTGGTTTATAATTGTAATTTGTTACTAAAAGAAGGTCAAAGAATTAATTATCCCGACAATATAGATGACATGTACTTGTTTCAAGATGAAAAAATTGTAGAATTGACGCTATCTAATTTAGTGCATAATGCTTTAAAATATTCACCAGAAAATACTTCAATAGACATTGATGTGATTCAAGATTATGAGAATACTACCTTTATAATTAGAGATGAAGGCATAGGGATTCCTGAAAAAGATCAAAAAAACATTTTTAATCGCTATTTTAGAGCTGAAAATGCCTTACTTACGCAAGGAACAGGCATTGGATTAAATATTGTAAAAACACATTTAGAAAATTTAGGAGGTAAAATTAAATTTGTAAGCCAAGAAAATGTGGGTACTAAGTTTAATGTTACCATTCCAAACAAAGCTATAAAATGAAAAAAATATTACTAATAGAAGACGATATAGTTTTAAGAGAGAATACTGCTGAGCTTTTAGAGTTATCAGGTTATAAAGTTGAAACGGCCTCAAATGGAAAGGCAGGAGTTGAGGTTGCTAAAAAGTATTTACCAAGTATTATTGTATGCGATATTATGATGCCTGAACTTGATGGTTATGGTGTTTTGGAAAGTTTGTCAAAAAATGATATTACTAAGTATATACCATTTATATTCTTATCGGCTAAAACAGAGCGTCAGGATATTAGAAAAGGTATGAATCTTGGTGCAGATGATTATATTACAAAACCATTTAATGAAGAGGAATTAATAAGCGCTATTGAAAGTAGAATTGCAAAAGCGGCGATTCTTAATGAAGAAAGGGAGAATAACGGGGTGTTTCAAGAAGAAAATGTTTTCAATGACGAAATGAAAACACTCAATGATTTAAAAAATTTTTTTGATGATAATGGTAAAGTATTTTTGTATTCAAAAGGAGATATTATTTATGAAGAAGGGAACAACTCTAATTACATCTACCTTATAAGAAAAGGTGTGGTGAAAAACTTTAAGTTTGATAATGACGGTAAGGAACTTACTACTAACTTATATCAAGAGGATGAGCTTTTTGGATATACGTCATTTACTCAAAATATTCCTTATCAAGAGTCAGCTACTGCAATAAAGGATACTGAGTTAGTGGGTGTTTCAAAACAAGAACTTAAAGATGTATTAGATAATAATCATAAAATAACGCTTGAACTAATCCAGTTGTTAACAGATAATTTATCTGGAGCAAGAGATCAATTAATTGACATGGCTTATAGTTCCGTCAATAAAAAAACAGCCTCTACCATATTAAAATTTGCCGAAAAATTAAATAATAAATCGGGGGAAGCAATTAGAATTTCCCGAAATGACTTAGCAAGTGTTGCAGGCATTGCAACAGAGACTTTGATTAGAACCCTGTCTAGTTTTAAGAAGGATGGTCTTATAGAAATTGAGGCTAGAAATATTAAGATTTTAGACATCGAAAAACTTCAACAAATAAATTAAGTTTTGTTTTAAAGTACATTAATATGATTTATATCATTTTTTGTGATGCTGTCTAAACATATTTTTGTTTTTGATTAGGGTCAAGTCAATGAAAAACATTTTAATACCTACTGATTTCTCAAAAAACTCATGGAACGCCGTTGAGTATGCCATAAAATTTTTCGAAAATTCATGTTGTAATTTCTATTTATTACATGTTAATACTATAAACACCCTTGTTGTTGCAGAAACAACATACATGCCTACTCAGGAAGTAATCGAGGAAGCTTTTATAAAACCTGCAAATGCCAAATTAAAAGAGGCTATAAACCGCATAAATAGTATTTCAAATAATGAGAAGCATAAGTTTTTTACACTGACTGATTATAATTATTTTATAGATTCCATTAGAAAACATGTATCTGAAAAGAAAATAGATATTATTGTTATGGGAACTAAGGGGGCTTCAGGTTTAAAAAAACTTATTGTTGGAAGTAATACGGGCGATGTCCTGACACGGGTTCATTGTTCAACTTTGGTAGTTCCTGAAAATGCTAAATATGTTAAGCCAAAAGAAATTGCATTTCCTACTGATTTTTCATCTTTTTATTCCATTGAATTATTACAGCCTATATTAGATATTTTAGATCAATACCAAGCCTCTATAAATATTTTACATATTAATAAAAAGGGGGGCACCTTAAATTTAGATCAACAAATAAATAAAGGATACTTAGAAGACTATTTTGCCAATAATAATTTTAAATTTCATCACTTAATAAATAATAGTTTAGAATCTGCTATACAGTCCTTTGTGGAGAAAAGAAATGTTAATTTAATTACGATGGTTGCAAAAAATTTGAATTATTTTCAGCGTATACTATTCCATCCAACCATAAAGGAAATTAGTTATCATACCGATATTCCTTTTCTGGTTTTGCACGAATAAAATATTTAAAAGATAACATTTGTCATGTTTTTTCTTATACTATTAAGTTAATTTTGTGCAACTTAATGTTAATAGCAATTATTAAAGGACAGGTAACAATTTTGGAAGGATATTGTTATTTGTCCTCTTTGCTTTTATAACACTTTTGAGGTGATAATAACAATACGGCTGTCATCTTTATCTGTAGTAAAAAACAAGTACTTTTCACCACCATCTTTGATATTCAATTTTTTTCTAAGTTGTTGAACACTTTCAGGAAAATTTCTTGTAGTAATATTGGCTTTTTTTAAGCCTACTTTTTTTAAGCCTTTTATATTATAAGGTAAGACGTCTTCTATTTTAAATCGTCTTCCCGAAAAATCAATCAGTTTTTGGCTAGTATATAGATGCGAGTTTTTATGAAGTTTAAAAACTTCAAATTGCTGGGTAATTGTATTAAATGCACCCGCCTTTAAAATAGCCGCGTTGGGCTCATATAAATAGGTGAGAGGCAGTGAAAACTCTGAGCTGTATTTTTTTTCGTCATTCAGTAAAAAATCAAAAGCAATGACTTCTTCTTTAAAAATATTTACTGTTTTTACAGAGATCTCATCCAAAAAATCCTTTTCCAGAACCCACAATATTTCCTTTACTTCATTGTTTATGGCGACAATGTGAATTGATTTTACATAGTTTAATTCATTAATTCCTATGGTTAAATCAAGGAGAGGTGATGTTTTAATCATCACATTCTTTGTGTAATTGAAAATGGTGTCTAATTGCGAAGGAATGTTAGGCAAGCAATCATTTAAAAAAAAAACTTTTCCTTTACTGTCATGTCGTCTTGACGGGTCTGCATAAATCCAATCAACCGGTTTATTGTTTTCTTTTAAGAATTGAATACCATCAATATTTTGAGTGTCAATATTAAAGATGCCTAATTGAGAGTAGTTATGCTTGACAATATCAGATAAATGTTTGCCTAACTCACAATGCACTATTTTTTTAAAATGTTTTGAAAAATATAAGCAATCAACACCAAAACCACCAGTAATATCTATTAAAGAATTTCCTTTAATTAATTTTGACTTATATTGAGCTGTAACTTCAGATGAGGTTTGTTCAATGTTTAACTTATTTGGATAGTAGATATTTTTAGTTTGAAACCAAGTGGCTAATTTGTTTTTACATTTTTTTTTAGCCTCAATTTGCTCAATAATCTCTTTAATATCTATATATGAGAAAGAAGTTCCTTTTAATAAAATTGAAGTAATGTTTGAGTCTAAATTATTATTTATAAAACTCTGTATTTCAGTATTTAAAATAGCTTTATTCAAACAATAATTATAAATCTTTGGTTAGTTTTTTGACAATTTGGTTTTCAGATAAAAACTCTTTTAAAATTACTTTAATAGCAGTATAGGCAGGAACCGCAACAATGAGTCCAACAATACCAAACAGTAAGCCGGCAATTAAAATGATCAAAAATATTTCTAAAGGGTGTGATTTGACGCTTTTGGAAAAAATAAAAGGCTGACTAAAAAAATTATCTACAAGTTGTCCAAATATAAAAACGGCTAAAACCCAAATAATTTTCGAAAAAATAATATTACTAATTTCATTTCCCAGCGCACTGGTCATCGTTAAAGTTAGCATTAAGAATCCTCCAACCATTGGGCCAACATAGGGGATGAGATTAAGTAATGCACATAAGAAGGCAATGACTACCGCATTTTCAACACCAACAATAAGTAAACCTACTGTATAAATTGTGAACAAAATTAGAATTTGAAATATAAGTCCAACAAAATATCTGGAGAGTAAATCTTTAATTTTATGGAAAGAATTTGTTAACGAAGATTCTTTTGATTCAGGTATAAATATTAAGACACCATTTTCAAATAATTGACTGTCTTTTAAAAAGAAAAACGAAATAAACAGCACTGAAAAAAGGCCAATACTAAAACTTCCCAGACTACTGATAACAGAATTTAAAAAATTTGGAATAATTGAATAATCTATTTTTGAAAGTAAATCATAATTTTCAAATGATTCTTGAATATTGACATTTCTTATTTTAAAATAGGAGATAATCTGCTGATATAATGTTTCAATATTAGTTTGTAATTTATTAATATCTAATAATGAAAGGTTATGCCCTTGTTCTACTATTAATGGAATAAACAACAGTACTAAACCAATAAAAACCCCAATTAAAAGCAGCATGGTAAAAATAACCGCAATAGTATTTCTGAATTTTAATCGATTTTGTAAAAAAAGTACAATAGGTCTGCCTATTAGAGAAATAACCACAGCTATTGAAATATAGACTAAAACAGATTGTATTTTATATAAAAAATAAAAGAATAAGGCTATTCCGAAGACGATGCCAATAGCTCTTAAAATACCACTTGCTATAGTTTTTGAATTCATTTAGTAAATATATGAAAATGCATTACAAAATTTGCTTAGTGATTTCGTATAAAGCTATATTAGTAGCTTGAACCACATTCATACTGCTGTTTTGGCCATACATATCAATATGAACAATTTGATCAGAACTATTTAAAATGCTTTCTGAAATACCAAAATTTTCATCTCCAATAACAAGTGCTATTGGTTGATTTTTTAAAAATTTAAAGTTATGAACAGATTTACTATTAGCAGTTATTTCTAATGAAATAATTTGGTATCCTTTATTTTTTAATGATTTTACAATTTCAGTGGCAGACTCTTGAATTTCATAATGAACTACTTTTTCGGTTGCTCTTGAGGTTTTGGCAGTTTTTCTACCTAGAGCAATATTATCACCACAAAGTATTAACTTTTCAATTCCAAACGCATCAGCGATTCTAAATAAACTTCCAATATTAGGGGCATTAGTCACATTTTCAGACACTAATGTAATTGGAAAGATGTGTTTTGTAAACTTAGTGCTGTAATGATTGAGTTGCAATTATATAAGATTAAAATTATTAGTTTTCAAAAGCATATTTAACAATATTGGCTCCCATTTTCAAAGCTTTTTCTCTTACTTCAATAGGATCATTATGTACCAATTCGTCTTCCCAGCCATCTCCCAAATCACTTTCAAAAGTAAATAATAGAACGAGTCTGTCTTCATAAAAAATTCCAAAGGCCTGTGGCCGCTTTCCATTATGTTCATGGATTTTGGGTAGGCCGTTAGGAAATTTATAAAAACAATTAAAAATGGGATGGCTTGCTGGAAGTTCAACTAAATCCTGTTCAGGAAATACCTTATTTAATTCTTTAGTTAAATAGGGTTCCATGCCATAATTATCATCAATATGTAAAAAACCTCCCGAGATTAAATAATTTCTAAGATTTTCGGCTTCGTCTTGATTAAAAAACACATTGCCATGACCAGTCATATGTATAAATGGATACTGGAAAATATCAGTACTACCTGCGTCAACTGTTTCTGGTTTTTGACTAATTTTTGTGTTAATATTATTATTACAAAAAGTAATTAAATTGGGTAAAGAAGTAGGATTGGCATACCAGTCACCACCACCTTTATATTTAAGCAAAGCGATGCCTTGAGCATGCAACGTTAAAGAATATAGGGTTAGGAATAAAACGGAATAAAATAGTTTCATTTATTGCTATTCTTGATTAATAAAAGCGACACTATGGCAAGCTATTATAGCTGCAGTTTCAGTTCTTAATCTGGTTTCCCCCAAAGTTACTGGAATAAAACCCTGCAATATAGCCATTTCAATTTCTTTAACACTAAAATCGCCTTCAGGACCAATTAAAATGGTAACCTCTTGTTTAGGTCTTAATTCTTGTTTTAAAGATTTTTTATCAGTTTCTTCACAATGTGCTATAAATAGTTTCCCTTTAAAAGTTTGATTTATATATTCCTTAAAGGAAATGGCATGGTTTAGTTTAGGAAGATAGCAGTTAAGGGATTGCTTCATGGCAGACTGAATGATTTTCTCAAACCGATCTGTTTTTATCACTTTACGTTCGCTCTGTTCGCATATAAGAGGTGTTATACTGTCTATCCCTATTTCAGTAGCTTTTTCAAGAAACCATTCATAGCGATCATTCATTTTAGTTGGTGCTACTGCCAAATGAAGGCTATATTGTTGTTTCTGTTTTAATTCTTTGTTAGTGATAGTAACCAAACAATTTTTCATATCAGCAATGGCAATTTCAGCAGTAAACAACCAACCCTTGCCGTTCGTAATATATAAATGGTCTCCAGTTGTTTTACGCAACACTTTTAAAATATGCTTGCTTTCTTCTTTATCAAAAGAAAATTGTTTGGTCTGTTCTGTAATGTCTGGATTGTAGAAAAGTTGCATTAATTTAAATCTTTAGCCTAGCCGAAGCCGTTATATTTTGTTCTGAAAAATCACCTTCTAAATATTTTAAATACCCTACAATAGCAATCATAGCAGCGTTATCGGTAGTGAATTCAAATTTCGGCACATAAGTGGTCCATCCAAATTTTTGCTCACCATCTTTTAAGGCCTGCCTTATCCCGGAATTAGCAGAAACTCCGCCACCAATAGCAATATGTTTAATGCCAGTAGTTTTTGAAGCCAGTTTTAATTTATCAATTAAAATACCAATAATTGTAAATTGGATAGAGGCACAAATATCATTTAAATTTTCAGCAATAAAGTTGGGATTTACTTTTGTTTCCTTTTGAATAAAATATAAAATAGCTGTTTTAAGTCCTGAAAAGCTAAAATTTAAACCATCAACTTTAGGTTTTGTAAACTTAAAGGCTTTAGGATTTCCAAATTTAGCAAGCTTATCAATTTCAGGACCTGCAGGATAACCTAAGCCAAGTATTTTTCCACTTTTATCAAAAGCTTCTCCTACAGCATCATCAATAGTTTCCCCTATAACTTGCATATCAAAATAGTGATTTACTTTTACTATTTGAGTATGTCCTCCAGAAATGGTCATTGCTAAAAAAGGAAAGGGAGGTTTATTAAATCCTTCTTCATCTATAAAATGAGCTAAGATATGTGCCTGCATGTGATTCACATCAATTAATGGTATATTCAAACCAAATGCCAAAGATTTTGCAAATGAGGTTCCCACTAAAAGTGATCCCATTAAACCCGGTCCCCTCGTAAAGGCGACGGCATTCAGCTGCTCTTTGTTAATTTTTGCCTTTGCAATTGCTTGTGTTACCACAGGAACAATATTTTGTTGATGGGCTCTAGAGGCCAATTCTGGCACAACGCCACCAAACTCTTCATGGATTTTTTGGTTGGCTACAACATTACTTAAAATCTTTCCATTATATATCACAGAAGCAGCTGTATCATCACATGAAGATTCGATTCCAAGTATATAAATATTTTGTTTGGTCATTAATAAGAATTAGGCACAATAATTGTTAATTTTGAAAACAATTAGAAATCTGTGACTTTCAATTGTTCGTATATGCAAATGTAATTCATTCTCAATAAAATCATAACTTTAACAAGTATCAAAAAGTTTCTAAAAATATTATCAAAAATAGCAGGTATTTTACTGTTGTTATTCATCATTTTGGTGATGATATTATCTGTTACTGCAGTTCAAACTGGGCTTGGAAACTATGCTACGAATAAACTCAATTCAAGTTATGGTACTAATATAAATATTGATAGAGTAGGATTACAATTTAATGGCGATGTTCAACTTAAAAATATTTATATAGAAGACTTTAAACAAGACACTTTAATTAATATCACCGAATTAAACACCTCCATTTTAAATTTTAGAAATTTATATAATGGAAAGTTAGCTTTTGGTGACATTGATATTTATGGTTTAGTCTTTAATATAAAACGCTATAAAGGTGAAAGCGATACTAATCTGGATGTTTTTGTTGCCAAGTTTGATGATGATAATCCAAATAAAGAAAAGAGTGGTTTTTTATTGTCATCAAGTGATGTTTCAATTTATGATGGCATTTTTAAATTATCTGATGAGAACAAGAAAAATCCAAAAATACTTGAATTAGAAAATTTAAATATTAATGCCACTAATTTTTTAATAAGCGGTAGTGATGTTAGTGCCAGAATTAACACATTAGCGCTTAGGGACAGCAGAGGCGTTGCTATCAAAAACATGATGACAGATTTTTCATATACGCTTGAAGCCATGACGTTTGAGAATCTCCAAATCAAAACTGAAAACTCTATTTTAAATGGAAATTTAATATTTTCATATAACAGAGAAGATTTTAAGTTTTTTGAAGATAAAGTTAAAATCACGGCAAAGTTTACAGAAGCCAATATACTTCTTGATGAATTAAATACTTTTTATAATGAATTTGGTAAAAATCAACATGCCAAATTTAATGTTGAATTATCGGGCACATTAAACGATTTATATGCCAATAATTTAGATTTATATACGAGTTCTAGATCAAGAATAGTAGGGGACTTTAATTTTAAAAATTTATTTAATAAAGAGGAAAATAATTTTTATATGTTGGCAAAATTCAGTCAATTAACTTCAACATATAAAGATTTGAAAGCCCTTTTGCCAAATATTTTAGGGGCATCAATTCCTTCCTCTTTTGACAGATTAGGCAAATTTACTTTAATAGGTCAATCAGAAATAACACCTTCAACAATTTTTGCTAATGTTGTAACCGAAACGGAATTAGGTATTGTTAATTCTGATTTAAAAATGACTCGTGTTAATAATATTGACAATGCTTCTTATAAGGGAAATATAATATTCGAAGATTTTGATTTAGGCCTGCTTATTAATGATGCTAATTTCGGAAAAGTTTCCTTAAATGTCGATGTCGATGGAAATGGTTTTGTATCAGAGACGATTAATACCCAAGTTAAAGGAAATGTGTACCAAATTGAATTCAATGGTTATAATTATAAAAATATTAAAGTAGCAGGGAATGTTAGAAATAAAATTTTTGATGGAAATCTAATTGCCAGTGATGATAACCTAAAATTTGACTTTAACGGATTGGTAGATTTTTCTGGAAAGATGAAAAAATATGACTTCGAAGCGAATGTTTATTATGCCAATCTTCAAGCATTGAATTTTGTTAAAAAGGATACTATTTCAATTTTTCAGAGTAGTGTTAAAATGAATATGAATGCGAGTGATTTAGATGATGCCTACGGACAGGTAACATTTAAAAATACGTCATATAAAAATCAGAATGATACTTATTTTTTCGATGAATTTGCTGTTTCATCTCGATTTGAAGATCAAATAAGATTCATGGAAATTAATTCTCCTGATATTATTGAAGGCGCTATGAGCGGTCAATTTGTATTTAAAGATATTGCCAAATTGTTTGAAAATTCAATTGGAAGTATTTATACAAATTATATTCCTGCTAAAGTAAAACAGAACCAGTCCATAAATTTCAATTTTAAAATTTATAATAAAATTATAGAAGTATTTTATCCTGAAATAAAGCTTGGAAAAAACACATTTATAAGAGGACAAGTTGAAAGTAATGAAAAAGGATTCAAGTTAACATTTAAATCACCTGAGTTTAAATATTTGGATTACTTTGCTAGTAATATAGAGTTACAAGTTGATAATGACAACCCACTTTTTAACACCTATATAGAGGTTGATAGCATATACACCAAGTATTATAATGTTTCAAAGTTCAATCTTATCAATGTAACACTTAAAGACACTTTATTTATGCGTTCCGAATTTAAAGGAGGCAAAAAAAATAAAGATATTTTTAATTTAAGTTTTTACCACACAATAGATGCAGAGAATAAATCTGTGGTTGGTTTTAAAACATCTGATGTAACAATTAGAGATAATGTTTGGTTTATTAATGAGAACAAAGATAATTTTAATAAAATCTCATTTAATAAAAGTTTCACTGATTTTAATATTGATAAATTCAGAATTAATCATATCAATGAAGAAATTAAACTTTCAGGTTTCATAAAAGATAGTACACAAAAAGATGTTAAACTTAATTTCAAAGATGTTGATCTTGCCAACATTATTCCAGAAATTGATAGTATTTCATTAGTAGGAAATATAAATGGAGACATTGATGTAATTCAAAAAAACGGGAATTATTTGCCAAATGCAACCATTGTAATTGATGATTTTAAAGTGAACAATTTTGATTTTGGCTCTTTTCATGCAAATATTAAAGGAAATAAAGATTTAACAAGTTATTTTGTTGATGTCACAATCAAAGATGATGAATACAAGTCATTTAATGTTAATGGAAATATTGATGTAACCAATAACAATTCATATATAGATGTAGATCTGGCTTTTAATAAATTTAATTTATTGCCTTTAAACCCCTTGTTGCATGATGTTTTAAGTGATATAAGGGGCACAGTTACAGGAAAAACAA
>DATCZQ010000016.1:0-56434 GCA_036525815.1 Yeosuana sp. | reverse complement strand
AATCATTACCCCTAAAAGTGTAGGAGCCCATAAGCCTATAAATATGCCATGTATTTGATCACCAGTTAAAAACAAAACTTCTGCTACAACAATGATCAAAACACAGAGTAATAACATTAAGAAATTAGAAAGCCCTAATTTTTTTATTAAATTCATAATTATATGATTTTGAGTTCAATTTATAAAAAACACTCAGGCGTACAAAATATTTTCTCATAAAAAATTTATTGAATTTATTAGAAAACAACAATATAAAACCTGAAAAATACTTTTCACCTTTATTTCTTGAAATATATAGCATATTTTCGATAAGCAAAAAATCCAACGATTGCTAAAAACGCGATCGCTCCAAAAATGAATTTGATACTTACAATCTGGTCACCACTGGCATATGAATGCAATCCAGCCAAGTAAAAATTAACTCCAAAATAAGTCATCATGATACTTGAAAAGGCAACAATAGCCATCAGGTTGAATAACCATTTACCCCTAAGCCCGGGTATTAAACGCATATGTAAAACAAAGGCATAAATCATAATACTAATAAGTGCCCAGGTTTCCTTTGGATCCCAACCCCAATAGCGACCCCAACTTTCATTTGCCCACATACCACCTAAAAAGTTACCAATAGTTAACATGACTAAGCCTACTGTTAAAGCCATTTCATTTATTATTGTTAATTCATTGATATTTACCAACATCTTATCTTTATTCTCCTTATTTGTAAAGATCATTAAAAATAAAGCAACAAAGCCAAGAATCATACCTAAGGTAAATGGCCCGTAACTAGCTACAATAACAGCCACATGTACCATTAACCAGTAACTGTTTAAAACAGGTTGTAAATTAGCAATAGCCGGATCCATCCAGTTCCAATGAGCTACCATTAAAATCATAGAAGTTACAAAGGCTGTTGAAGCTATGGTAAGATCACTTTTTCTGCCAAAGGCCAAACCAAAAAACATGGTGGCCCAGGCAACATAAATCATAGATTCGTAAGCGTCACTCCAGGGGGCATGTCCGGAAATATACCAGCGCGTTATTAAACCTGCCGTATGCAATAAGAATAATAAAAGAATGATCATCTTAAATATATTAACAGAGACCTGTATTGCCTTACTTCTACTTTTAAAAATTTGAATAATAAGTACGACAAATAATAAAGAACCTGCATACATATACCAGCTAAACAGCTTTTTAAATATGTCATATTTATTATATAACACTTCGGTATTGACTTTCTTATCACTTAACATAACAGCTGCTCCATACTGTTTTTGTGTTTTCTTAAAAGCCTCTAATAATTTATCTGCTTCAGAAAAATTTTGTGATTTTTTGGCTTCATTTAAAGCATACAGGTAAGCTCTAAATCCATTATTTATAAAATTACCATATAGGGAATCTTGTATATTAAAGTTTTTCGTTCTGTATTCTACAGATGAAATCCATTTATTGTTCGGATCGTTAGGCACAGGGAAAATTCTAAGTGATCTTCCTTCAACAGTACCATACATTAAATTAACACGTTGATCGGCCTCTTTGAATTCTTTTTGAAAGGCATTAGGCACTTGGGCTTTATAGGCCTCATCTAAATAAGGAGCTAATTTATAGTCCCCTTTTTCACTGAAGAAATCAGCTAAGGTGGCAAATTTTTCTTCCTTATCTAACCCAATGATGGTGCGTATGGAATCTGCCTTTTTAAGTTTTAAATAAATAATCGGAATGTTATACCAAAGCATCGGACTTTCCTGCATAGAAAGAAATATTTGATCGGCATTAAATTCTTCATACACATCATTTTTGCTTAATTTTCTAAGCATTTCTGAAGCATACGTATTAACAGGCATCATTCTACCACTAAGATCCTGAATAACCAAACGTCCAAATTTATCACTGTGATCTTTAGGGGTAATATTAGCACGTAAAACCGAGTCCATTTGAATTTTAGTTGGCTTGGAATGGTCGTGACCATCATCTTCAGAATGAACTTGAGAGAAAGCATTTAAACTAAAACCAATTAATAAAATGGCTAATACTTTTGCCTTTTTTGATTTAATACTATTCAATTGATTTTCTAAAAACTTAAATCGGGTAGCCTTACTAAACATAATGGCCATTAAACCGAAGAAAAGCATAAAATATCCAAAATAGGTCATCCAGGTTCCCCAGAAATCATGGTTAACCGAAAGCACGGTGCCTTTTTCATCGGGGTCAAAACTCGATTGAAAAAAACGATAGCCTTTATGATCAAGAATATTATTCATAAAGATCTTATAATCAAAATCACCAGATTCTGCATCTAAAACCGTTACTTTACTTGAATAGGACGAATATCCACGTTCTGTACCGGGATAGCGTTCTGCTTCAAAATCATTTAACTTAATAGAAAAAGGTAATTCAAGAACTTTAGCACCAAATTGTAAATAAATATCTAATCCTCCTATTTCAACCTTTTTAAACCCATTATTTAGGCCTTTACCACCAAGAACACCTACAGTTTTAGTTTCTCCGTTTGTTTCAATTTTCAATAATAACCCGTCTTCATCAAACGTATTTATTACTTTAGATTTTTCCACAATACCAATATTTCCTTTAATAACTGGTTTTGGAAGCACCATTTGAAAATTTCCAAAAACGTACCGAGATCTTAAATGTAATGGCTGGATACTATCTTTTACTAATTGTCCTTGCGCCATAGTGGCCATGGTCATGTACTCACCCTCAAAAGGTGATTCTATAAAAATACCATCATCATTGTTAGTAATGTTTATGGCTCCTTTGGTAGGCGCATTAAGACTGAATAACACATTATGAATAATCATTACCTGTCCTTCTTTTAAAAAATGATTATGAGCACCACCATCACCTGCCTCAACAATTTTTAAATAATTATCTCCATTTTCATCAGGAATAATATCTTCTTCAGCACCTTGAATAAAGTTCAATAACTTAATATTTACCGGTTGTTGATCATATTTTGCACTGATGGAAAATTTATTTTTTAACCTTGGCGAAAAATCAACCTCTTTTTCAATTGGCAATCTTTGTGCTACTCCATCAATTTTATAGTTTCCATCTATATAAGCGGTTACATATGTTTTTTGTGACAAGAACTTATTTTCAGTCGCGCCTTCACGAATGGCCATGACGCCTTCAAAACTGGTATATCTTGTGATAAACGCTCCTAAAATGATAAAAATAAAAGCTAAATGGAGAGTAAACGTTGCCCATTTTTCCTTTTTATAAAGTTTATATCTGAAAATATTACCTGAAAAATTGATAATAAAAAACACAAATATGGCTTCAAACCACCAAGCATTATAAATTAATGTTCTGGTATAAGGTGTTGGTGATGTTTTTTGTCCCGCATCTAAAAAAGTACCGGCAATCATAGCACCCGCAAAAACAAGAAATAAAACAGCTGTAAATCGAGTTGAAAAAAGAATATTGGTTAATTTTTTTAACATTGTAGTTGGATATTTAATATTGAGCAAATTTAAAGTATTTTGTATTGTTAGTAATGATAATAGTCATAAAAAAAGTTGTTAAAACATTAGGTTTATTTATTTGAACTAGTCCTAGATTCAAAGATTTGAAGATAAAAAAAGGTGCTCATTTTTCTGGCTCTGCTTTTGGCATTTTCGGCGTAATCACCCATAAACAAATCATCTATTGTTTGAAACCACAGATGAAGCCATGTTCCAAAATGTAATTGGCTTATCGTGTTATTAAATTTTTTATCTACTTCCACATGGGCCTTTAAAGGGTTTCCCAGATATTTTGTCTTTAAAAATAAATTAGACTCCCAAAAAGTAGTAAGGCGTTCCAAATGATCCTCCCAATCTTGAATGGTTTCATTAAAAAAAGGACCTAATAAAGCATCCTTTCGCACTTTTTCATAAAATGTGGAGACCAATAAAAATACATCAGCTCTCGTTTTAATATCTTTTTTTTCCATATCGATCAAAGATACATGAATAGGCTTTTATATAACGCTTTACTTACTTATTTTAGCATTATGATTTCTGTAGTTATTCTCGGCGCTGGCAATGTAGCCACACATGTATTTCATGCTTTTTATAAAGCTGAAAATGTGGTTGTAAATCAATGGTTTAGTAGAAATTTAAAATCCATTGATTTTTACAAAAATATGGTAAATGTAACTAGTGATCTCTCTTCGCTTAAACCCGCCGATGTTTATATTATTGCCGTTAGTGATGATGCCATTTCAAAATTATCCTCTCAATTACCTTTTGAAAACCAATTGGTTGTTCATACTTCAGGGAGTGTTGGGTTATATGATTTAGATAAAAAAAATCGTCGTGGTGTTTTCTATCCATTACAAACTTTTAGTAAGGAAACAAGTATTAACTTTAAAAACGTTCCTATATGTATTGAAACGGCAGATAAGAAGGATTTTAAAAGCCTAAAACTACTTGCAGAAGCTGTAGAAAGCAAAAGCTACAAAGTAAATAGCGATCAAAGAAGCTCCTTACATTTAGCGGCAGTTTTTGTAAATAATTTTACCAATCAGTTGTATAGGATTGCCCATGAAATCACAGAATCAACAGGCACCGAGTTTGATATTTTAAAACCATTAATTCTTGAAACGGCCAATAAAATTCAAAACTTATCTCCTTATTTGGCGCAAACAGGCCCTGCAATGCGAAATGATAAGAAAACCATTAAAAAGCATTTGAAAAAATTGGAGAATTCTCCTCATAAAGCAATTTATGAAATACTAACCGCATCAATTCAAAAAACACATGGAAGAAAAAAGTTATAAAGAATATTTAAATCATATTACTACCTTTATTTTTGATATTGACGGCGTCTTAACTGATGGCACAGTAACAGTTACCACAAGTGGCGAGTTGTTGCGTAAAATGAACATAAAAGATGGCTACGCTTTAAAAACAGCCGTTGATTTAGGTTATCATATTTGTATTATTTCAGGAGGCTCCAATGAGGGGGTTCGTATTCGTTTGAATGCATTAGGCATTACAAATATTTATTTGGGCACACATAATAAAATAGAACAGTTAAATGAGTTCTTATCTAAGTATAATATCAAACCTGAACAAGTGCTTTATATGGGTGATGATTTACCAGATTATCATGTGATGCAAAAGGTATCATTACCTTGCTGCCCTCAAGATGCTGTGCCTGAAATAAAAAATATTTCAAAATATATTTCTCATAAAAACGGGGGTTATGGTGCCGTAAGAGATGTAATTGAGCAAGTTTTGAAAGTTCAGGAAAAGTGGCATTTAAACTATGATGCTAAATATGATTGAAATGCATGTTTTTTATTTTTTACTTCATGATTCTTATTTAATCTTTAACTCTTAGCGATTGAACATTTTAAAACTTATCCGCTGGAAAAATCTTGGCATGATTGTAATGATGCAATGCCTGATTAAGTATGGTTTATTTCAACCGTTTGGGGTAAGCATGTCATTAAATACCTTCCATTTTTTCCTTTTAATAATTTCGACACTTTGTATTGCGGCTGCAGGCTATGTTATTAACGACATTTATGATGTGGATACCGATTTTATTAATAGACCACACAAAATTATTATAGGTAAAACAATTAGAGAAAAAACGGCTTATAGCCTGTTTATTATTTTAAATATTATTGGTGTAGGTATTGGTTTTTATCTATCTTATGCCATTGGCAAAAGTGAGTTGTTTGCTTTATTCGTTATTATTTCAGCGCTACTTTATGTTTATGCCAGCTACTTAAAACAAACATTTTTAATAGGGAATATTATTATTTCTGTTTTGGTTGGTTTAAGCATTTTAATTGTTGGAATTTTTGAATTAATTCCTTCAATGACTCCTATGAATCAAGGCATTCAATTAGCTTTTTTCAGAATCCTCTTAGACTATGCTATTTTTGCCTTCACCATAAATTTTATTCGTGAAATAACCAAAGACATTGAAGATCTGGATGGTGATTATAAATCCGGTATGCATACTTTACCTGTTGTTATTGGACGTAAAAGAGCCACAAAAGTATTATTTGTGTTATCATTTATTCCTTTGTTAGGGGTTATTTATTACCTTAATAAAAACTTGTACAAACAACCGGTTGCCGTAATATATTATTTGATTTTTATAATAGCTCCTATACTCTATTCCTGCATTTTAATATTTAATGCAAAAACAAAAAAAGACCTCCATGCCATAAGCCAACTTCTGAAAATGATCATGCTTTTCGGGATGCTTTCTGTTTTATTATATAAATTCATGTTATTATAATAATGATAAAGGAAAAATTAAAAAACTATCACATTATTTTAGCTTCTGGTTCCCCCAGAAGACAATTATTCTTTAAAGATTTAGGGATTGATTTTGAAATTCGCCTAAAACCAGTGAAAGAAGATTATCCATCTTATTTGAAACATTTTGAAATCAGTGATTATTTAGCTCAGTTGAAGGCAGAACCATTCAAACAAGAATTAAAAGACCATGATATTCTAATTACAAGTGACACTATTGTCTGGAAAAACAATCAAGCCTTAGGAAAACCTTTAAATGAAGTTGATGCCTTCAACATATTAAAGGCAATTAACGATGGCACACATGAAGTTATAAGCTCTGTTTGTTTTACTACAAAAACAACTCAAAAAACCGTTCATGACATTACTAAAGTAACGTTTAAACATCTTTCTGATGAAGAAATTAAGTATTATATAAAAACCTTTAAACCTTTCGATAAAGCGGGTGCTTACGGAATACAGGAGTGGATTGGACAAATTGGAGTGACAAAAATTGAAGGCTCTTATTTTAATGTTATGGGACTTCCGGTGCACATGGTTTACCAAATACTTTCAGAAATCGTTGAATGAAATCGTTTTATTCAAATAAATAAGTAACGTATCTTTGTAACTATATAATAAACCATTATGAATAAGTTTTTTGACACCTATATATTGGAAATAGTAGAAACTATTATTCTGATATTATTTTTTATTATTCTAAATTTTACTTTAAAAAAAATATTAAAAGGCATTGGAAAACGAGGCAACATTAATGTGGCCAGAATCAAACTCATTGGGAAATACATCACAGTAACCTTAATTTTAATTGCTATTCTTATTGAAGCTATTATACTAGGTGCTGAACCCAGTCAAATAGCTTTAGTTTTTTCTTCTGTATTTGCAATTGTTGGTATTGGCTTATTTGCCACTTGGTCTATTTTAAGCAACATTACTTCTGGTATCATTATGTTCTTTTCATTTCCTTATAAAGTTGGTGACAAAATTATGATACACGATAAGGATTTTCCACTTGAAGCTGTCATAGAAGATATTGGAGCTTTTCAGCTGCATTTAAGATTAGATAATGGAAATTTAGTCACTTATCCAAATAATCTCATGCTACAAAAAGGCGTTACGCTTATTGAAAAAGATGTTCTAGATGAGGACTACGATTAAAACACTATATTTATAATACAAGCTATTAGCATGTCAAAAAAACGCACATCGCACTATAAAAAGAAACTGGGTTTAAGCCCTGGCTCTATTATATACACCGGAGAAAAAGAAACACAGGGTCTTTTTATTGAATCTTTTGATTATAATTCTGAATTTGTTGACAAAAAAGTACATGCTAATATTGAAGAGGTCTTTCATTTCAAAACTTCAAAATCTGTTAGCTGGATAAATATTAATGGTCTAAATCATGTGGATGCCATTGAAAAAATAGGAAATCACTATAATCTGCATCCGCTCACACTTGAAGATATTGTAAACACTTCTCACAGACCAAAAATAGATGACTATACTAATTATGTTTTTATCGTGTTAAAAATGATATATTACGACAAGGATGAACAAGTTGTAACAGAACAAGTTAGTTTTATTCTTGGGGATAATTATGTTATTAGCTTTCAGGAAGCAGAAGGTGATGTTTTTGATACGGTAAGAAATCGTATAAGTTTGGCAAAGGGCCGCATAAGAACCTTAGGCTCAGATTATTTATTATATGCCCTAATTGATGCTGTGACCGATCATTATTTTATTGTTATAGAAACTATGGGCAATAAAATTGAAGATCTGGAAGATAATTTATTTAATGGATTTTCTCAGAAAGAAATAAGCGTACAAATTCAAAATTTAAAGAGAGAAATACTTAAAGTACGCCGCGCCATTTTTCCTTTAAGAGAAATTATAAGCAGGATTGAGAAAAATGAAAATAATTTTATTCAGGATAAGACCATTCATTATTACAGAGACATTTATGATCATGTTATTCAAATTTCTGAAAATATTGAGATTTACCGTGAAATGATCTGGGGTCTTATGGATATGTATATGACTACTATTAGTAATAAAATGAATGAGGTCATGAAAGTACTTACGGTCATATCAACCATCTTCATTCCTCTGACATTTATAGCTGGTATATACGGAATGAACTTTGATTATATTCCTGAATTACATTTTAAATATTCCTATTTTATTTTGTGGGCGATAATGATTGCTTTATTTTTCTCTATGCTTTATTATTTTAAAAAGAAAAAGTGGTTTTAATTTTCTGCCTTTAGAAAGTAAAAACCCTTTTAAAGCACATTTTATTTTTGATCTTTCAAAAGAAATCAGTCTGTCATTTTTTTGAAAAATCACTTGATTTTTATCAAATAAATTGTAAATTTAAGTAGTTTTCAACCGCTCAATATGAAAGATATTAAGCAATATGTCTCAAACTTTCATAAAAAAAATAGAACAGCTCGTTTTATATAATCTTGAAAATGAAAAATTTGGTGTTAGTGAACTTGCCAAGGAAATGAACTTGAGCCGTTCCCAAATACTTAGAAAAACAAAATTTTTTACAGGAAAATCAACTAGTTATTTTATTAGAGAAATTAGATTAAGGGAAGCGGCACGATTTATTTTAAATAGTGACTTAACAGCCTCAGAAATTGGCTACAAAGTTGGTTTTGGTAGCCCTTCTTATTTTAACAAATGCTTTTTAGATTATTTCAATCAAACACCAGGTGAATTTAAAAAGAGCCATGAAAATAAAGAATCCTTTAATTTTAAATTAGTAAATGAAACCTCGAAAAAGGGAATAAAAACAAATATTGCCTGGATTGCTGTTGTTATAGCCATTATCGCCATAGTATTCTATAAAAAGAATTTCTTTAGTAATAGATCTTATAAAGAGATTCAATATGCATCAATTGGAGTCCTACCGCTTGAAGATTATTCTGTAAATAGAAATTTTGATTATCTCGCATCTGGAATAACTGAGGCAATTAATCTAGAATTATCTAAGAACAAATCCATTCGTGTTATCTCAAGAGGATCTTGTGAACGTTTTAAGGATGATAAAAACACTCCTTATAATCAAATTGCAAAAGAGTTAGGAGTTGATTTATTATTAGAAGGATCCGTTCTTCCTAATAATGATAGTCTACTCGTAGTCGTTCAACTAATTAAACCTTTTCCTGAAGAACGTCACATTTGGTCAAATAAATACCATCATAGCACCAAAAATGTGTTACAATTAGTTCAAAATATTTCTAGTGAAATCGCCAATGAAATTTCAACAACGATACGTTCCAATACGTCTAAAACTAAAACTTATCATATAAATCCCGAGGCTTACAGTTTATATTTAAAAGGTAGGCATTTATGGTATTATCAAAAAACAAGATATAATTCATTAATGAGTGCTAAAAATTATTTGGAAAAGTCAATTAAAATTGACCCCAATTTTGCTCCAGTATACGTGACATTAACAGAAACTTATATATCTCTAAATAAATTGATAGGAGACAACTTTGAAAGATTGATCAACAGAGAAAATGCAAGAAAATCAATTGACAGAGCGTTTGAACTTGACGACTCTTTAGCTGAAGCTTATATTACGAAAGGAAATTTAGTTGGAAAATTTGATTGGAATTGGGAAAAAATGAAAGAAATGGCAGAAAAAGGATTGAATTTCGAACCAAACAACGCCAATGGTTATCATACATTATCAAATTATTATACCATCAAAGGTGATTACCAAAAAGCTATTGAACAAGCTCTGAAAGCGGAATCTCTTGACCCACTAAATCCTGCCACTAGTTGTTTAGTTGCAGAGCGTTATTATATTGCAGGTGAATATGATAAATCAATAGAAAAATTTAAAGAGGTCTTAGAGTTAGAACCCGATTACGGTTTTGCATTAAATGGCATAGGATATGCTTATTTTCAAAAAGAAAATATTGACCAGACCATGAAATCTTGGAGAAAACTTCAAACCATCATGAAAAATGATTCTCTTGGGTGGTATTATGATAATACTACCTTTGAAGAAAGTTTAGATTACTATTTAAACAAGGCTAAAATAGATACACCCGGATTTTGTTCAAATCCAACTGTTATTTCTTCTATTGAAATGATGGTAAATAACAAATCCAATGCGATCAAGTACCTAAATGTCGCTTATGAAAGCAAAAATGAAGACCTACCCATAATGATAACCTATCCTGACTTTTACCCTCTTCATACTGTCCCTGAATTTATGGAATTAACAAAAAAAATAGGTGTTGAATTCCCTGATTAACAATTAAAATGTAAATTCAAAACAACAGTATTATATTGTACTGAAGATCTTCTTGTGCGACAAAATTAAAATCATTTCAAATAAAAATATAATGATTTGCAACATTCTTGATAAGTAGACATAAATATTATTTATGACATTTATATCATAACTATAAAATTAAATATCATGAAAAAATTTATTTCACTCTCGGCAATTTTTGCTTTGCTTTTTCTTTTTATATCATGTAATACTGAAGCCATAGATGAAACCACAAGCAATTCAGAACTAAATAGCTCTAAAGTAAATAACAGCAAAAAAACTACTGGTTTTGATCAATGGGGATATAATTGGAATGCGCACCAGTTTAATGGTTATCTAATAAACGCCTGGTTTGGTGATGAAATGTATCCAGACGCACCCTGGTACAAAAAAGAACCTCCATACAATGGTGATTGGGAAGGATATGCAGCTGATAATCCTGAAGTTTTGGAATATGACTTCTATTACTACGGAAATATGACACTGGTAATGCACTGGAACGAAGCCTGTATTACAAGAGAAGGAGTATACCAATATCCAATTGTTGATTCAGATGCATGGATAACATTTCATTATCGCGCAGGAGAAGGCGAAAACCGATGGTCTCAATTTCAAAAATACGTGGCGGTAAAATCCACCGACACATTAGTGGTTTATTTTGCTGATGATGATGGAAATCCGGTATATGGAGAGTGGTTCTCAGAAGAGGGAGAATCCATTGGCTTATTTTACTTGTGGCCAGACCGAGCACTTGTGCAAGTAGTAAATACGGGAAATGTACCCGAAGGCATGCTTGGTACATATAAGGGGTTGATCGGCCCAGGAATAGGTAAATATAAGTCCCGTTAAATTTAGATGGTCTTTATATGCACCTTTAAACGAATAGGATAGTAAACATTCAAATTAATTTGAATGTGAAAAACCCTGTTTAATGAATCAGGGTTTTTTTATTTTTGACATGAGCATCATTGTGCATGAAATGCGTTAAAGAAACATTAAAAGTAGGTCCTTAGCTCCTATCTTTTTATATATTTGATTTTACCTAACTACAAAATATGATGCAAAAATCAATCCTTTTCCTACTATTTATATTTTTTTTTCCACTTTCCAACCAAGCTCAACAACCAAAAAAACTTAATGCCTCGGAGATCTTTGAATCTATCCAAAAACTAAATTTTTTAGGATCAGTATTATATATTGCAGCACATCCTGATGATGAAAACACGAGGCTCATTTCTTATTTATCAAATGAAGTCAAGGCCAGAACTGGCTATTTGGCGATAACAAGAGGTGATGGTGGACAGAACTTAATTGGTCCGGAGATAAGTGAATTGTTAGGTGTCATCAGAACACAAGAATTATTGGAAGCCAGAAAAATCGACGGTGGAGAGCAATTCTTTACAAGAGCCAACGATTTTGGCTTTTCAAAACATCCGGATGAAACTTTAGCTATTTGGAATAAAGATAAGGTCCTCAGTGATGTTGTTTTGGCCATAAGAAAATTTCAACCTGATATTATTATTAATCGTTTTGACCATAGAAGTCCCGGCAGCACACACGGCCATCATACCAGTTCAGCCATGCTAAGTGTAGAAGCATTTGATTTAACTAACAATCCTAATGTTTATCCTCAACAACTTAATCAAACAAGTATTTGGCAACCACAACGCGTCTTTTTTAATACGTCCTGGTGGTTTTATGGAAGTCAGGAAAATTTTGATAAAGCAGATAAAACCAATTTATTAAGCATTGATACAGGAGTTTATTATCCTTTAAATGGATTGAGTAACCCTGAAATTGCAGCTTTAAGCAGGAGCAAACATAAATCTCAAGGATTTGGAAGTACGGGAAGTCGAGGTGAAGAATTAGAATATATTGAACTAATCAAAGGTGATTTACCCATAAATAAATCTAATGTTTTTGATGGTATTGATACTAGCTGGAATCGTATAAAAGAAGGAACAGCAATTGGTAATATCCTATCAAAAGTGGAAGCGGATTTTAATTTTACTAACCCGTCAACATCTATTCCTAAACTGGTTGAAGCCTATAAATTAATTGAAAAATTAGAAGATGCACATTGGAGAACTATAAAGTCTAACCAGATAAAAGATATTATTGCCGCTTGTGCTGGCTTATATTTAGAAGCCGTCGCAGAAACCAATCATGCTACCCAAAATTCAGAGGTAGCTATTACTGTTGAAATGATTAACAGGAGTAATATAAATATCATATTCACAGGGTTAAATTTAAAAGACCGAAGCAATAAAAAGTTATACAAACCTTTTGCTTTGGAAAATAATAAAAGAGCGCTTTTAAAAGATGCAATAAATATTTCTAAAAACCAAGAACCGACAGCTCCTTATTGGTTAACTTCTAAAGGAACCTTAGGCATGTATACCGTAACCAATTCAAATGATATTGGTTTACCTGAAACGCCTGCTATCTATAACGCCATTTTTAAATTAGAAATTGAAAACACCCCGATAGAGTTCACAAAACCCATTGTTTATAAAACTAATGACCCTGTTAAAGGAGAGCTTTATAAACCATTTGTAATCACACCTGAGGCTTCGGCAAAATTTACTGAAAAAGTAATCGTTTTTAGTAATGACCAACAAAAGGAAGTTCCCGTCATTGTAAAAGCAGGAAAAGATAATTTAGAAGGATTTGTATCTATAGCACATCCAAAAAACTGGAGTGTTTATCCTGAAAAACGAACTATTTCAATAGCACATGATGATGAAGAGCAAACCGTTTTGTTCACTATTGTTCCTCCTAAAGATCAACATGAAGGACTTATAACGCCAATGGTTCATGTTGGTGATCATATTTATACCAGAGAACTTATTGAAATAGATTATGATCATATTCCATTCCAAACAGTTTTATTACCAAGTGAAAGCAAAGTGGTGAGATTAAATATCCAGAAGAAAGGTGAGAATATAGCTTACATTGAAGGTGCAGGAGATGTCATACCAGAAAGTCTAAGACAAATTGGTTATAACGTGGTTACCATAGCACCAAAAGATATTAATGCTGAAACTTTAAGCCGGTTTGATGCTGTTGTTGTTGGAATCAGAGCCTACAATACCGTAGAAGATTTAAAATACAAACAAAAAATATTGTTTGATTTTGTTGAAAAAGGCGGTAATATGATTGTTCAATACAATACAAACTCAAGATTAAAAGTGGATGCTTTGGCGCCATTTGATCTGGAGCTTTCAAGAGATCGTGTAACCGATGAAAATTCAGAAGTTATATTCTTAAATCCAAGTCATTCTATATTAAATTATCCAAATACAATTACTCAAAAAGATTTTGAAGGATGGACACAAGAACGTGGATTATACTTCCCTGATAAATGGTCAAGTGACTTCACACCTATTCTATCCATGCATGATAAAGGAGAATCTCCAAAAGATGGTAGCCTATTGGTTGCTAAACATGGAAAAGGCTATTATATCTATACGGGTTTAAGCTTTTTTCGAGAATTTCCAGAAGGTGTATCCGGTGCTTATCGTCTATTTGCAAATATGCTTTCCATTGGTAAAGAAAACCTCAAATTAGAAGCAAAATTAAAAGATTAATGATGGACCAAGAAAAGCAACATAAACAACCTTGGTTAAAACTCTATTCAATTTTACTAATTGCTAATGTTGTCTACATTATTATTTTTTATCTAATCATGAAATCCTTTTAAAGATGCAGAATTTAAATTGGATTGATTGGGCCGTTTTAATTACTACACTATTAACTATTGTTTTATATGGCACCTGGCAAACGCGTGGCAGTAAAAATGTAAAAGATTATTTAAAAGGGGGCAACACTTCAAAATGGTGGACTATCGGATTATCTGTCATGGCCACCCAAGCAAGTGCTATTACCTTTTTATCAACGCCTGGGCAGGCCTTTAATGATGGTATGGGCTTTGTACAATTCTATTTTGGATTACCAATAGCCATGATCATTATTTGCATGGTCTTTATTCCATTGTATTATCGACTTAACGTTTATACCGCTTATGAGTTTTTAGAAAACAGATTTGATCTAAAGACCAGAACCTTAACGGCTATTTTATTTT
Organism: Yeosuana sp.; assembly: GCA_036525815.1. GTDB lineage: Bacteria > Bacteroidota > Bacteroidia > Flavobacteriales > Flavobacteriaceae > Yeosuana. Next base: position 41,763 of record DATCZQ010000016.1, on the reverse strand, counting down.
TAATACAACGCGGATTGGCTGCCGGCATCACGATTTTCGCACCAGCCATTATTTTATCCGTGGTTTTAGGATGGGATCTATTAACGCTTAATATTGCCATTGGCTTTTTAGTGATTATCTATACGGTTTCTGGCGGAACAAAAGCCGTTAATGTTACTCAAAAACATCAAATGATTGTCATTTTTATTGGAATGCTCGTAGCATTCTTTATTATTGTTGCCAAACTCCCTCAAGATATTACATTTTCCAAAGCGCTTGATATAGCCGGTGCCAGTGGCAAAATGAATATTCTGGATTTTAGTTTTAATTTAAACAACCGCTATACCTTTTGGAGTGGTATCATAGGTGGTACCTTTTTAATGCTCTCGTATTTTGGAACCGATCAAAGTCAGGTACAGCGCTATTTGTCTGGCAAATCAGTTAAAGAAATGCAACTCGGACTTATATTTAATGGATTGCTAAAAGTTCCCATGCAATTTTTTATATTAATGGTGGGTGTCATGGTTTTTGTGTTTTATCAATTTAATGAAGCCCCTTTAAATTTTAACCCAACTGCAACCGAATTGGTTTTAAATTCTGAATATAGTGCTGACTTCAAAAAGCTTCAGCAAGAGCAGCAAGAAAATTTTAAGGGTAAGCAATTACTGATAAATAATTTTGTTACTAATTCTCCAACGGAAAACACCTCTAGATCAATTGCATTAGCAAATAAATCCAATACTGAAATTAGGAATCAAGCCAAAATATTGATTGATAAGGCCGCAGAAAAACAAGATATTAAAGTTGAAAGTAATGATAAAGATTATGTCTTTATCTATTTCATTTTAAACAATTTACCTCGCGGCTTAATAGGTTTATTGTTAGCTGTTATTTTGAGTGCGGCCATGTCGAGTACTTCCAGTGAATTAAATGCTTTAGGGTCTACTACAACCATTGATTTATACAAAAGAAACACCTCGGCAAAAACAGAAGAGCAAATGGTAAAAGCCTCCAAATGGTTCACATTCGCTTGGGGTATTATGGCTATTAGTGTTGCTTGTGTTGCCAATCTTTTTGAAAATCTCATCCAGCTGGTCAATATCATAGGGTCTATATTTTATGGCAATGTATTAGGTATTTTCCTGATTGCTTTCTTCTTCAAACTCATCAAGGGACAGGCTGTCTTTATTTCAGCTATCATGACACAAATGATTGTTATTGGTCTGTTTTTTTTAAACCAATATGACATTATTAACCTTCCCTTTCTATGGCTAAATTTTGTGGGATGCATTTTGGCGATCATGTTCGCTATGCTAATAGATTACAAAAGAATTTCTAAAACCAACAGGATGACACTTACTTTTTTAATGGTCTTATTTTCTTGTTTTAGTTATTTAATTTTGAAAAATTCTAACCTTCTGTAATGAAACAAACTATTTAGGGAATACTTAAAAATTATATGGACCAAAAAGTAAAAACCATCCGTTGGGGCATTATGGGCTTAGGAAATATAGCTCATAAATTTGCTCAAGATTTAATTAAAATTGAACATTCGCAATTATATGCGGTAGCCTCAAGAACTAAAGAAAAAGCGGCTGAATTTGCCTCTAAATATGGGGTTTCACAAATCTATGGCAGTTATGAAGAATTAGTAAACGATGCTAATATCGATGCCATATATATTGCAACGCCTCATACCTTGCACAAAGAAAACACCCTTTTATGTTTAGAAAAAGGGATTGCTGTATTATGTGAAAAGCCCTTTGCCATGAATGCTAGTGAAGTAGACATGATGATTTCTAAAGCAAAGGAGAAAAAAGTGTTACTCATGGAAGCCTTATGGACTTCTTTTTTACCCCATTATCAATATGGTCTCAAAGAACTAAAAAACAAAACGTATGGAAATCTGTTGAAAATGGAAGCGTCTTTCGGTTTTTTTAGAGAGTTTGATAATGACTCCAGATTGTTTAAAAAATCATTAGGTGGCGGAAGTCTATTGGATATAGGCATCTACCCTATTTTTGCGGCCTTTTCTGCTGTCGGAAAACCTGAGTCCATAGAGGCCACAGCCACTTTTTTTGAGAATGGTGCTGATTCGTCCTGTGACATGATATTTAATTATAAAAATGGATTGAAAGCTTATTTAAAAAGTTCTTTACTTGAAGACTTACCAACCGAAGCTATTTTTTACTGTGAAAAAGGTACTATTAAAATAAACAGGCAATTTCATTGTCCATCAACCATAACCATTACTGTTGATGGGAAAGAAGAACATTTAGATTTCCACTACCAAACGATTGGTTATAATTATGAAATTGAACACTTTAATGAGCTACTACGACAACAAAAAACTGAAAGTCCTATCATGTCTTTTAAATTTAGTCAAGAATTAATAGCCCTATTAGATGACGTAAGAACCCTTATCAATTTAAAATATTAAACTATTTAAAGTTCCTGTTAAAGATTTGGTGCTTTTTGATCAAGAAGACTTTTAAAAAAAAAGCGCAACATTATGTTGCGCTTTAAATATATATATATAACATTCAACTTACATTTTTGCCCATTCTTGAAGAGACTCTGTATTCATTTTTACATAATCAGCATTGCCAGCAGCTTGTGCGCCTACCAATGATTTTTTAGCGGCTTCTATAGCAGCTTCTTTATTGCCTGCTTTCGCATAAATTAATGACAGTTGTCTTAATTGCCAAAAAGCTGGTTTTTCAGTCATAGACATCGCCTTTTCCATCCATTCTAGAGCCGTGTTAATATCCTTATTTTCTTGAGAATAATAAACTGCTGCTGCATAATAATCATTTGCTGTTGGTGTCCCGTTCATAGCATCATTAATGCTAGCTAAAACTTTATCATCAGTAGGTACTTTAAATTCAACACCCACATAAACATTTTCCCACATCATACCTAAAGTTCCTCCACCACTGCTTAAATTATCAAAGCTCATAGTGAAAGTTTCTATTTTCATTGGTAATGGGTAGACTTCCACAGTAACTTTAGCGGCTACTTTAGCTTCATCCCATTTTTTCGGTGTTCCCCAATTATCAGTATCACTATAGAAAACAACTTCCCATGATTTTTCATTTGGCGTCACAAAAAGAGCATAAGATCCCGCTTTTAATGTTTTATCTCCAACATTAAAATCATCACTAAAAGTAACTTTTGTATTAGCATTAGCGCCTAAACGCCAAAGGGTTCCATAAGGCACAAGATCCCCAAATATGGTTCTTCCTCTCATATTAGGTCGGCTATACTCTAAACTGACATCTGTTAATCCTACCTTTTGATCAATCTTTGCAGACGGACTGGGCTGAGGGGTTACAATCTGAGCGTTTACCATTAAAGTAACGGTAAATAATACAATAAATAGCTTAATTTTTTTCATAAAAAAGTGTTTGTTATATGTTTATCATTAGAATTTTTATAAAATTAAAGATTTATAACTCGTTAAAATGTTAACAAATCCTTAAATCTAAATTATTTGTTCACACTGACTTGCTTCATAATATCTTAATACATTACAACTTCTCTCTGTTGAATCGCTAAAAGACGTTGTAGCTGATGTATAGTTTAATAATATATTTTTAAAGTAACATTCTGATTCTTATTCTAAATAATCCTATGGCCTTTATTGGTTAAATGTTTTCATTCAAGAGATGCACAATCTACTAGAAAAAGAAAAAATTCTTTCCAGGCATATAAAAACTCTCCTATTATCGAGTAATGAATACTATTAATTTAAAAGCATATAAACTCCAATACCAGCGGTATATCTCAAAATAGCTAAAACAGATATTCTCTTCAAATACCGTATAAGGTCCATTTTAAATATGCCCATAATGGCGACGTCTGCTGCAGACGCTATTATTGAAATACATCCGCCGGTACATCCACAATCACTAAAATAATGGTTAAATACCTAATAATTTATTAAGAATAAAGTAGATGTTGTTATTTTTAAAAATCACATTTTGAATTACATAACTAGGTGAATCGTGATATCATCTATTCTTTAAATAATTGTCCAATGGTTCTAAAAATGAATTAACGACTACCACGAGTACGGTGCAAATCAATGATTCAACAAAATAGCCCATAGCCGCCATACACCCAATAGCTGCGCTACACCAAATGGTGGCAGCAGATGTTAAACCATGCACATCAGATCCTTCTCTAAATATAACGCCAGCACCAAGAAAACCTACACCGGTGACTACTTGAGCAATAATTCTTGACACATCAATATTAAGATTTGTTTCCGTTATTTTAATGGAAAGTAATACAAATATGGCCGCACCAGTTGAAACGAGCATATTCGTCTTCAAGCCTGTAGGTTTATGATGCCATTGTCTCTCAAAGCCAATAATTAAACCAACTATTAAAGCAATACCCAGACGAACTAAAAAATCTTTTAAAGTCATTTTATTGATTTTTATTTAAAGATATTAATAAAAAATGATACAAAATTGATCATAAGGATATTCCTAATGTTAATTTTTGTTTAACATTTCTTATAATTGTTTAAACATTTTGTACATTTGTACAATAATTAAGTAATTATGGCAAAAAAGAAAAAAATTTCAGAACATGATATCATTTCATATTATATGGATTATGTCTTAGCACATGATAAAAAACCCACTTCAGTTTACCAATTCGCTAAAACAAATAGCTTTGACGAATCTGAGTTTTATAACTTTTATGGATCATTTGAAGCTCTTGAAAAAAATATATTTAAAGTATTTTTTGAAAATACTCTAAATGCTTTAGAGGCAAGTGAATCTTATGAAACCTTTGATGCAAGAAATAAGCTCTTGAGTTTTTATTTTACCTTTTTTGAGAACCTGACTGCTAACCGTAGTTATGTGGTGTCTACTTTAAATACTCAGAAAAATAATCTTAAAGGCATTTTAGTTTTATCTGAATTAAAGAAAAGTTTTAATAAATATATTTCCAATTTAGATATTGAAACATTAGATATTAAGGAAGAACGCATGGAAAGAATTCAATTAAAAGCACTTCAAGAATCAGCCTGGATTCAATTAATGATGACCTTAAAATTCTGGTTGGATGACACCTCTGCAGGTTTTGAGAAAACAGATGTTTTTATAGAAAAATCAGTGAATACCAGTTTTGATATATTAAATATTGCGCCTTTAAAAAGTGTTATTGACTTTGGGAAATTTCTTTTCAAGGAAAAAATGCATATGAACTAATTGACAATCATGAAGACCATAGATAAAATACCAGTAACAAAAATTCAAAGAGCCACAAAATTAGTTTCAACCGGTGCTAAAGTTGGCGTCAATTATTTAAAGTACTATGGTGATAAATTAGTAAATACTGAAGTTGAAGCCAAAGAACGACTGAATAAAAATAATGCAGAAGATATTTATGACGGATTAAAGCAACTAAAAGGGAGTGCCCTTAAAGTAGCGCAAATGCTAAGCATGGAAAAAAGTATTCTTCCACAGGCATATGTTGACAAATTTTCTTTAGCACAGTTTTCTGTGCCACCATTATCGCCACCACTGGTTTTAAAAACATTTAAAAAATATTTTGGTAAATCACCAGATGACCTATTTGATTCCTTCAACACAACTTCTGTGAATGCTGCAAGTATTGGTCAGGTACACCTTGCAGTCAAAGACGGGAAAAAACTTGCTGTGAAAATCCAATATCCGGGAGTTGCCCAAAGTATTGCATCAGATCTTGCCATGGTTAAACCAATTGCTATGAGCATGTTTAACATCAAAGGTAAAGACTCCGATAAATACTTTAAGGAAGTTGAAGGAAAGTTATTAGAGGAAACAAATTACATGTTGGAAATTAAACAAAGTCAAGAAATTGCCTTGGCTTGCTCTCACATTTCCAACATGTTGTTTCCTGATTATTATGAAGAATTATCTTCCGACCGTATAATTACGATGGATTATATGGAAGGTGAACATTTGTCTGAGTTTACAGCTTATAATACCGATCAAGAGAAAGCTAATAAATTAGGACAGGCACTTTGGGATTTTTATATGTTTCAAATACATAAACTAAAAAAAGTACATGCTGATCCACACCCTGGAAACTTTTTAGTGTCCAAAAAAGGGGAACTCGTTGCACTTGATTTTGGTTGCATGAAGAGCATCCCAGATGAGTTTTATATACCATACTTTGAACTGGCAGAAGAAAAAAACATAAACAATCGTGACTATTTTGTTACTAAATTATATGAATTAGAAATATTGCGCGAAGACGACTCGAAAGAAGAAATTGAATTTTTCACTGCTATGTTTCATGAAATGCTAAGTTTGTTCACACAACCATTTCAAAATGAGTCCTTTGACTTTTCAGATTCCGGATTTTTTGGAAAAATAGCAGAATTGGGTGAACGCTATTCTAAGAACACGGAGTTACGTAAAATGAACGGTAACAGAGGCTCAAAACACTTTATTTATATTAACAGGACCTTTTTTGGCCTTTACAATTTGATGTTTGATCTAAAAGCACAAAATATTAAAATCAATAATTTTAAAAATTTATAATAATGCTTCATTTCTCTCAACGCGATATGGATGAAATGCAGCATTTGTATAAAATTAATTTGATTAACAGTTGCTCTGGCTATAAATCGGCAAATCTTATAGGGACAAAATCTCTTAGTGGTATTAGTAATGTTGCCATATTTAGTTCTGTAACGCACATTGGCTCAAGTCCGGCAGTATTAGGCTTCTTCTTAAGACCAACGACAGTTATCAGGAATTCTTACGAAAACATTAAGGAAACTGGCTTTTTTACTATCAATCATGTACATGAAGCTATTTTACAGGATGCGCACCATACCTCAGCTAAATATGATAAGTCACTTTCGGAATTTGACTTTACAGCACTTAAAGAGGAGTATAAAGGAGATTATTTAGTACCTTTCGTACAAGAGGCGCCTGTGCAAATGGCAATGAGATATGTTGAAGAATATGCTATAAAAGCTAATGACACCATTTTACTTATTGGCGAAATTATTGATTTGTACATTGCTGATGACCTACTGGAAGCAGATGGATTTGTAAATTTATCAAAAGCCAATGTAGCATCTATTAATGGTTTAGATGGATATAGTATTCCAAAACTAAAAACAAGATTAGAATATCAGAGACCAAAAATCTAAATAATAGTCCTTATTAAGATTTCGCATCTGGTTTTTAATCGAAATAAATTATAACCGATGAAAATTCTCGTAACTGGTGCCACAGGCTATATTGGCAAAAGATTGATTCCTTTATTAGTGAATGAAGGACATGATGTTGTTTGTGCTGTCAGAGATAAACTTCGTGTCAATAAACAGTACTTAGATGATGAGCATATTGAATTTATTGAAGCAGATTTTTTAAATATTGAGTCTTTAAATAGCATCCCTAAAGATATTGACGTTGTTTATTATTTAATTCATTCCATGTCCAATACTTCAAAGAACTTTGAAAGTATGGAGGAAAGATGTGCCATTAATTTCAAAACTTTTATTGAAACCACTCAAGCAAAACAAGTTATTTATTTAAGTGGTATCACTAATGAAGAAAAATTATCAAAACACCTTCGTTCACGTAAAAAGGTGGAAGACACATTGGCTTCAAAAAAATATGCTTTAACAACCTTTAAAGCTGGAATAATAGTTGGTTCTGGAAGTTCCTCTTTTGAAATTATCAGGGATCTAGTAGAAAAGTTACCCGTTATGATTGCACCAAAATGGTTAAATACAAAAACCCAACCTATTGCTGTGAGAGATGTGTTAACCTATTTAAATGCCGCAAAAAACAACCCAGCTCTATTTAATAGATCCTTCGATATTTTTGGACCGGAAGTACTTACATATAAAGATATGCTTTTACAGTTTGCCCAAATTCGCAAACTAAAAAGATATATTATTACGGTTCCAATAATGACTCCCAGATTATCTTCATATTGGTTATATTTTGTAACATCGACCTCTTATAAACTCGCAGCTTCTTTAGTAGACAGCATGGGTATACAAATAATAGGTCATCCAAGTGATATCAACAAAATACTTAATGTTCATCCTTTAACTTATAAAGAAGCCGTAGCATTAGCCTTTGAAAAAATTGAACAAAATAGCATTGTATCAAGCTGGAAGGACTCCATGATCAGTAGTGGGCACTTAAAAGATAGTATGCATAAATATGTAAATGTTCCAAAATTTGGATGCTATACAGATTACAAAGAGCTGCCAGTTATTGATGAAGAAAATACCCTCAACAAAGTCTGGTCTATTGGCGGTGAAACAGGCTGGTATTATGGCACTTTTCTATGGAAAATTAGAGGTTATTTAGATAAACTTGTTGGCGGCATTGGATTGAGACGTGGCAGAACAAGTCCCACAGAACTTCATGTTGGAGATGCTTTGGATTTTTGGAGAGTAATTTTTGCCGATAAGTCAAAAAGGAAATTATTACTTTACGCTGAAATGAGGCTTCCTGGAGAAGCATGGCTGGAATTTAAAATTGAAGAAGGGCTATTAAAACAAACTGCTACGTTTAGACCAAGAGGAATTATAGGCAGATTGTATTGGTTTAGTGTTTCTCCTTTTCATGGATTAATTTTTAATGGGATGATCAAAAAGCTCATTCAACCTTAAAATGAATAAGTCATACCTGCCCCAAAAACTTTGTAGTGTTTGCGGTTTAGCTTTTACCTGGCGAAAAAAATGGGAAAAGAATTGGCTAAATGTTAAATATTGTAGTGAAAAATGCAGAAGAAGAAAAGCACAATCAGCTTAGTTTGGTTAAAAAGAGATTTAAGACTTGAGGATAATGAAGCTATATTTAACGCCTTATCTTCAGGAAAAGAAGTGCTTTTTCTTTATGTTTTTGAGGAATTATTAATGAACGATCCTCATTATAGCCAACGTCATTGGAATTTCATTAAAGAATCTTTGTCAGATCTAAATAAGCAATTAATCCCCTATAATTCTAAAATACTAATCGTACAATCTGATATTATTGCGGTGGTCAATCAGTTACAGTCAAACTATAAAATTTCTGATGTGTATTCTCATCAAGAAACTGGAATTTTAGTAACCTATGATAGAGATAAATCCTTTTCCAGATATTGCAAAAACAATTTCATTGATTGGCATGAATCAATAAACAATGGTGTTTATCGCGGTTTAAAGGACAGAGCATATTGGTTAGAAAAAAGTAATGCCTACTTCGATTCTCAAACGCTTTCATTCTCGCCAAAGGAAGATCAATTAGTATCCATGGAGGACATTGAATCTTTGGAAAATAAATTGACGCCTCAGTCTTTAGAAACAGATGTCGCATCTCCATTTCAAAAAGGTGGTCGTACTATGGGAATAAAATATTTAAATTCATTTTTTAACAAAAGACATGAAAATTATGTGTTTCATATTTCAAAACCCGAAATGTCAAGAATGAGCTGCAGTAGGTTATCACCATATTTAGCCTGGGGTAATTTATCAATTAGAGAAGTATATCAATTTGCCATAGAACAAAAGAAAACTTCTAAACATAAAAAATCTATTGAAGCCTTTATATCCAGATTGCGATGGCAGACTCATTTTGTTCAAAAATTTGAAATGGAGCATACCATGGAAAAGGAAAGTATTAATAAAGGTTTTCAAAAATTAAAAAAAGAGGTGTCATTGGAATTCCAAAAAGCATGGAAAACAGGATATACTGGATATCCTTTAATTGATGCCTCTATGCGGTGTTTAAATGAAACCGGTTACTTGAATTTTAGAATGAGAGCGCTAGTAGTTTCATTTTTTACTCATAATTTATGGCAACCTTGGCAAGACGCTTCAAAGCATTTATCACAAATGTTTCTTGATTTTGAACCGGGCATACATTTCCCGCAACTGCAAATGCAAGCTGGCGAAACAGGCACTAATGTACTAAGAATATACAATCCCATAAAAAATAGTCTGGAACATGACCAGGATGCTTCATTTATCAAAAAATGGGTACCTGAATTAAAGGGTTTAGATATCCAGTTTGCACATCAACCCTATTTAATGACAGAACTAGATCAGGCTTTTAATAACTTTAAATTAGGAAAGGATTATCCATACCCCATTGTAAACATAAAAGAAACCAGAAAAAAGGCTAGTGATACACTATGGGATATGAGCAAAAATAATCAGGTAAAAACGGAAAGTAAACGCCTCCTGAAAAAGCACACTTCTATAGTTGGAACAAAGACTTTGTTAAATAATTAAGTGTTTTTATTCTCTTTTTATACAAATTCTGGCATCAACCGCAATTAAATCATTTTCAGAAGCTAATAAGGGGTTAATATCTAACTCAGAAATTTCTGGAGCCATAGTGAGTAATTTAGAGACTTTAGTTATCATTTCGGCCAGAGCCTGAATATTTATCCCTTTTTTACCTCGAATACCTTTTAAAACAGGAAACGCTTTTAAACTACTTATCATGTTTAAAGCTTCCTTATTTGAAATAGGGACCATATTTACGCTGATATCTTTTAATACTTCAACAAAAATACCTCCCAGTCCGCAAAGTACAATGGATGGATAATTTCCTTCTTTTTTAGCACCAACAAAAATTTCCATACCGCTTATCATAGGCTGAATTAACACAGATTTCGCCCCATCAATCTGCATTAATTTATCAAAATGTTCATGCAGTTCTTTGTCATTTAAAATATTTAAAATAACGCCTCCAACATCTGATTTATGCAAAGGCCCCTCTACTTTTAATACAACCGGATATGTTAGTGTCTCTGAAACTTTGTTAAGTTCTGCTTTATTCCTGGCATATTTTTGAACGGCCATATTGACGCCTGCACAGTCTAACAATTTAAAAGCTGTTTCTGAAGACATGTATCCATTTGGAAGAGCATCTATCAGTTTTCTTACTCTATTGAATGATTTTGATTCTAAAGTCTGAACTTTATCTTGAACTATACTATGATTAGACACCTTAGATAAAGCCTTTCCAAATAAAACTTCATCATTAAATGCAATATTTCCTTTCTTGATAAACGCATCAATTTCATTCTTTACATTCACTACTGATGGTAAAATGGCATAAATCGGCTTTTTACTTGTTTTAATTTTATTATGTAACACTTCATAAGCATCGTAAACAGAGCTTAACCCCGGACTGCCAAAAATGACAGCCATAGCATCAATCGTATCAAATTTATGTTCACAATAATCAATAATGGTTTCTAATTGCTGCGCGTTTCCAGTAGCTAAAAAATCAATGGGATTAGTAACTGAAGACCCTTCAAACAATTCCCCTAATAACGTTTTACAATGGGTTCCCTTTAATGAAGGAACTTGTAATCCGTTTTTTGATAAAACATCCGTTAGCATCACAGCCGGGCCTCCGGCATGTGTAATAATGGCTATGTTTTTTCCTTTAGATTCCTTTTGTAATAAGATGCCAGCAACTGTAATAAGTTCGTTTCTACCATAACAACGTATGATTCCTGCCTTTTTAAATAAGGCGTCAATAAAAACATCTGAATTGGCTATAGCTCCTGTATGCGAAGAGGCTGCCCTGTTACCTGCTTCTGAACTACCCGCCTTAATAGCAGCTATTTTACAACCTTTACCTCTTAATGAGGCGGTATGTTTAAAAAACTTAAGCGGATCTTTAATGCTTTCAATATAAAGCAGTTTCACTTTTGAACTTTTATCTTCTTCAAAAGATTGATCTAAATACTCTAATAGCTCCTCCACTCCTATTTGAGCACTGTTTCCAACCGTATAAACACTTGAAAAGGTGAGCCCCATACTTTCTGCAGCCTCTATGATAAATACGGCAGTGGCGCCTGAACCCGATATAAAATCCACTCCTTTTTCATCTAACTTAGGTATAGGTCTTGTAAAAACACCTGTATAATATTGGTTTATTAAGCCTATGTTATTAGGCCCTAATAAACTGCCTCCCGCGGCATTTATTAATTCAACTATTTCCTTTTCCAGTTTGGCCCCATTTTCATCCTTTTCACTAAAACCAGCCGAGAAAATGATAAATCCTTTGGTCTCCTTCTGCTGCGTTAAAATCCGGATAGCTTCAGGAATATGTTTTGCTGCGATGGCTATTATTCCCAAATCTACCTTAGGTAACTCATTTAAATTTTTATAAGATTTTACTCCTTGAACAATTTCCTGCTTAGGATTAACTACATACAACTGTCCAGCGTATTTGTGATCAATCAAATTTTTCAACACGCTGCCTCCCGGACCATGAATATTATCAGAACCACCAACAATAACAATACTTTTTGGACGAATTAATTTTGGATGAAGCATAAATAAAAAACATGTAATAATTGTAAAGTAAGTCATTTAAATTAGGATTTTAGCTGACATTTATCACAATCTATCTTATTTAATTTTTGTTATTTTGAAAAGACAGATAATATATTTTAGCTTATGTATGCATTTTCCAACGCAGTAAATTCCATGCATTCAGAAGACATTAAATTATTAATGAAACAGGCTTCTGGAAAACGTATGATTTCATTTGCAGGTGGCATGCCGAATAATGATTTATTTCCTGTAAAACAAATAGATGACATTTACAATTCATTACCCGAAGACATTAAAAAATTATGCTTTCAATACGGACCAACCTCAGGTTATCCCCCTTTAATAAAATCCTTACAAATCTATTTAGAAAAGAAAGGATTGCCAGTCCAGGGCAATAAAATTTTAATCACTACGGGTTCTCTGCAAGCCATCTCAATTATTACTCAGGAATTTGTAAACGAAGGTGATATTGTGTTAACTGAAAATCCCTGTTTTGTTGGCGCTTTATCCGTTTTTGAAACCTTCGGTGCTGAAATACATAGCATTCCCATTGATAAAGATGGCATTGACATCAAAGCATTAAAAAGAAAAATCACTTCTTTAGACCGAACCCCTAAATTTTTGTACGTCACCCCAAATTATCACAATCCGGCGGGCATTATTTACACACCTGAAAGAAAAAAAGAACTTTTAGAAGTTTTGTCGGGTACAGGAATTATTTTATTGGAAGATGATGCCTATAGTGATTTGTATTTTAATGCTGACGAAAAATATCTAACCAAATCCATGAAATCATTTGGTATTCAGGGTGTAGAAATTATTTATACAGGTTCCTTCTCAAAAATTCTCGGTCCGGGTTTCAGATTAGGTTATATGCTTTCTTCACCAGAAATATTCGAAAAAGCCGAAACCATAAAACAGGCTTTAGATGCCTGTACTTCTAATTTCATGCAAATATTAGGTAATGAATTTTTAGCACAGCATAAATTAGAATCCTATTTAAAATTTTTGAGAAATGAATATTTAGAAAGGAAAAATTTACTTCAACAGAGTTTAGAAAAATATATGCCGAAAGCAGTCACCTGGAATGAGCCAAAAGGAGGTTTTTACATCTGGTTAAAGTTACCTTCTCATATAAAGTCGACAGACATATTTAAAGAGAGTGTTGCCCATGGGGTTGTATTTGTGACCGGCAGAACTTTTGATCCTGCCAGTAAAAAGGATGACAGATTGCGACTTTCTTTTTCAAATATGCCAAAAGAGAGCATTGAAAAAGGAGTCATTATTTTAGCGAAGGCTGTAAAAAAAGTACTTAAGAATACGAAAGTTAAAAACGCTTAATCAATCTGCTTATTTAATTATTGGCTGCTAAATCGGTCATTTCTTTAGCTATTTTTTTCCCTGCAAAAAAAGCTTCTAAGTTTAAGCTCACTATTTTTTCACTTTTATGCTGAAACAGATTTTTGATGGCATCCAGTAGACTTTTTTCTGATAACGGAATAATAGATGCAGCGGCACCAAGCAATACCATATTCGCCATTTTTGAATTGCCTATTTTTTTAGCAATTTCTGTAGCATTTATAATGACATGATACGGATGCTTTTCAATTTGTTCCAATAAATCATTTTTCTCTGGATAGTTATCTGTATTAATAAATGGATGTGAATCTGTAACCAACCAGCCATATTTATTCAAAAAGGGTATATATCTCAATAATTCCATAGGTTCTACTGATAATATTAAATCTGCTTTTCCTTCAGGAATGAGGTCAGAAAATATTTCCTTATCAGAAATTCTAACATGACATTGCACAGCACCACCGCGTTGACTCATTCCATGAACTTCAGATTGTTTTACGAACAAATTTTCACTTAATGCAGCCGTATCTAATACTGCGGCAATAGTTAAAATACCTTGTCCGCCAACACCAGATAATATAATATTTGTTTTCATGCTTTTATTTTAACTTAATGAAGCTATTTTAGCTTTAATTTCTTCCTTTTGGTCTCTTGATAATCTCACACAAGGTCTTTCAGAAATAATAACCGAAACCCCTTTGTATTTTAACTCATTTCTTAAGAGTGCTACGTTTTCATCATGATTTTTCTTTAAAGGAACCATCTTCTTAAGATGATCTGGATGGACTCCAAGACCCAGGCATATATTATGCAATCTACCTACCGCACTTGATTCTTGCGCGCCGGTCATGGCGATGGCTGAATTATCAGAGATAATAACGGTAATCGGTGAATTTTCAAAAACAGCATCTAACAGGCCGGTCATTCCGGAATGCGTAAAGGTAGAATCTCCAATAACCGCAATGGCATTCTCTAGTCCTGCATCTGTTGCGCCCTTTGCCATAGTAATGGAAGCGCCCATATCTATTAAGGTGTTTATGGTATTTAAAGGAGGTAAAGCGCCTAAAGCATAACAACCTATATCTCCAAAAACGCTTTTATTGCCAATTTCAGGGATCAATTCATTAATAGTATTAAAAAGATCGGTATGCCCGCAGCCTTCGCACAATTGCGGAGGTCTGGGTGCAACGATGGACGGGATCGCTTTTGGGCTTGCTTGAAAAATACCTAATGAATTGGCAACTATATTAGGGTTTAGCTCTCCTGTTTGCGGTATATCTCCGGTCAATCTGCCTTTTATTTTATCATTGTCATCAAAATAGTTATGCAATAATTCTTCCACTACAGGATATCCTTCTTCTACTACTAAAACCTTATGACAATGCTGATATAACTTTATAATTTTTTTCTTAGGTAAAGGATATTGTGATATTTTTAAAATAGAATAATAATCAACATCATCACCTATGTTTTCCATCACGTAATTATAAGCGATCCCACAGGCAATAATACCAATATCTCTGTCTTCACTTAACTTTAAACTATTGAGGGAAGTGTTTTCAGAAATCTCAATTAAAAGACTTTTTTTATTAACCAGTTTATCGAATTGCTTTTTGGCATTCATCGGAATTAAGGCAAACCTCGAAGTATCATCAGGTAATGACATCACATTCTGAGCTCTTCTTTCGCGTAATTCAATACCTGCACGAGAATGAGACAAACGGGTCACCATTCTTAACATAACAGGTAGTTTTAATTCTTCAGAAAGATCAAAGGCATTATACATAATATCATAAGCCTCTTGTTGGTTTGAAGGCTCTAGTATAGGAATCATGGCAAATTTCCCATAAAACCTTGAATCTTGTTCGTTCTGTGAAGAGTGCATAGAAGGATCATCTGCTACCACAACCACGAGACCCCCATTAATTCCTGAAACGGCCATATTCATAAACACATCAGAAGCTACATTTAGCCCTACATGCTTCATTACTACCATAGCTCTTAAACCTACATATGACATTCCAAGAGCAGACTCCATAGCCGTTTTCTCATTAACAGACCAGGTAGTATGAATTTTTAATTCCTTTGCAAGTTTTGACCTTTGGATATATTCAGTAATTTCGGTAGAAGGGGTTCCGGGATAAGCATAAACTCCCGATAAGCCGGCATCAATACTTCCTTGAGCTAGTGCTTCATTACCTAATAATAAACTTTTCATATGATCCTTTTATATCTAAAAACAAATGTAATTGTAACACAGCTAATAGAGTATGATTTATGTCATACTGGAACCAATAACTTGTGTAAATTCATTATAAATGTTAATTTTTGTTTAACATTTTAAATATATCGTTAAACATTATGTAGATTTGCGTATATTTATAACATGATATTAGATACCACATATTCAAACAAGAGTAACGACCAACTAATTAATGACCTGGTAGGTAAACCTTATTCATTTCTGGAATCATTCAAAATGAAAGGCATAGGATCCAAAAGAATGATTATAGATGATGCCAGTCCGAATTTTAAACACTGCTTAAATGCAACGGAAGATGTTACTTATGCCAATCTTGAATTAAGACCCAATGGTTTACTTGTGAGAATTAATAAAGGTTTAAAAAATTACACTTGGATAGTGCCCTTTTATCATTTAGTGATTTATAAAACCAATGGTAGCAGCATTCATGCCCAAGGAAAATTTATTCATTTTAAAAATAACATCACTTTTAAAGAAAATAAATCCTTCTTTAAAAAGCTTCTTAGTTCAAAAGTAACGTTTGAAAAACAATATGAATTTATTTAAATTTAATGGAGCTAACAGTAAATGATATTGACAGAATAATTGAAATGGCCTGGGAAGACCGTACTCCTTTTGAAGCCATCACCTTTCAGTTCCATTTATCCGAACAGCAAGTGATCAGCATCATGCGTCGCGAAATGAAACCCAGTAGTTTTAAAATGTGGCGTAAACGTGTTCAAGGGCGCGCTACCAAACATGAAAAATTAAGAGAATTTGAAAAAGGGCGCTTTAAATGCTCCAGACAAAAACAGATTACGCATAACTCGATTTCAAAACGTTAACCTTGCTTTGCTTTAAGAGATGAGTACTTAATGACAGCACATAAAAAAGATTGCTATGATTACAGAAACATTAAAAGAAAATTTAAAAAAGAACGGACACAGATTAAATGGGTTCTCATTTGATGAAATTGGAGACGACCATCTATTTACAGGATTAGAAACACCTATGAGATCAGATGCTTTTAAATTATCTGATTCAGAAAAAAAAGAAAAAATAGCCCTTCTTTTTGAAGAAATCATGAATGTTATGGGATTAGATTTAACAGATGATTCCTTAAAGGGGACGCCCGAACGAGTGGCTAAAATGTATATAGACGAGATCTTTTCCGGATTAAATCCTGCCAATAAACCGAAAGTAGCTTTGTTTGATAATAAGTATCGATACAATCAAATGCTGGTGGAAAAAAATATTAGCTTTTATTCTAATTGTGAACACCATTTTGTGCCCATTATTGGTAAAGCGCACATAGCCTATATATCTTCCGGGAAAGTGATTGGGCTTTCAAAGTTAAACCGCATCGTTCAATATTATGCCAAACGCCCTCAGGTTCAGGAGCGCTTAACTAATCAAATCGCTAATGACCTAAAACAGATACTTGAAACGGATGATATTGCTGTCATTATTGATGCTAAACATCTATGTGTCTCTTCTCGTGGTATTAAAGATGACACCTCTGCTACAGTAACTTCTTTTTATGGAGGTGCGTTTAATTCGACACAGAAAATTGCAGAATTACAAAATTATATAAACTATTAATGAAACATATAATAATCATAGGAGGCAGTAAAGGTATTGGAAAAGCGCTTCTAACAAACTTGTTAGCTGAGCATAAGGTTACAAACATTAGCAGAACGGTTCCAGAACAGCAACATAATAACCTGGTTCATTTTAGTTGTGATGTTTTAAATGATGAATTACCTGAAATCTCAAGTGCTGATGCCCTTGTTTATTGCCCTGGAAGTATCAATTTAAAGCCCATATCAAGACTTAGTCTTGAAGATTTTAGGGAAGATTTTGAAATTAATGTTTTAGGTGCGGTTAAAGCCATTCAAAAATATCTGCCAGTTATTAAAAACGGTACAGATCCCTCTATTGTCCTATTTAGTACGGTAGCAGCCAAGTTAGGAATGCCCTATCACGCCAGTATTGCCACTGCAAAATCTGGTGTGGAAGGCCTGGTTAAATCTTTGGGTGCGGAATTGGCTCCAACGCTTAGAATTAATGCCATTGCACCCACGGTTACTGACACCGATCTGGCTTCTAAACTGCTCAGAAATGAAAAAATGATTGAAGCCATGACAGAGCGTCACCCATTAAAAAAATTCTTAAACCCTGCAGAGGTAGCGGAAATGGCCGCATTTTTAATTTCTGAAAAAGCCGCATCTATTTCTGGTCAAATCTTTGAAATGGATTGCGGTATTGTTACCTTTAAACTATAAATTATGAAACGATTAATATTATACTGCCTTATGTTTTCAATTTTCAATAAATCTATGTCACAAACAACACCAACAGAGTCTATTTATGATATCAAAATAAATAGTTTAGCCGGTCAACCTATTCATTTGACCGATTACAAAGGAAAATATATTTTATTTGTTAATGTAGCCTCTAAATGTGGCTTTACCGGACAATATGAAGATCTACAAAAATTGTATGACAAATACCAGGACAAGCTCATGATCATAGGGGTTCCTTGTAATCAATTTGGTAATCAGGAACCTGGTACGGCTCAAGAAATAGAGTCCTTTTGTCAGGTGAACTATGGGGTAAGCTTTTTAATGACCGAGAAAGTGGATGTGAAAGGAAAAAATCAACATCCCCTTTATCAGTGGTTAACAGATCAAGCAAAAAATGGGCATTCCAGTTCCACCGTGAAGTGGAATTTCCAGAAATATTTAATTGGCACCAATGGTCATTTGATTGATTATTACTTTTCAATCACCAATCCTATGAGTGATAAAATAACCAAACACTTACTATAATAACATATGTTCTCTCTATTTAAAACAAAACCTGAAGCTGAAAAACTTCAAAAAAAGTACGAGTTACTCATGCAAGAATGGCATTCACTATTAAACGTTAACCGTAAAAAAAGTGATGAAAAATTTGCAGAAGCGCAAGATATTTTAAACAAAATAGATCGTTTAAATTCTAATTAATGAAACAGTTAAAATTTATAGTCCTGTTTTTAATTATCAATTTTGGGGCCTTGGCCATCGGGACTTTATTGATGAATAATGGTCCACAAACAGACTGGTATCAGCAACTGAATCAGGCACCATGGACGCCCCCAGGATGGGCTTTTGGTGTTGCATGGACAAGCATCATGATCTGTTTTTCGTTCTACATGACCTATTTATTTTTAGCCGAGCCCAGCACTCGAGTTAAAATACTTTTTACGGTTCAATTTATTTTAAATGTTAGTTGGAATTATGTTTTTTTTAATCAGCATTTAGTTGGATTTGGATTACTTATTATTGTAGCGCTCACGTTTATAGTGGCGACCTTATTCTTTAACTTCAGGAAACTCTTGCCGATAAAGAGTTTTTTAATACTACCTTATTTTTTATGGCTGTTAGTTGCGAGCTCATTAAACGCCTATATCTTTTTATATAATTAAAATGAAAATTTACACCTTACACAAAAAACAAAACTTACCAATAACCATACAACAGGCCTGGGATTTTTTGTCAGATCCAAAAAACCTAAAGACCATCACACCAGAATATATGGGGTTTCATATTCTTTCGGGTGCTGACAAACCCATGTATAGCGGTCAGATTATTCAATATATAGTCACCCCTGTTCTAGGCATTAAAACCAAATGGGTCACTGAAATTACACATACTGTTGATAAGCATTATTTTGTTGACGAACAACGATTTGGCCCCTATGCCTTATGGCATCACAAACATTTTATTAAAGAAATAAAAGGGGGTGTTGAAATGGAAGATATTATAGATTACAAAGTGCCCCTTGGAATTCTTGGTCAATTAGTACATCCCATATTAGTAAAACCTAAACTGGAGGAAATCTTTAATTATAGAACCAAAAAATTAGAAGAACTATTTGGTGTTTATAAACCATGAAACAAAGCATTAATATTTTCTGGTTCCGACGAGATTTAAGATTGGATGATAATCATGGACTATATGAAGCCTTACAAGATAAACATCAGGTGCTTCCTGTTTTTATTTTTGATTCTGATATTTTAGAACGACTCCCACCGGAAGATGCCCGGGTGACCTTCATTTATGAAACCCTTCAGGCCATTAATGATCAACTTCAAAAGGATTATGGAAGTGATATCGCTATCTATTTTGGTAAACCCCTTGACATATATAAACAACTGGTTCAAACCTATCACATCGAGACGGTGTATACCAATCATGATTATGAACCCTACGCCATCAAACGTGATCAGGAAATAAAAGATTTTTTAAAAGAACAAAACATTGCTTTTAAAAGCTATCAAGATCAGGTTATTTTTGAAAAAAACGACATCGTAAAAGCTGATGGAACACCCTATTTAGTGTACACCCCATACATGAAACAGTGGAAAAACCATTTTAGCATGCAATCTTTAAAAACATATGATACAAAACCAAATTTATTTAAGCTTGTTAAGCAGACTCCTGTGGCTCATAGCAACTTATCAGAAATGGGATTTAAAACGTCGTCCCAGAAAATAAGAAATTATTCAGTGACTGCTGAATTGATTCAAAACTACGAAGCAACTCGTAATTTTCCAGCCCAAGACAGCACCTCAAGATTAGGACCTCATTTACGTTTTGGAACGGTGAGTATTCGTAAGATAGTAAAAAAAGCAACTGCCGAAAAAAACGAGATCTTTTGGCAGGAATTGATATGGCGTGAATTTTTTATGCAAATATTATGGCATTTCCCTCATTCAGTGACACAAAGTTTTAAACCACAATACGACCGTATTGTCTGGCAAAATAATGAATCGGAATTCCATGCCTGGTGCGAAGGCAAAACCGGGTATCCGCTTGTAGATGCAGGGATGCGACAATTGAATGAGACCGGCTTTATGCACAACCGGGTGCGCATGCTGGTGGGTAGCTTTTTATGCAAACATTTATTGATAGACTGGCGTTGGGGTGAAGCCTATTTTGCAGAAAAACTGCATGATTATGAGTTGGCCAGCAATGTGGGTAACTGGCAATGGGTTGCCGGTTGCGGGGTGGATGCAGCGCCTTATTTTAGAATATTTAATCCCACCACGCAAATTGAAAAGTTTGATAAAAATTTAGAATATATCAAACAATGGGTACCAGATTTTCGGGAACTCACCTATCCTACTCCCATTGTGGAACATGCTTTTGCCAGAGAGCGCTGTTTAAAGGTTTATAAAGAGGCCCTGCAATAAGAAACCTTCCGGTACATTTGTTTATGTGAACCGAATATAATTTTATCTAAACTTTATTCTTTTTTGTAGATTAGCGGTATTGTAACCAACCGATTTATAATGGAAGAAAGAAATATTCCCTTTGAAAAAACTATACCTGGGGTTTACGAAAAATACTTAGGCCCTTATCTTTACGAACCGTATGCAGTCTATGTAACATCCAGGATAAAAGACTATACCAAAAAAGTACTCGAAATTGGTGTTGGTTCAGGAAGACTCACCAATCACTTATCCAAAAAAATGGGTGCTCAGGCCATGATCAATGCCATAGATATCAATCCGAATATGCTTGAGATTGCCAGAGAAAAAGTAAAAGCCAGTAATGTAGAATTTCTTGTAGCTGATGCGCAATCACTGCCTTTTGCTGATCATAGTTTTGATTGTGTGATATGCCAGTTTAGTTTGATGTTTCTGCCAGATAAACAAAAAGGATTTAACGAAGCATGGCGCGTTTTGAAACCTGGAGGACAGTTCATCTTTCTTACCTGGGACAAAGCAGAGAATAATAAAACACTTCATATAAGCCAGCAAACCATCTTAGAATTTTTAAAAACCGAACCGCCTGCCTATTTTGGAAAAGCCTATGCTGCCATGAATAATCCAGATGACCTTATGGAGTACACTAAGAATGCAGGTTTTAAAAACGCAAGTATTGAAAAAATCACTTTAATAGGTCAAAGTCCAACGGCCATGGATGCAGCCATAGGCTTTGTGGAAGGTAATTCCATTATCAAAGAAATTTTGAAAGAAGGACCGGAACTACTAAAAACTATTAAGACTACTATCACTAAAAGAATTCATGAGCAGGTAAGTAAAGATCCTATAAGTTCTGAACTAAATGCCTGGTTTGGTGAAGCATTTAAATGATAAAACCATCGCTTCATCCATTGGTTAATATCATTAATCTATACAAGCTTTGTCTAATTATTAAACATGATGCACTATTAAACTTTAATTTAAAACAAACTTATTATAAGCGCCTTTTCCTTATTTTTTAATAATTTTACAGTATATTTTTTAATATGCCTATAACAGGAAAACGTTATTTAGATTACGCTTCTTTTATTAAATCCACTTTTGGAGAACGGGTACAAAAAATATCTTTAAATATTGGCTTTTCCTGCCCAAACAGAGATGGCTCCAAAGGTTTTGGCGGTTGTACCTACTGCAACAACAACACTTTTAATCCTGATTACTGCCTTTCAACTAAACCTATTAAAGAACAATTAGAAGAAGGCATACGGCGTTTTTCTGAAAAATATAAAACGCAAAAATACTTCGCCTATTTTCAGGCCTATACCAACACCTATGCTGATATCGCATCCTTAAAAAAAATGTATGAAGAAGCCTTGAGTGTTCCTGGTGTGATTGGACTGGTTATTGGAACCAGGCCCGATTGTATTTCTGAAGAAATTATTGAGTATCTCTCGTTTTTATCAAAACGTAACTATATTTCTCTGGAATTTGGTGTTGAAAGCACCTTAAACAGCACTTTAAGAAACATCAACAGATGTCATACGTTTGAAGATACCAAAGCGGCTTATAAGCTTTGCGAAAATAAAGGGTTTCATTTAGGAGCTCATTTAATTTTAGGATTACCGGGTGAAACCAAAGAAGATTTGTTAAACCATGCTCTAGAAATTTCTAAGTTACCAATCCACAGCTTAAAATTGCACCATTTGCAAATTGTAAAACAATCCATCATGGCCCATCAATTCAAAAAGAATCCTGAAAATTTCAATTTATTTACTTGTGAAACCTATGTGGATTTTATACCTATGTTTATAGAATTGCTAAGACCTGATATTATAATAGAACGGTTTATTAGCGAGGCGCCTCTGGATTTATTGATAGCTCCCAAATGGAACGGACTTAAAAACTTTGAAATAGTGGCAAAAATTGACAAAAAGATTTTGAAAAAGAACACCTGGCAGGGAAAATACTATAAGCCTACCCCAGTCTTTCGATCTTAGCACCAATAGCCCTTAAGCGCTCATCAATGCGCTCATTCGTCACTGCGAATTTTATTTTTTAATAAAATGTGACAGTCTCAAAGTAACTAACAGATTGCCACAGTCGTTCCTCCTTCGCAATGACGGATTTATGATGAATCTTAAAAATTAAACTGAATTAAATAAAAAAACTATTCCAGTCTTTCGATCTTAGCACCAATAGCCCTTAAGCGCTCATCAATTCGTTCATACCCTCGGTCTATCTGTTCTATATTCTGAATGGTAGAAGTTCCTTTTGCAGAAAGTGCTGCAATAAGTAAAGAAACACCCGCACGAATATCAGGAGAAGTCATTACCGTGGCTTTTAAACTCGATTGAAAGTCATGACCAATAACGGTTGCTCTGTGTGGGTCGCACAAAATAATTTTAGCACCCATATCAATTAATTTATCCACGAAGAATAAACGGCTTTCAAACATTTTTTGGTGTATCAAAACACTGCCTCTGGCTTGTGTAGCCACTACCAGAATAATACTTAATAGATCTGGTGTAAATCCAGGCCAAGGAGCATCTGCAATGGTTAAAATAGACCCGTCAATAAAACTTTGTATTTCATAACCGTTCGTATGTGCGGGTATATGAATATCATCGCCGCGTTTTTCAACGGTAATACCCAGCTTTCTAAACACATTTGGAATCAATCCCAAATCATCCCAGCTCACATTTTTAATAGTCAGTTCACTTTTAGTCATGGCGGCTAATCCAATCCAGCTACCAATTTCTATCATATCCGGTAACATGGTATGTGTGGTGCCACCTAAGGTTTCAACACCTTCAATAACCAGCATATTAGAACCAACACCAGTTATTTTGGCGCCCATTCTGTTGAGCATTTTACACAATTGTTGTAAATAAGGCTCACAAGCCGCATTATATATGGTAGTCTTTCCTTCAGCTAAAACAGCTGCCATTACAATGTTGGCTGTTCCGGTCACAGAGGCTTCTTCCAAAAGCATATAAGCCCCTTTTAGGCGTTTTGCAGTAACACCATAAAACTGTTCTTCTTTACTGTAACCAAATTTGGCGCCCAAATTAATAAGCCCTTCAAAATGGGTATCTAAGCGTCTTCTGCCTATTTTATCACCACCCGGTTTAGGTATATAACCCTTGCCAAAGCGCGCCAATAATGGCCCAACAATCATGATGGAACCCCGTAAACCACGCCCGTCTACTTTAAAATCCTCTGATTCTAAATATTTTAAATTAACATTATCTGCCTGAAAGGTGTAGGAACCATGAGATAACTTTTCAACTTTAACCCCTAATTTTCTCAGTAAGTTGATGAGTTTATTAACATCTACAATGTCTGGAATATTGTGAATGGTAACGACCTCTGGAGTGAGCAATACAGCACATAAAATCTGTAAGGCTTCATTTTTGGCGCCTTGAGGTTGGATACTTCCTTTTAATTGATGGCCGCCTTCAATTTTAAATATTCCCATACTATAAGTTTAATAGCGTTTTCTTGGTCGATTGGAGCTTTTTTTATGTCCGCCTTTTTTGGTTCCGGTATTAAATTTTGTTTTTGTGCGCATTAAACTGGTCGCATCGGTTAAATCTTCATCGGTGTTCTTAAGGTTTATTTTACCATTAGAGAGTTCAAATAAATGCTTAAAGATCACGTCATCTTCAACCGTATCCTTATTCCAGTTTAAAAAACACTTTTTCATATGGTTGGCAATGGTAAAGATAAGAGCTTCTTTAAGGTCTCCCTCCTCCCAGGTATTGGCCACATCGATCATTGTTTTGATGTTATTCCCATAAAAACGATATTTCGGAAAGTTTTGAGGATATTCCAAAGGATCCGGCCTTAACTCAAGAAGTTCTTTTGAAGGCATCGGAAAAGGGGAATCAACGTCTAATTCAAAATTAGCCATTATAAAAAGCTGATCCCATAGTTTGTGCTGGAAATCAGGCACATCTCTTAAATGTGGTTGCATATTTCCCATCACAGCAATGATAGATTTTGCCGTTTTGTTGCGTTCTTCTTTGGTTTCAAGTGTTTTGGCATAGTTAATCATTTTTTGCATATGACGACCATATTCCGGAATGATTAAATGTTCCCGTTCTGTATTGTATTCTAAATTGTCTATAATCAAAATAAAGTGTGTAGAATTATAAATTGTTGCATGCAGTATTTATGCTTTTTCAAAAGTACAAAAAAAAACTAAAGACTAATAACGCCTTCTACATTATTTATGACTTCTTTATACTTTTCAATAACCGCTTCCGGATTGCTCATTAGCAGATTTATAGAGATACTGGTGTATTTACCGTTTTTAGATTCTGTAGTATTAATCACAGCTCCTACATTATTAAAAAACTCCTCTATAATTATCACATTGTTCTTGTCAGATTTGATAATGAATTTATACAAATATTCTGATGGCCAACTGCTGGTTTTATACAATCGATCCTTTAATTTTTCGTAAAATTCTTCAGGGTTTTGTTCTGTGCTCATAATAATTTAATAAGTTGCAAAGATACAGTTTTGTTTACATTTTTTTTTAAACATTTAAATTCCGAATTTTACAATCAAATAGCGCTGCATTGAATCGAAAGAAAATTGTCATTACTGGCGGGCCAGGAACGGGTAAAACGGCCATTATTAACGAATTGAAAAACCAGAACTATCACTGTTTTGAAGAAATTATACGCTCTTTAACTTTAGAAGCTAAAAAAGAAAAAGAGGATACCACACCTATCTCAAACCCTATTGCTTTTGTAAGTGATCCGTTAGACTTTAATACCAGATTATTAAACGGGCGCTTAAATCAGTTTGAGCAGGCGCTTGGCATTGAAAAACCACTCATTTTTTTTGATCGCGGTATTCCTGATGTGTTGGCATACATGTCATTTTTTAATCAATCCTACAGTGAAGATTTTTTAAATGTATGCCGTCAACATAAGTATAACCATGTATTTTTACTACCACCCTGGGAATCTATATATGAAACAGATAATGAACGATTTGAAAGTTTTGAAGAAGCCTTGAAAATTCATGCTTTTTTAGAAGAAGTTTATATAAAATTAGGATACAACATTATAGAGGTTCCGTTTGGTAGTATTCAGGAAAGAACCGATTTTATTATTAACAGTCTATAAAACATTTTTTGCAACATCCTATTAACATATTAGAGCGTTATTGGAACTTTACTGAATTTAAGCCGCTTCAGGAAGAGATTATCAATGCGGTTATTGAAGGTGAAGATACCTTTGCCTTATTGCCAACAGGTGGTGGAAAATCATTATGTTTCCAAATTCCTTCCTTAGCAAAAGAAGGTATTTGCATTGTTATCTCGCCGTTAATCGCCCTGATGAAGGATCAGGTGCAGAAACTTCAGGAACAAGGTATTAAAGCCATGGCACTCACCAGTGGCATCCCGCCACAGCAGTTGGATACCCTTTTGGATAATTGTATTTATGGGAATTACAAATTTTTGTATTTATCACCTGAGCGCCTGCAACAAGAACTGGTTCAGGAACGCATCAGGCAAATGAATGTGAATTTGATTGCCGTTGACGAGGCCCATTGTATTTCACATTGGGGTAATGATTTCAGACCTGCCTATAAAAATATTACGCTTTTAAGACAGCTGCAACCCGGTGTAAACGTGGTGGCATTAACAGCCTCTGCCACCCCTAAAGTAGTTCAGGATATTATCAAGGAATTAGATTTTATTCAACCCAAAATCTTCAAACAATCCTTTTCAAGACCTAATTTAGGGTATTTAGTACTTCATGAAGATGACAAATATTATCGCATTGAAAGCATTCTAAAAAAATACACGGCATCTTCCATTATTTATGTTAGAAACAGGAAATTAACGCTTCAAATAAGCTCTTTTTTAGAATCTAAAGGTATTACTGCCACCTATTATCATGGCGGTTTATCTAATACCGAGAAAGACAAATCTATGCAGCAATGGATTCATGACAATAAACAGGTCATGGTGGCCACCAATGCCTTTGGAATGGGCATTGACAAACCAGATGTCAAAACCATTATCCATTTTAATTTACCCGAAAGTCTTGAGAGCTATTTTCAGGAAGCCGGAAGAGCCGGACGTAACGGAGAAAAGGCATTTGCAGTTATTTTAAAAAACAATAGCGATGAGGTTTTAATAAAAAATCAGTTTTTAAGCGTTTTACCAACGGTTGATTTTATTAAACAGGTGTATAGAAAATTATGCAATTATTTTCAGATCTCTTTTGGCGAAGGGGAGTTTACAACTCATGATTTTGATTTTAATACCTTTTGCAAAGTGTATGAATTTAATACTGTTTTATCTTATAATGCTTTATTGCTTCTGGACAGAACCAGTATTATCAGTTTATCAAGACAGTTTCACAATCAGGTGTCTCTTCAGGTTATCGCTTCAAACCAAGTAGTTTTTCGGTATTTAGAAACACATAAAGATTTTGAAATTATTGTAAAATCCATATTAAGAATGTATGGCGGTGTTTTTGAACATAACACTAAAATAAATCTGGTTAAAATTTCAGAAAAAGCCTCTGTTGCTGAACCAGTGCTCATATCGGCCTTAAAACAACTAGAAAAAGATGAGATCATTACTTTAAACTTAGCAAAAACGGATGCTCAGGTTACCTTTATTCAGCCACGTGAGGATGATAAAACCATCAACCGCATTGCAAATGTCATAGAACAACAAAATGATTTAAAACAAGTTCAGGTACAAGCCGTTTTAGATTATATTAAAAATGAGTCTCTTTGTAAAAGCATGCAACTCCTCTCCTATTTTGGTGAGACTAATATAAGTCCTTGTGGTATCTGTTCGGTTTGCACGAAAACGAAAAAACCGACTAGATCTCAGGATTTAAAAGTGTTAAGAAATCAAATAATTGAGCTCCTGGAAAATGGAGATATTTCCTCAAGGGTGATGATCACTGAACTAAATTGTTCTGAAAATGACCTAAAAAAGGTATTACAATTATTGTTAGAACACCAAATCATTTCAATTACAAAAACAAACACCTATAAACTATTTCATAGATGAAAGAATTAAGAATTGTTTTCATGGGAACACCCGATTTTGCGGTGGCTACGCTGAAAGCTTTAGTAGAAAATAATTATAATGTGGTTGGGGTTATTACGGCGCCAGACAAACCCGCGGGAAGAGGAAGAAAACTCAATGAAAGTGCTGTTAAGGTCTATGCAAATTCACAAAACCTGACGATTCTGCAACCAACAAACTTAAAGGATCTAAGGTTTCTAGATGATTTAAAAGCCCTGAAGGCCAATCTTCAAATAGTGGTCGCATTTAGAATGCTACCTAAAGTCGTTTGGCAAATGCCTGAATATGGCACCTTTAACTTACACGCCTCTTTATTACCTGATTACAGAGGGGCGGCTCCTATTAATTGGGCTATTATTAATGGTGAAACTGAAACCGGTGTTTCAACTTTCTTTATAGATGATAAAATTGATACAGGCGAAATGATCCTTCAAGAAAGTGTGGCTATAGATTCAGAAGAGAATGCCGGAAGCCTTCATGATAAACTTATGGATCTTGGCAGTAAACTAGTCCTTAAAACAGTGGCTTTAATTGAAAAAGGCCCAGTTAAAACAACCCCTCAGACAGATTCTGAAGCCATTAAAACAGCTCATAAACTGGATAAAGAGAATTGTAAAATTGACTGGAATGATACTTTATTGAACATATACAATAAAATACGTGGCCTCAGTCCCTATCCAGGCGCCTGGTGTTACCTTAATAATAAAGAGAACACCGTATCAGTCAAAATATTAAAGGGTGATTATGAAATAAAAGACCATCATTTTTCAACCGGTAAAATTATAGCTACAAACCAGGAATTGAAAGTAGCCACTAAAAAGGGCTTTATTATCATTAAAGAATTGCAGCTCCCAGGAAAACGAAATATGGATGTAAAATCACTGTTAAATGGTTATCAATTTGATGCCGTTGCAAAAATGCTGTAAACCCTTAATTTTACTGATATTTTTAAATTACCGATAAAATGCAGTGTCTTTATTAACAAATGTGGCAAGTTATCAACATTAGCTTGCATTTCCCTTGCTATTACTTGCGTGATTGCACAAACCGTATAAATTTGTAAAGGATTTAACAAGAATGTTTAACCAACAATTTATTAATAATTAAATTTTATATTATGAACAAAACAGATTTAATCGATGCAATGGCAGAACATGCTGGAATTACTAAAGCAGCTGCTAAAAAAGCTTTGGAATGTGCACTAATTGAAATTGAAGGTGCTTTACAAAAAGGCAACAGAGTTTCTTTAGTAGGATTTGGTTCTTGGTCAGTTTCTAAAAGAGCTGCAAGAGAAGGTAGAAACCCTCAAACTGGGCAAACTATTAAAATTAAAGCGAAAAAAGTTGTTAAGTTTAAAGCTGGTTCAGATTTATCTAGAGCAGTCAACTAATAAACTTCATTTAATATTTATAAAATGCCTTCTCGTCAGAAGGCATTTTTTGTTTAAAAAGTAACCCTACTAATTGCATTTTAAGTAAATATATGTTAGTTTTAATAAACAAACGCCTCTTTTTATGATAACAACAAAACCCAAGAAAGGTGATTTACTAATTGCTGAACCTGCTATTATTGGTGATATGTCCTTCAATAGGTCCATCGTATTGCTGGCAGACCATAATCAAGAAGGATCCATAGGTTTTATACTTAATAAACCTCTTAATTACACCATCAATGATTTAGTTCCTGAAGTAGAAGCCACCTTTAAAGTGTATAACGGGGGTCCTGTAGAACAGGATAATTTGTATTTCATTCATTCTATTCCGCAATTAATTCCTAATAGTATTGAAATTTCACTAGGCATTTTTTGGGGTGGCGACTTTAGCAAAGTGGCGGAGTTGATCACCAAACAGGAAATCAAAGAAAAAGATATCCGTTTTTTTCTTGGTTATTCAGGATGGAAATCTAATCAGTTAGAAACGGAACTTAAATCAAGTTCGTGGGTTGTAACGGAGAATATATATAAGAAAACGATCATTGAAAAAGATTATGAATCTTTTTGGAAAGAAAAGATGTTAGAATTTGGAGGGGAATACAGCATCTGGTCTAATGCGCCTGAAAACCCAAATTACAACTAATTCAAACGCATTTTAACATTTAACTTTTGTAATACCAGTTTCGCGGTATCATTAGTGAAATTCTTTTTCCTGTATTTTGTAATGGGTTGTATGCCCGTAATCACATTAGTAACCCAAAGTTCATCGGCCTTTTGAAGTTCAAAAGGTGAAATGGAAGTCTCTAAAATTTCATATTCAGAAAGCGTCTTTAAAATTTCAATAATTTGTTGACGCATCACCCCCTTTAAACAACCGTCTGCTAATGGTGGTGTTTTTATCATAGTTCCTTTTACTAAAAACAGGTTACCATTCAGAGCTTCCACTACCTGCTTATCTGTATTGAGTAATAAACAGTTTTGAAGCTTGTTTTCTTTTGAAAAAATACTCCCAACCACATGAATGGCCTTGTTATTTGTTTTTAAAGTAGATAATAAATTGGGGGCTATATAGAAATCCTTAAACAGATCAACTTCGTAAGGCCCTTCTTTCATGAGATAAAAATCATCTTCTAATTTTTGACATGACATAACAAAACTGATGTCATTAGTTGTAGGTAAATATAAACCGCCCTCATTTCTGTAAACTAATAACTTGACCCGTGCAGAGGCATTTTGAAGCTTATTAGCTATGAGCAACTCTTGAATATGATCCTCGAGATATGGCATGGTGAAATTCATGGGTATTTCCATACGCATAATACGCATGGAAGCCATCAGTCTGAAATAATGATCTTCCCAAAACAACAACTTCCCATAAGAAGTCTTAATCGTTTCAAACAGGGCATCTCCATAGTTAAGTCCCCGGTTATTTATTGATAATAAAGTATTATTATCAACTATCTGTCCATTAAAATGAATCATAAAAAAAAGTCCAAAAGCCCTGTAAAGGGTCATTTGGACAAATATAAATTAAAGTCTCCTATTTTCTTTAAGAAGAACCTAAAACTTGTTTTAAACTGGAGATTTGATTTTCCCATAACATTTTAGCTTCCTCAACTTCGTCTTCATCGGCAAAATCTACAATCATTAAAGAAACATCTTTAGTGATTTCATCCACCTGAATTCTGAGTTCAAAGAAAGTCGATAACTCCTCTTCTTCATCTGCCAGCCATCTGAATTTAATGCGCTCTCCGCTTTTTTTACTTAATAATTTTGCACTCTCTTCACTGTCATCCCAGATAAATGTAAATAACTCACCACGGGAGTTCACATTGTCTGAAAACCATTCAGATAAACCAGAAGGGGTTGAAATATATTGATATAATAATTGAGGTGAGGCGTGTATTGGAAATTCTATTTCAAATTTAACTTTATCATCCATAAGTAACATAAAATATTTTGTGGCTCAATATATACATAAATTGATAAGTTTAACAATAAAAATTAATAATATTTTGCACAAGTTATGTTTGTTGACAATAATATTGTTTTTATATTTGCAGCCTTCAATTATGGCGAGGTAGCTCAGCTGGTTAGAGCGTCGGATTCATAACCCGGAGGTCGCGGGATCGTGCCCCGCTCTCGCTACAAATGTTAATTGATTCAAAAACAAACGGTTTAGTTCACTCTAAACCGTTTTTTTATGCTCACTATTTATCAATTTCTTTCTTTTACGTACGATAATGCATACGATTTGTCTCAAAAAAGAATGATATTCCATTTATGTTCATGAAAGGGCCAAATAACGAAGTTTTAGCTTTTTCATCAAACCATTGAAGTGAAAAAAAATAACTGGAGTCAATAACAGCTTTAGTGCATTGGTTCTGACCTTTCCTAAGGAAATGTTATCGCCGCTGAACTTAGCGTCTTGCTTATTTTGCTATCTTTGGGTTTAAGCAACGAAACCTTAGCCCAATTGTTAGCCGTCATTATGACCGACCAATAAGCAATGATAAAATTCTTTAGAAAAATCAGACAACACTTGCTCATTGAAAACAAATTCAATAAATATCTCCTTTATGCGATGGGCGAAATTGCACTTGTTGTTATAGGGATTTTAATTGCATTGTAAATTAATAACTGGAATTCTAATAGAATTGATGAAAATGAACATAGATGCTCAACATATAATAGAAAAAATCATTAAAGAATCTAATTAATAATAATGATCCCAATTTTTAGAAAAATTCGTAAAAAAATGGCTGATGACAACAGACCATTAAAATATTTTAGATATGCTTTAGGAGAGATAGTATTAGTCGTAATTGGGATACTGATTGCTTTACAAGTAAATAATTGGAATGAAGTGCGTAAACAAAAAGCTCAAGTGGGATCTTATACAAGAGCAATGATTTCTGATTTAAAAGAAGATATTAAGCAGGTAAGACATATAAAGTTTCAAGCAGAAAAATCCTATATAGGATTGGATAGTCTCATTAACTATTGCAGATATTTAGACATAGAAGACATGTCAAATCTTGAATTGTTTTTATTGTCTAGTGGTGATGGCTATAAACCGTATTCATGGAATAGGGCTTCTTTTGAAGAAATAAAATCTTCTGGAATATTATCTTATTTCAAAAATGACCGTTTAATAAATTTATTAGTGAAATATGAAGCCTTTACCAACCATATGGATCTAGACTATCAAGAAGATATCGAAAGTAAAGCAGAAGCACGTAAATTATTGAATCGCGTGGTAAACCGAAATTATAGTCTTGATTTAGATAATTTACAATTAATAGCATCTGTTGGTCCTGATTCATTAAAAATGATTGATTTTTCAAAATCAAAAATCTATATCGAATTAAAAAACCAGTCTATTGATTTCATTAACAAAGATGAAGCCTTGCTGCAAGAAGCTATTAACACCTATATTGAATATAATGAAAATTTAAACACAAGATATGACTTCGAACTTCCTAAACTGTTAAAAGATGCTGAATCTATTATCCAAATATTGGAAGATAATTATCTAGATTAAGAAATTATAAGATCTAAAATAAATAACAAAAAGATTAACAATGTGTAAAATTAATCGCTAATGCAAGCCTGTTCATTAAAATCCTCGCGCATTTTCTATTTGGCTCTTGTTTACTAAATTAAGTACTTAATCATGCAATAATTCTTACACAAACCTTTGGCAATACCAATATAAAATATGAAATCAAGATACTTCGCTATTTTTTTTATTTCAGCAGCAACTTTGCTTTTGGAATTATCCCTTACCAGAATATTATCCATTGCCTTTTACTACCACTTTGGTTTTCTGGTGATTTCAACAGCTTTGCTCGGATTTGGTATTTCCGGAACTGCCATATCTATGTTGAAAGCAAAAATTGATAAACTTGATCAAGATAAGTTCTTGTTCTGGTTATCCATTGGCTTTAGCATATCAACAGTCGGATCATACCTCATTTGCCAAACCATTGGCTTTAACCCTTTTCAAATATTTAATTCAACCAAACAGCTATTACTTTTTCCTATTTACAATATTATACTGGCCATTCCATTCTTTTTCACAGGGTTGATTATCGCTTTGCTTTTTACCTATAAGTCTGATAAAATCAGTAAGCTATATGCCTGGGACTTACTGGGAGCTGGATTAGGTTGCGGACTTACGACATTAATTTTACCCCTGGTGGGTGGTGTTGGTGCCATATTTATTGTGGCATCATTAGGCTTACTCACAGCCTTCTGCTTTTCAGGGAAGATGAAAACTCACATAAAATATGCACTGCTATTGATTGGACTGACATTAATATTTTTTGCTCCAATAGCCGAAAATACTTTTCCGATCACCGTTACGGAGGGCAAATTGGGTGAGGATACAACTAATACCCCTATATACGCTAAATGGAATTCGATGTCTAAAATCGAGGTTTATGAAATGGGACCTGGCGAAAGAGGGAGAAGATACCCTGACTCGATACGATTAATTGAATTCGATGAAGGAACTGCCGCAACAGAAATACTTGACCTGAGGCCCGATGCAGCAACTTATATTCAGAACTGGCGCAAAAAGGCTACCCTGGCAGATTCTATCAGAATTTTAACTTCACCAGCTTTTGTAAATAAAACTAAGCCTAAAGTTTTTATTATAGGCTCTGGAGGTGGAGAAGAGGTTTTCGCCTCCCTCGTATTTAATGCTTCAAAAATTGATGCGGTTGAAATTAATCCGTTGATAAACCAAATTGTAACTCATGATATGGCCGATTATGCAGGCCAGTTGCAAGACCAAAAAGGAGTTACTTTTCACACTGAAGATGCGCGCACATTTATAAATAAAAGTGAGGAAGTATACGATGTAATTATCTCCATCCATACTATTAGCAAAGCAGCCATTGCTTCTGGCGCCATGAGTTTGGCGGAGGATTATGTACTAACAAAGGATGCTTTTGAACAATACTGGAATCATTTAAGTCCTGATGGTACTATTTTCTTTACAAGACCTGACGTAGACATTCCTAAATTTGCTACTACCTTGCGAACTATTATGGATGAGTACGGGGTAAAAGATCCGGAAAATCACTTTTTTGTATTCAAAGGTGGCTTTGTTTTTAAGAAATCTGCTTTCAGTAAAGATGATTTGTACAAAATGGAAATGTTACGCGGATATACCGTTATTGATTCCCTCAAAAGGAAAAACCTGGTTTATTCTCCCTTTGAATATGCACCAAATAATGTGATACGTACCATCCTTACCACGGACGACCTGCCGGCACTGTATCAGAATTTTGAATATAAAATTGAACCTGCAACAGACGACCAACCGTTCTTTAGTCATAAGTTCAGATGGTCAAAATTATCCTGGAAATCATTTATTAATACTTTTCAGACGAAAGAGGATTTATGGAGTAATCTGGAATTGAAACCAATAGCAGAATATGTTTTAATTGTCATATTACTGCAAACCATTTTAGTAGCTGGGATCATGATTTTATTACCTCTATTTACACGCTCAAAATTGAATTTTTCAAAACGACAATCAATCCCAATTCTCATCTATTTTTCAGGCCTGGGATTAGGCTTTATAATGATCGAAATGGCCTTATTACAGAAATATCAATTGTATATAGGTCAGCCTATTTATACGTATGCCATCATTTTAGGCAGTATTTTGATTGCCTCTGGGCTAGGTTCGTATAATTCAAAAAAAATGGCTTCTCGATATAAGAACTCATTCAAAAGAATTATTCCCATTATAGTAGTCTTATTGCTTCTTTATTACTTTTTAATTCCAGTGTTATTTAATGCAACTTTACATTTGTCGCTTGAACTCAGGTTATTCATAGCTGCAGTGAGTATATTTCCTTTAGGTTTTATGTTAGGCATGCCATTCCCTACTGGATTGGCACATTTGCAAAATAACACACAAATAATACCTTGGGCCTGGGGAGTTAATAGCTTTTTTACCGTTATAGGAACCACGATTGCATTGATATTAGGCATGGCATTAGGATTCTCCTGGGTGCTTTTTATTGCAGGGATATGCTATATGGTTGCACTTTTAGCGATGAACCAATACCTGAAAACAATTGGCGGCAATGTATAAAAATAGTAGCCGAGATATCTGTAAATTAAAGGTTAGTAACCTGCTCCATATTCCTGTAAATTGGTCGAAATTGAGTGCTAATGGGATACTATTCTTATGCTATACCTTTTTTAACAATAATCATGAATAAATATAAATTCCTTTTTCTTCCCTTTATTGTCATCATAATGAGCTCATGCAGCAAAGATGAATCAGTATCTGTTGAGAATCCCATTGAATTGGAAAAAATAAGTTTTGGTGTTAGCAATAATTACATTTTAAAAAATAATGTGCCATTTATTATCAAGGGGGTCGTTTATGTTCCGGGCTACCCAGGATATTTGCCTTGGGAAATTGAAAATTCAACATCATTACCTGTTAAATTGAGAAACAGTATTTATTCAGACTTATATAATATTAAGGCAATGGGGGCAAATACTATACGATTTTGGGGTGCCCCGAAACATTGTTATGAAGCCCTCAAAAGCCTTGAAGACCTATATTTTATTCAAACAATTTGGATCAAGGGAGATGAACCAGATTTTCAAAACGCCGTGTTTAAAGAAAACACTAAGCTATACATTAGAGAAGTAATAGATCGGATTTATTCTGTTTTTAATGATAATTCACCTCCATTAGTTGCTTATACCATAGGAAATGAACTCAGTGATTCAAGCATTTTATCGACTAACGCTGCGCATCCTAATATAACAAGTTTTAGTGGTAACTATATTGTTACGGATTCAAACATCACTGCAACCGAAGCTTTCATTGCTGAAATGGCTGATTTTGCAAGAACCTATGAATTTAATACCTATGGCAAAAAGTCATTACTATCCTATGCCAATGAAATTCGTACTTCAGATATAATTGATATCCCATTCCTTGATTTCATCTCTCATAATGCATATTCGTATGCTGTCCCCTATTACAGACCCAGTACTTCTCCGGGCAGTAGTTCAGGCACCCTGTTTCAGGGCTGGATAGAAGAAATAAAGTCCAAACATCCAAATAAACCTCTGCTCATTACTGAAACCGGATTAAGTGTTTCTCCGAATGCATTTCATCTGGGACCTCCTAACTATAGTTATGGTGGAAACACTGAATTAGAGCAAACTACAGGGTTACTTCAAAACATTAATGATATTAATACTACAGAATTACCTAGTGCCGGTGTTTGTATTCATGAATATTTAGACGCATGGTGGAAATTTGGACTGGAGGATTCATATACTCAAGATCCCGACGATATTGAAGAGTGGTTTGGGATAGTCAAACTAAAAGTTTCAACTGATTGGTATACCACTGAGTTTCGCGATTCGTATAATGCCCTTAAAAATACATGGTAATAAACCGGCTAATAAATCATATAACAAAATATAACATCATACCCTGAAGCATACGCTGTATAGGAGGCGTTAATATTAATTTAAACAAAAACAATCCATTAAATAAGAAAAAAAATGAGACAAACACTTCGAAAATTTCAAAGTCGTCAGATGTTCCGATTGATTCTGGTTTTTACAATATCAATTGTATTTAACAGCAATCTTTTTGGTCAAATCCAAAATGATTCACTACAAATTAAAGAAACAGTAAAAAATTATCTTGAAGGTCTTGAATACAACGATGCTTCAAGAGTGGAAAAAGCAATGCATCCGGATCTAGCAAAAAGAAATTTGAATAAAGACGGTAACGGAAATGATAAGTTGCAAAATATGACGGCTTCAAGTCTTGTGGGTTATGCAAAAACATTTGACTACACCAAATTATACAAAAAGGGTGTCAATCCTAAGGAACTATTAAAGGTAGAAACAATCATATTCGACATGGAAAACGATATTGCCACCGTAAAAGCCGTGCAAAACAAATTCGCTTTTTTTGACTACATACATCTCGGGAAAATGAATGGAGAATGGAAAATAATAAATATTTTATGGGCATGGACAGATTAATATGAGCAAATACTCTGGAATAATTTTGGATAATAAAAACTGTTGCTTACATCATATAAAATAATAGCTGTTTCAATAGTAAATTTAAGAGTTGTAGACTGCTTCAACTTATGCGCAGCTCGACATGCACAAAACCCGCAGTCGGCTACTATGCTTATACTTACCATAACAATTGCTAAAGGTCATTTGATCCTGTATCCTGAACTCCCAAGCTAATAAATTCAACAACTAACGGTAGCTTCTCTAACGGGTCGATGATATATGCTTTGAGACCTACATTACTATCATATGTATATTCTCGAATCATTGTTGCATAAATTTATTATCTTTTGGTTCGCAAAACTGAACTCCCTATAGGAGGTCGTTGGCAAATATCTGGGCATAAGGTTAAAAATAACTATGCTTTAATTTTTACTAAAGAAAAACATGGAAAAAACAGTTTCAGAAGCGATTGCTTACAGGCGATCAACGAGAGTATATAAAAACGAATCCATAGATTCTGAAAAAGTAAAGCAATGTTTAGTTAATGCCACATTAGCACCAACGAGTAGTAACCTTCAACTTTGGGAGTTTTATCACATTACAGATAAAGAAGCTTTAGGCAAAATGGCAGAGGCTTGTTTGAACCAGAGTGCAGCAAAGACTGCTCAACAATTGGTCGTGGTGGTCGCTCGTAAAGATCTGTGGCGAAAACGAGCAAAAGCCAATTTAGAATTTTTAAACAAGACCTATGCCCAAGAAGGTCTTAGTGAGCGTGATTTGAAACGCAAAAAAATGGCTGTGAATTATTACAGCAAATTAATTCCAACCATCTATACAGATTTTCTGGGAATACTAGGTCTCATCAAATATATTATCTTTCAAATTATTGGACTGTTCAGACCTATATATAGACAAACCCGATCAAGTGATATACGGATCGTAGCCCATAAAAGTGCTGGATTAGCCGCCGAAAATTTTATGATAAGTATGGCCGCCATAGGCTATGACACGTGTCCTATGGAAGGCAGTGATACACTAAGAGTAAAAAGAATTTTAAAACTTCCCAGGAATGCAGAAATCACTATGGTGATTGGATGTGGAATAAGAGATGATAAAGGAATCTATGGGCAAAGGTTCAGAGTTCCGTTTGATGAAGTATATTATAAAATCTAATGATATTTTAAAAAAATTTTAAGACTAGTTTTACAATAGTAATATGTAACTTTAATAATAAGATATGCACTTAACTTATTAATTTATATATACAAACCAAAACTTATGCAGCAACAAGCAGATAAAAAAGGGATTGCCTGCAACACGCATAATTAATTGCCGGTGCAAGCTTACTTACAAAAATCCTCGCGGATTTTATATCAGGTTTGTATTTGCTAAATCAGTTGCTGAAATGCGTCACTCAATCATATACATACACGTTATTTACAAGCAAAAGAAAAATGAAAAAAGAGATAGCAAAACAATACATTGAATTCCTTTCGAAAGATCATTTTGAAGGAATTATTGGTCTTTTTGAAGAAAATGGAAAAGTGTATTCCCCGATATATGGAGAAAGATCAGCCAGCGATTTTTATGATGCTCTTGCTGAAGACACATGCAATTCAGAACTAAAATTAAATGAGATCTTTGAAAATATCAATTCTGGGAATATTGCCTTGTATTTTACATATAGATGGACACTAAAATCGGGAAAAATTGTAGTATTTGATGTAGTAGATATTATAAAATTTGATGATCAAAATAAAATACTTGAACTGAAGATCATTTATGATACCGTTGTCAGTAGAAACTTGGTTGAAGAATTGAAAAAATAAGCGAGCAGACAACAACGTATATGACGGTCATTTAGCAAAAGCCGGTAATGCCAGCTTCGCTGGCTAATCGATAAACAATCATTTGAGACGTCACCACCAACATCTGTGAAATTCTGAAATCATTGTTGCTTAAATTTATTATCTTTTCATTCTTAAAGTAGTACTGTAGTTAGCAGGTTGCTGTAAAACATTAAAAAGGACTTGACAAAATGAAATATAAGGCTATAATTTTATTAACTTTTTTGCTGTTAAACTGTCAGTCTAATAGCGACCATTCAAAAACGTATTTTATAGATACTCAAACCGTAGCTGATGATCTGGCATTATTTGGAGAAAATGTAATTTCCACAGAACTGTATGAAAGAGATTTAGCCATTTCTCCTCAAGGAAACCAACTTATCTATACATTAGCTG
Organism: Yeosuana sp.; assembly: GCA_036525815.1. GTDB lineage: Bacteria > Bacteroidota > Bacteroidia > Flavobacteriales > Flavobacteriaceae > Yeosuana. The sequence continues at coordinate 1,829 of DATCZQ010000016.1, read as the reverse complement.
ATTACAAACAAAATAAAAGATGCTTGGTTGTTTTAAACAAAGAAAATGGGAATTGGAAATATCCGGAAATTTTAAAAATATCAGGAAAATATCAGGACATAGAACCCTTTTATAGCAACAACGGAAACAGATTGTATTTTGCTTCAAACAGACCTATTTACAACGATAAAACAAGAGACGATTATAATATATGGTTTAGTGATCGCATTAATGGTGATTGGTCTGAACCAGTGGCATTAGATTCAATTATTAATACCAAAAGTGATGAATTTTTTCCTTCCTTAAGTAATAAGGGCAATTTGTTTTTTACAACAACAAGAGATTATGGAATGGGCAGAGAAGACATTTTTATGTCTGAATTGATTGATGGTAAATTTCAATCGCCACAGCCATTGCCTGTTGAGATAAACTCAGGATTGTTTGAATTTAACGCCTGTATAAGTCCGGAAGAGGATCTGATCATTTTCAGTTCATTTGGCAGGCCAGATGGTTTTGGTGGAGGAGATCTATATATAAGTCGAAAAGATAAAGAAGGTAAATGGACACAATCCAAAAACTTAGGAGGGCAAATCAATTCTGATAAATTGGATTATAGCCCATTTGTAGATTGGAAGTCCGGTAATTTCTATTTTACAAGTGAGAGAATAACACTTGATAATAAGAAACTAGAAAATATCAGTAAACTAAAAGAGCTGTCTCATAGCACTTTAAACGGATTTGGTAATATTTATAAAATTGGATTTGACAAATTAGAATGAATAATTAAAACGTTTTACAATTTCTTGTATAATTAATGGCTGGTTCTATTCTATTTACAAAAATCCTGATGGATCTTGTATTCGTTTTTTTACTAACTTTCATGCCTCACCACGCAACTACCAATTGCTGAGACCTTAGCTCTTAATTGGTTACAATAAAAGACCAATCATATGAAAGAACAGGATGATATAAAAAGCAAATTTAACAGGACCCAGCAGGCCTTGGCTTTAAGACCATCATTAGGTCATGGCACTGGCATTTCTAAAACGCGTATTATAAAAGGGCTTTCTTGCGAGACCAAAGAAGGAGATTGGGTCTTTAAGACAGATATGCCGAAACAAGTTGGAGGATTTGCTACGGCATCAACACCTGGTGCATTAGGCCGTGCTGCCTTGGGGAGCTGTTTAGCTATTGGCTATATGATGTGGGCATCTAAGCTTGACATCACAATAGATAGTCTGGAGGTTGAAATACAAGCTGATTATGATGACGGCGCATTATTTGATACTTCAGATGCTCCTCCTGGATATTCAGAGATTCGATACCTTGTAAGAATTAAAAGTGCTGCATCAATGAAAGAAATTGAAGAAATATTGAATTTAGGAGATAAACACAGTCCCTATTTGGACGTGTTTTCACGAGCTCAGTCCTGTATCAGACAAGTAGAATTATACAATGATTAAAAAATAAGTTATGAAACCAGATTTACAGCGCAGGGTTCAGAGATATGGCTGGGACAAGGCTGCAGAATATTATGAAAACTGCTGGCAAGAACAGTTAAGACCAGCTCATGACCTTCTTATTGAAGTATCTGATATTCAAACAAGTGAAAATATTCTTGATATTGCCGCTGGAACCGGATTAATAAGCTTTAGAATAGCTGAAAAAGTTGGACCATATGGTAAAATACTCGCTACAGATATTTCTGATGAAATGGTTAAGATTGGAACTAAAATAGGAGCTTCCAAAAATCTTTCAAACGTAGTTTTCGAAAGAATGGATGCTGAAAATCTTACATGTTCAGATAATAGTTTTAATTTAGTTACATGCGCACTTGGCTTAATGTATTT
>DATCZQ010000015.1:0-5325 GCA_036525815.1 Yeosuana sp. | reverse complement strand
AGTACTCAAGGTGGGAATCGAACCCACACACCCGAAAGTACTGGATTTTGAATCCAGCGCGTCTACCAATTCCGCCACTTGAGCAATTTTGGATAGCAAAAATAAATATATTTTCTGTATTTTCTTTAAAAATAGCTTAGAATATGTTAATCAGGTTAAAATAAATTTCTAAATTTGCACCTCGTTTAAAATTAGGTACGGTTATATACTAATAAACAACATTTTAACTATGTCTTACATTATTACTGAAGCAAAGATTTTTCCTTGTACGCAAAGTATAGAACTTGCTCAAAAAATAGCAAACTCTTATGGAGCAGAGCTTGGTAATGTTATTACATCTAAATACAGTGATGGTGAGTTTCAACCCTCATACGAAGAATCAATTAGAGGAACACGAATTTTTATTATTGGATCTACCAATCCTGGTCCTGAAAATTTAATGGAAATGTTGTTAATGATTGATGCCGCTAAACGTGCTTCGGCAAGACATATTACGGCCGTATTACCATATTTTGGTTGGGCAAGACAAGACAGAAAGGATAAACCAAGAGTTCCAATTGCTGCAAAACTTGTAGCTAAAATGCTTGAAGCAGCAGGTGCTACAAGAATTATTACCATGGATTTACATGCGGATCAAATTCAAGGGTTTTTTGAAAAACCAGTAGATCATTTATTTGCATCCACTATTTTTCTTCCTTATGTAAAAGGTTTAAAACTTGATAATTTAATGATTGCTTCTCCTGATATGGGAGGTTCAAAAAGAGCGTATGCTTACTCAAAAGCATTAGAATGTGATGTGGTGATTTGCTACAAACAACGAGCTAAAGCAAATGTTATTTCTCATATGGAATTAATTGGGGATGTTAAAGGCAAAAATGTGGTACTTGTTGATGATATGGTAGATACCGCCGGAACTTTAACAAAAGCAGCTGATGTAATGATGGAACGTGGTGCCTTAAGTGTTAGAGCGATATGTACACATCCTATTTTATCTGGAAATGCCTATGAAAATATAGAAAATTCCAAATTACAGGAATTAATAGTGACAGATTCTATTCCCCTTAAACTAAAAAGTGATAAAATTAAAGTATTAACTTGTGCTGATTTGTTTGCCAGTGTGATGCACAATGTACAATATAATAGATCTATTAGTTCAAAATTTATTATGTAAAAACGTTTCCTGAACTTTTAAGACTTAGGATTAAAAAGAGAGTATTAATAAACAATTATAAATAAAAATGAAATCAATTACACTTAACGGATCTCAAAGAGAAAGCGTGGGCAAAAAAGCAACAAAAGCCTTACGTAATGCTGGTCAGGTTCCTTGCGTATTATACGGAGGAGATAAGCCAGTTCATTTCTATGTTGAAGAATTAGCTTTCACCAAACTTGTATACACGCCTAATGCGCATACAGCTGTGATTGCTCTAGACAATGGTAAAACTTATAATGCAGTAATGCAAGACATTCAGTTTCACCCTGTTACAGACAAAATTTTACATGTAGACTTCTACCAATTATTTGAAGATAAACTTGTTACTATGGATATCCCTGTGAACATAACTGGTAGTTCTCCAGGAGTAAGAAATGGAGGTAGATTATTATTCAGAAAAAGAAAATTAGCAATTAGAGCATTGCCAAGTAAGCTTCCAGATGTCTTTAATGTTGATATTTCTAAACTTAAAATAGGAATGCTCATTTCTGTTGAAGAGCTTAAGAGTGAAGACTTTACAATTCTCCATCCTGACAGTCAAGTAGTAGTACAAGTTAAAACTGCTCGTACAGCTATTGCGGTTGCGGAAGATGAAGAAGAAGGAGAAGAAGTTTTAGAAGGAGCAGAAGCTGCTGCTGAAGGAACAACTTCTGAAGAAGCGACTCAAGAATAAAGTTTTTTAAAATTAAAAAAGGAAAAGCATTCTGTTATATTCAGGATGCTTTTTTATTTTTACTTAAAATTATTCTTTTATGTGGACGTTTTTAAGGAATCTTTTCAAAACAAATAAGCACTTAGAAGAACCGAATACTATGAAGAAATATTTAATTGTAGGATTAGGGAATATTGGTGAGAAATATGCTGATACACGTCATAATATTGGATTTAAAGTGTTAGATGCTTTTGCTGAACAAGAAAATTTGATTTTTGAAACGCAAAAACTGGGAGATCTGGCCGCCTTCAAATTAAAAGGAAAAACGCTGATTTTTTTGAAGCCAAGTACGTATATGAATCTTAGTGGAAAATCGGTATTATATTGGTTGACTAAAGAAAAAATTCCTTTGGAAAACCTGTTGGTTATTACAGATGATTTGAACCTCCCCTTTGGAAATATAAGGCTAAAAACGAAAGGCAGTGATGGGGGTCATAACGGTTTGAAGGATATTCAGGAAACATTACAAACAACCAATTACAATAGATTCAGGTTTGGCATTAGTGATTCGTTTAGCAAAGGCAGGCAGGTAGATTATGTTTTGGGAGAATGGAGTACAGAAGAATCTGAAAAACTCAAGGAACGTTTAGAGACCTCAGTAAAGCTTATTAAGTCATTTGTTCTAGAAGGCATCAATATTGCTATGAATAAGTATAATGGAAAATAAAAAAGGAAAGCATTTCGCTTCCCTTTTTTATTTTTATTCTATTATTAATTTTTTGGTAGTTTTTCTTATACCGTCATTTACCTTTAAAATGTACATTCCTGATTGCGCATGGTTCAATTGTATTTCTTGATTAAAATCGCCAGCATTTTGGAAAGATTTATTAAAGATGATTCTTCCTCTAATATCAAAAAGGGCTATATTGATATTTCGTTCAAGAGAGCCATTTAACTGTATAGTAAATGTTCCTTTGTTAGGATTTGGAAAGACCTTAAAATTATCAAAACCAAACTCTTCTACAGTTAAGGAAGGTAAAACATTAATGGTGTAATCTTCAACTTCCCCATCAATACCAGTTTCGCAAGAGCCCGCAGCCGTATCGTATTTTGTTGATACACGCATTATAGTATTTCCTAAAACAGCATTAGCGGGAACTAAAATAGACAGAGGAGAATTGGAGGTCGCTCCATTACTTACATTAGTGGCCGTTCCTAAATCATAGGATTCACCAGGGTCATTAAAACTACAGTTTTGATTCCAGTCAACCCATGCATTGCTCCTCGTTGTAAAATCCCCATCGGTATTTACATTAACTGTTAAATTATATGTGTTTGATCTGTTTACATTTGTTGATATAGAAGTGTAATCATTATACCCAGAGGTCTTGTTAGAAATATTATCAATAGTATTGAATTGCACTTGCGTTATACTCGTAAGATAGAGGAGATTCCCTCCAGACTTACATAGACCATTATAAAAAGGTAAATTAACAGCAATGTTTTTGGTGGTTGTTGAAGAAGTTCCTGTTACTGTAAACACATAATCTCCTACTGTGCTTAAATTAGTTATGCTTAAAGTGAAAGTGCCTGAACTGCTTAAATTTGTTGGTAAAAAAACGGCAGTAGCTCCAGAAGGCAAACCTGAGGCACTAAAAACGGTATTGTTTGAAAAACCGTTGGCGGTCACATAGTCAAAAGTATATGTTACAGAAGTAGCGCCGCAATCTATTGGGTTTAATCCAGTTTCAACAATAAAAAAGTCTGGGTCTTGAGAAATAGTAAAATTAAAATCAGAAACATCATAAAAAATATTATCAATGGCTTCAATGATTATTCTTGCATTTGATGTGTCAGAAATAGCAGGAACCGTATACGAGAATGCGCCATCATTAGGAGTATTGCTGGCTATTGTTATTGGGAATGTTAAGCCGCCATCTGTTGATAATTTAATGGAAACATTTTGACAGTTAATAGTAGCGTTAGTTGTCTGTCCAACTACCCAATTAATAGAAACAGTATTTCCTTGTGCCCATGAAACAGGATTTTGTACCGTAAAAGGAGCGACATCCTCCACAGTAACTACCATAGTGTCAAAGCTTGTTTGACCATCAACAGCATTTGAAGGGTTTCTGTCTCGTACAGTCAAGGCCCAGTTTAAAGTTCTGGGAACTGTTGAAACAGTTTCCCAGTCACTTCCTAATTTAGGATTTGTTTGTATAGTATTGCCCAGTAAAACACTACTAAAACGGGGAATATATCTATTTGGCGAGGCAGTAGGAGGTAAAGATCTGTTCATGGGGCCTGAAGTTAATTCTGGTCCAAAATTTAGATAATTGGAGACACCACTATCCGTTTGTTCCCAACAATAAGTAAGGTTATCACTTCCATTAGGGTCAGTAGCCAAACCTTTTAAAACATAAGCGGTTCCTGGTGGAATATGATAATCAATACCTGCATTGGCACTAGGAGGATTATTGGAAATAATACTGGTGCTTTGGCAAGTTTTTGTATTTAAGTTCTCTAATATTTGTTTGATGCTATGGTAATGAAAATAGTCATCACTATTAAGTTGTATGTCATCTGCACCTGTTATTCCAGCATAAGCCATGATAGTACTTCCGCTCCCGGGCTCAGAATTAACGCCGGTGCCTTCTAATTCAAAAGCCCAAGTGTGATTGCCTCCCATTTGGTGACCTATTTCATGAGTAACAAAATCCAAATCGAATGAATCACCTTCTGGAATGGCGTCAGCAGGAGATGTGTAGGCGCTCCCCTTTTGATTATTCACGCAAACACAACCAATACAGCCGGCATTACCTCCTCCGCCGCTCGCGGCAAATAAGTGACCAATATCATAATTTGGATTGCCCAATTCTGTGGTTAATGTGCTCTGTAATTCCGTGCTCCAAGCGCCGTCAACACCTATATTAACGTCAGAATATGGGTCCGTTAAGGCATCAGTATAGATTAATTGTGTGGCATCAACAAGTTCAAATTTAACAGCCATATCCGTTTCAAATACTTCATTAACTCGACTTAATGTGGCATTAATTGCCGCTAAAGCATCAGGCACAGTACCCCCATGATATGCGGTATACTCTCCTGTTACAGAAATGGCGATTCTAAATTTCTGTAAAATTTGAGTATTGGCACCTCCTTCATCTACTAAAATTTTGGAACTTTTTGGACTAAATGTTTTATTTAAATCTTCAATGGTTTTACATTCAAATGTATCTGATAGGCTTTTTTTAGAATCATCATCATACAAAACATAGACATTCGAACTTCTGGAAACAGGTTGCATAAACAAGTTTGGTTTATCATCAATTTTCATCATGGTTTGTAGGCCTTGAGGTGATACGCTCATACGTAATTTAATACGTGAATTGTTGACGCTATAACCCACATAAGATTTTATATTTGGATATTTAGCTGCAAGAGAGGGAGAAAACACAGG
>DATCZQ010000014.1:0-38453 GCA_036525815.1 Yeosuana sp. | reverse complement strand
GATAAGGTGGCATTCAGAATTTTTGGGCCTGATGCACAAAGGAGATTTGAAAATGATCTGGAAGAGGGTACATTGTCAAGTGGGGTTGATGCATGGTTAAAGAGGGTGAAGTATCCTATTATCAACAATTGGTATAAAAAGTATACCGAAAAAACAGGTTCTTATCATGTAGATACAGGAGAGGGCCTTGATAATTTTCATGTTGGAAAAAGTAGAGGTGTTGGTGGTGTTGCTTTTAAAAAAGATAGTATTTATTATGTTTCCAAAAATTTCACTAAGTGGAGAACAATTACTGCTGGACCAATAAGAACAAGTTTTTATGTTGAATACGAAATTTGGGATGCAGGTGGAAAACAAATTATTGAATCCAAAGTAATTAGCTTGGATTTAGGAAACAACTTGTCAAAATTTGAAGTTACTATTGAGGGTGTCGATACCATATCAGCAGGTTTAACAATGCATGAAAAAGATGGTATTGTTAGTTCAGATGAAACTAATTGGATGAGTTACTGGGAGCCTCATTTTGATTCAGAACTTGGCATGGCACTTCTAACAAAGAAAGATTTTTTTAACGGATATGAAGAGTATAATGTTGCCACGGAAGATTTGAGTAATGCATATCTTCATCTCAAGGTTATCAATGGTAAGACAATGTATTACGCCGGCTTCGGATGGAAAAAAAGTGATCAGTTCAGTAGCCAAGAGGAATGGGAGCATTATTTAAATGATTTCACCAAACGGATAAACAATCCATTAGAGGTAGTTATTATGAATTGATAAGGCCAAATGTCTTGTTTTTAATCAAAAGATCATAACATAATTAGATTTCTAAGGAGGGTATTAAGAAAGATACTTAAATCTTCTTTAAACTCTCTGATGTTTTAGATGTTCAACCTTTTATCTTCTGATTATATTGATTAATAGTATATATAAATAGTCGTTCTTCAACAAAAAATTATAATTAATATATAGAATCTCTAAGTTGATTCATCATCTGTTTTTTATTATTAACATTTATAATATCCAATCAATTTTTTCAAATTCTAATATTTTGTTTGAAGTGAGCTATATCTGGTTCGTATCTATATAGTTATGTTGTTGTTAAAGTAACAATAACAGAAATAGGGAGCAGGTACTTTTTTCAACTCAGTTCTTTGTTGTAATAAGTTTTGATCTTTTAGAAAAATCTTTTGTTTTAATAATATCACCATAATAATTATATTTTTTCCAAATCCCTGTTTTCTTTCCGTTTCTTTTAGTCACCTCTTTTCTAAGAAAAGGCTTTTTCTCTTTCGAAAGCCAATACTTTTTTTCATGAGTTTCAATAATCAACTTTCTGTTATCGGATAAAAAATCACTAAGATTTTCTGAAGAAGTATCGATTAAAGTAGTAATAATTTCTTTAGATAAGTTTCCATCTAAATTCATTTCACGATAATATAGTCTGTTTCCATAGGGGTCATGTTTAATTTCCCATAATAAATTACCATTTTTAAGATAAACTCTATGAAAACCCGAATAAAATTTATAGTCCTTATTGTTTACTATATAATTAAGAATTATCACTGTACGTTTTAGGTTACCATTTTTATGTTTCTCTTTAATAACTATTGAATCTACAGAATGCAAGTTCTTAGTCAACTTTAAGAATCTTGTTGTATGTTGAGGGTAAAAGTTAATCGTAAAAAAAAATAGTGCAATAATAAGCTTACTTTTCATTCAGTCATAAATTTCAATGTTATACAGCGGCAGGTTTAAGATTAACTAAAATGTTTAAGCTACTAATTTAGCAAACAAATCACAAATGGAAAATTTCAACAGAATTTTGAGAAGAGGCGAAAACCGGCAATCACTTATAGCCATTTTTGTGCCATTAGAATTCCTGTTACCACAAGTAAAATTTCTCCAGTGGCATAGATTAGATACTTACTAAATATGCTCTCAGTCAGTAATCCTTGGCGAATTTTTCTAAAGAATTTTATCATTAGCTATTACTTTTTCATAATGAAGACATGGAATGCAAATGCTTACTAGTATACCCATACCAGAAATTTACTTAAAAAGGCTGATATCCTGCAAATATGAATATTTTATACAGTCTTTAGATGTATGTTCTTAAATATTTCATAACATGAAATAAGCAAATACTTTTCTTTGTTCACTAAGAAATATTATAAGCTTTTATGTGAACCATCACAAAATGCTGGTTTAGACGTTTGTTTGCAATTGCATAAATAGGCTGTTTTTGTTTCTTCTGCTACAAAAACTTTCGGGGCAAAAGTAGAACCTTTATGAGACCCATCGCAAAATGGTTGTTTCGCAGATTCCCCGCATGAACACCATGCGTAGGTTTTTCCAGCTTCTAATTGAACGGGTAGTGGTGTTTTTCCAGCAATAGTCGGTTTTTCCATATTATTTATTTTTGATGTAAAGATAAATTTAAATATAAGTTAATTGTTTTCAATAAAAACAAAATTTTTCATTCAGTCTTTATTTTTAACCTAAAAAAATTAAAGTTTTATTTTAGAATCTTTAAAAATATTTTTAATGTTTTTATTAATTCATGGATAAAACCCAATAAAATACTCATTGAGTATAACCTTTGAACTGGTGAAATTAAACTATTTTTAAGAACGATAATAAGAAGGCATATTTTTTAAAATTAGGTGGCACAGAAATCATAAAACTTGTCCTTAACAAGTTCAAATAAATTGACATGAATCTGTTGGATCTAATTAAAAACTGAATTAACTTAGTTAATTTCTGTAAAAGAGTATTTAAAAAGTTTCACCAGCATTGAGGTAAAAGGCTTTTGAATGTTTACCCCATGCCTGATTTAATATGAGATTGGTTTTGGTGGCTTTATCAATTAATATTCTTAAACCTATACCAAAAGCTGGCTGTACAGCATTAAAAAGTTTTACTTGTCTATCTTTATCACTAGCGGTTGTAAAATTGGCGAATACGGTACCACTAATGAGTTGGTTGCAGGTAATGGGAAAACGGTATTCGGTTTCAAGATAGACTAAATCTTGTCCTCTAAATTGACCTTGAGTATAACCTCTGCCCCCTCGGCTTGTTTTGTCCCATCCTATAGATGGTAAATTAAGATAGGGTAAATTACCATGAGTTAAAAACTGTCCATAAGTCCAAAAAGCCAGAACATGTTGTAGATTTTTTTCACTTAAAGGAATATAATATTTAAATTCTGTAAACAGCACAGAACTGGAGGCTTGATTTTTTCCTAAAGCAGGATTTACTCTGTAATTTATATTGCCGTACCAACCGTTATTCGCATTCACTTGATTGTCTCTGGAATCAAAAACAGTATTAAGACTTAAACCATTAACGTAATATTCAAAAGTGTTAAATCCATAATGATTGCTATACTCATAATGTGCTGTAAATAGGTTGTTAGACACATCTAGTTGCTTGTCAAAAATATCTGTATATCCATCTAAATGAATACCAGCACCAATATAAAAGTCACTTACCACATTAAATGAAACAGTTTGATGAAACTTAAAATAATTATAGTTCATTGGTTCTGCCAAGGATTCTAAAACAAAATCACTATCCTCTTTAAATGAAGGAATGATGTCTGTACCTAATCCATAATTATTTTGTGAAAAAATATAATACCTCCAGTCACCACTTAAGTATATTTTGTTGTGATTAAGCAGCAAATTATTTTTAATATTTACAAGTAATTGTTCGTTAGTTGTATAGGTCGCACCAACATTAAATGATGAGTATTTATCTTTAGCATTTTTACCTTTGAATGTATATTGTGCTACGCCACCATATAAAAACCCGGTAGCTGGAGAGGACCCTATGATTGGAATCACTAAAAAAAAACTTGTTTTGTTTATTTGAGATTTTATGGTGAGCAAGGAATCTTTCTTTTTAAATAGGTCTGGCAGTGATTTTACTTCACAAGTTTGAATAGAGTCTTTAGCTGTCTGAGAAAAAATATTAATAGATAATAATAGTAAAAAAAGTAACGAAGGAGGATTCCAGTTAAAAGAAAATATGCAAGAGTATTTATTATTCATGAATAATTATAATTAATTCTAGCACAAAAGGCATTAGAATCAAAACTCATTAATTGGTGTTAAATTGTTCAATTAAAAAATAGTATCGACAGGTCGTTAAATATTTATTTTCGCAATAAATATTCTTTAACCTTAAACGTCAAAGATATCAAAAACATTAGTTTTTTTGATAATTGGGAATGCTTAGTTTTATAACTGTATTACAATTAAACAATAAGGTTTGCTGTTTAAAATCCAATTGAATATAACAGAGACGTTTTTTATAGAATTGGGATATGAAATATTATTAAAATGTACTTAAATAAATGTTCATTTTATATTAAAAATTTACAATTATTGATAAGTAAATTTCTACAGAATATTTTATTTTTATATAGGTTCTAGAAAAGAGCAATATTACTAACTTCTGTTTTTTAAAAATCTTAAATTTATCAAGATCGTTAATTCAACAGCTTAAGGTTTCTAAAATAATTTGATTGGTTTTAATTTCGATACTATTTATTTCTGCAAATGGATTTTTAGATCCATAGGCCATAAGATTTAAGAAATGGGCTTATCTTTACTGTCTAATAAAACCTAAAATTTTATAAACTGAAATAAAAAGGACTCACAGTGAAAAGGCTTAAACTATCATTGTTAATTTTTTCTTTTTTATGTATGTCTGTTTATCCACAGCAAGGGAATTATAAATTTAATAATTTTGGAAATAGATCCATTTTGCTATCTGGTAATGTTACAGGCAGTGTTACTGATTTAGGTCTGGTTTATTATAATCCTTCCAGATTAACTGAAGTTGAGAATACCGGATTTGCATTTAATGTAAGAGCCTACCAACTGAGCTCGTTGAAGCTTTCAAATTTATTAGGTGAAGAATCTAAATTAAGTTCAATTAATCTTAACGGAATACCTACCATGGCAGGTGGAACTTTTACTCTTTTTAATAATCGTTTTGCTTATTCATTTATATCCAAATCCAGAACAGACAATGTTTTAGGATATGACAGCGATTTGTTAAGTGATGACATTTTAGATGTTTTTCCAGATGCCGATGCCTACAAGGTTGATGTTTTGCTTAATACAATAGTTAAGGATGATTGGTTCGGATTAACATGGGCAAAAAAAATTAATAAGAGTCTTAGTTTAGGAGTGTCATTATTTAGCTCCATCTATAAATATAGTGGAGGAAGTAATTTGAATCATACCATACAGTCATCTCCTAATAATGTGGCATATTATCAAAATTCCATTGGATTCAATCAAGAATCTTATGGGCTTCTGATTAAAATTGGGGCCAATTATCATTTTCCAAAATTTGATTTAGGTCTTAATATTAATGTGCCTTACATTGAGGTTTATGATAAGGGTAAGTTTTTGTATACTAAAATAATTGCTGGAGTAGGAGTAGATTTTGATCAATTTTATAATTATAATTTTGAAAATTTATATGCCCAGAGAAAAGAGCCGCTAGCTATTTCGGTTGGTTCTGGTATCCCTATTGGAAAGAATAAATTACATTTGAACTTGGATTATGTTGCAGGGTTGAAAGATTATAATCGTATAAAAATTCCTGATATTGATGCAGGAGGAGATAATGCCACGACAGTTTTATTTAAAGAAAGCCGAAAAAGTGTTTTCAATTTTGGTGCTGGTTTAGAAGTTTTTTTAAATGACCAATTTAAAGCCTATGGGAGTTTTTCAACGGATTTCAATGCATTCATAAAAAATGCGAATGTTTTTGATTTATCTAGTGATGGCAGTCGAGATGTTAGTATTGGCGAAGATTTTATTCAATTTAGTATGGGCATTGATTTAAAATTGCGTTGGGCAAGTATCATATTAGGTACTAATTATATTAGTGGTTCCAGTGAATTTACAAACCCTCTAAGCTTAGCAAAATCTGGTATTACCTTTGATGATTATGCGACAACGAAACTCGATTACAGTAGATGGCAATTTGTGGTGGGCATTGAAATTCCTGTATTAGAAAACACCCATTTTAACATGAACAATTAATAATTCTTTCTTATGCCAATGTTATGAGACTATCTTTGGATAAAATGGACTAAAAATAATATCGTCTTATCAAGAATACCCTATTTTACATAAAATGATGCCTAAAAATAGTTCGTTTCCGTTTTTGGGCCAAAGAAAAATAAAAGACTAATTTTTAAATGATTAAATTAATTTATTTATGGTCTTTATTAATTATTTTTGTTTGAAGATATCTGTGCTAAAAACCTTTGATAATCAGAGTTATTAGGATGCAATTGAACTAGTTTGATTAAAATAGTTTTCGCTTTGTCCACCTGATTTATATTGGCATATTGAAAGGCCAGTGCATATAGTAAATTTTCATTATTTGCATCAATTTTTAATCCATTTAAAAGTGTTTTTTCTGCTTCTAAACTTTCTTTATTTTTACTGTATAATAAACTTAAATTATAGTACACTCTAATGTTTTCAGGCATCAATTTATTGGCTTTTTTCATTTGTTCAATAGCTTCTTCTGTTCGTTCCAGTTCAGCATATAACAAACCTAATGAATAATAAGCGGGACCATATTTTGGTTCTTGAGAAATAACCGTTTTGTAAGCATCTTCTGTTTTTTGATAGTCTTGGTTCCTATAATATAAGTTTGCCAAATCTAAGCGAACTTGATTATTAATATTATCAATCTTCAAAGCTTTTTCATAGCCTTCTATCGCTTTTTGAAGATTGCCTTGTTTTAAATAAAAATTGGCTCTTTTTACTTGTCCACCAAGAAAATCTAAATTAATATTGAGGTAATCAAAAAATTCCTTTTTCACCTTTTGATAAGACTCTTTATATTTCTCAGGTATTTGAGATTCTGTTAAACCAGCAAGCCCATAAAATGTTTTGACTCTAACACTTCTTTTGCTATCATTTAAAAGCGGTAAAAAATAATTCACATAATCCGTGGTATTTATTTGGCTTAAAACATCTAAGGTAGTTCCTCTTACTATTGGTGAGTCATCGTTCAATAAAAGAATGAATTTATTTATTAAGTCTTCCGAATCGTATTTAGATAAGGCCTTTACAGCAGAAGCTCTCACAATTTCCGGCTGTTTCATATCATTTATCAATTCAAATAACCCTTTGTCGGCACCTGGTTCGCCTATAATTCCTGGTACCAGTTTATCAGAAAAATGTATGGAATCAACGGTTCCAAATAAATTTTTAAATTCGTCCCAGGCCCATTGATTACTTTTATCTTTATGGCAGCCAGCACAGGCATTAGGGGTGCCATACTTTAAAGTTAAATCAGGTCTTGGGACTCTAAAACTGTGGTCTCTTCTAAAATCGTTCCCCATATAATACCTGCCTGGCATATGACAATTGATACACATAGCGCCTTCTGTGTCTTGTTTGTGGAAGTGGTGTTCCGGTGTGTCATATTTTGCAGGAATATGACATTGTGCACACAAGGCATTACCGTCAAATTTTAATTTTAATGAATGCGAGTTGTGACAATTATTACAGGCTATATTGTTGCGATACATCTTACTTTGCACAAATGACCCATACACGTAATCTTCATCTAAGATTTGTCCGTCTGGATAATAAATTGGTTCTTCAATTAACTGAGGAAAATAATGATCTACCATCGTACCTTCGAAATTAAAAACTTCAGAAAATTGTTCTCGTCTCATATGGCACCTAGCACATTGGTCAACTAACTCTTTAGGAGATGTTTTTAATGTCATATGCATGGTTCCAGTAGCCTTATAGTCATCTCCTAATCGCTTTACATCTTCTACATGTTGCTTTCCGGGTCCGTGGCAAGCCTCACAACTTACATTGATTAAGGCATATTTTGTATCATAACGATCTGTTTTGTCATCATAATTTTGTCTCACATTGGTTGAGTGGCAATCTGAACACATATTATTCCAGTTTAAGCCGCCTCTGGACCAATGCAGCCATTCAGAATGCACTATCTTAAAATCCGGATACAGATCAAACCATTCCTTTTTTAGGGTGTCCCAGGCCGTTCTTAAGCATTGAAAATGGCCATTAGGAAATGCCACAATGTATTGTTGCAGTGGTGTGATCCCAAAGGTATAGATGATTTTATAATCTTGATTGGTTCCGTCAGGACCTTCTGTATTAACAAAATAATCTTGACCCTTTTTATAAAATAGGGAAGTGACGCCTTGGCTTGTAAATGTCTTATTGTTAAAGTCGGCCAATATTGTTAAGCTATCTGCTTTCTGCATGGCTTTATCATGGTGAGAGCCTTGCCAGTCTTTAAATTCTTCTTGATGACATTCTTTACAATTGTTATCGCCTAAAAAATAGCTGTCTGGAATTTCTTTGGCAGAAATAAAAACATTTTCCTTTTGATTAACACTTTCATATTTCGTTTTTTCTTTACACGAAAAAATAAAAACTATGGTAATTAATAGAAAGCTTATTTTTAAAAAGAGGTTTTTATTCATTTAATAATGATGCCTATTGAATTGTAAAAATAAATAATAATTTTTTTGGACTTCTTAACTTATCAATATTGAAAGATGCTAACCATTTTAATTTTTTAATATGGAATCTATTTTATTGAGTTCTTCTGAGGTAAAATCTAGCTTATTTTGAATACCAACAGCGTCTTCAATATGTGAAACTTTACTGGCTCCAATGATTACTGAGGTAACTCGTGGGTCTCTTAAAACCCAAGCCAATGCCATTTGTGATAATTTTTGCCCCCTTTTTATCGCCATCTCATTTAAGAGTTTAACTTTTTCAATTTTGTCAGGAGTTAAATCTGAATTTTTCAAAAAGCCATGAGATTTAGCTACTCTTGAATCTTCCGGAATATTATTTAAATATTTATCTGTTAATAAACCTTGAAAAAGTGGACTAAAAACAACGGAACCTACACCATTTTTTTCTAAAGTATCCAGCAATCCATCTTCAATCCATCTGTTAAACATACTATAGGATGGCTGGTGCACCAGGCAAGGTGTTCCAAGTGATTTCAGAATGTCAATGGCAGTTTGTGAATCTTTGGGGCTGTAAGATGATATACCAGCATAAAGCGCTTTCCCTGAGCGCACAATTTGGTCTAAAGCCATCATGGTTTCTTCAATAGGCGTATTTGGATCTGGTCTGTGACTATAGAATATATCAACATATTCAAGTCCCATGCGTTTTAAACTTTGATCACAACTGGAAATTAGATATTTTTTTGAACCCCAATCTCCGTATGGCCCTGGCCACATCAAATAACCAGCTTTTGAGGTGATTATTAATTCGTCTCTGTAGGCTTTTAAATCTGATTTTAATATAGTACCAAATACGCTTTCTGCAGAACCAGGAGGTGGTCCATAATTATTAGCTAAGTCAAAATGCGTAATGCCTAAATCAAATGCTTTAAGGACCATTCTTCTTGCATTTTCATAAACATCAACGTGGCCAAAGTTATGCCATAGCCCTAAAGAAATTTTTGGTAAAAGTAAACCGCTTTTTCCACAGCGATTATATTGCATGTTTTCATATCTGTTGGAGTTTGCCAAATAGCTCATAATATTAATTTTTTTTTAAAAAAATAAAGGAAACAATAAAGATATTACTTTTAGTTATTTCACAACTAATAGAATCGTTTGATTTTTATTTATTACCAATAAATTTGAGAATTCTTTTAGGTATTGAACATTTTTAACAATATTGCAGTAGTTTAAATCAAATTTTCATGATAATTATTCTCATGGGTGTGAGTGGTTGTGGAAAAACAACCATTGGTAAGCAACTAGCTTTAGAACAAGGTCTGCCTTTTTTTGATGCTGATAATTTTCATCCAAAGGCTAATATTGAAAAAATGAAAAATAACCTGGCCTTTAATGATTCAGGCAGATTACCATGGCTAAATGCGCTGGCAGAAAAAATTTATGAATGGGAAAATAATGAAGGAGCTGTTCTAGCGTGCTCTGCATTGAAAGAATCCTATAGATCTATTTTGACTTCTAAACAATCAAATATTTTATGGGTTTTTCTAACAGGTACTTTTGATTTGATAATTGATAGGCTCAAAAAAGGGAAGCAATCATTACATGAAAAGCGCTCTTTTACAATCTCAATTTGATACATTAGAAGTTCCAAATTACGTGTTCAGGCTTTTATTGCCGGCTTTTTTATTGCTATTCCCGTTTTTTTTGATGTGGCCTTTATCATTTTAGTACTTATTTTTTATTCCCTCCAAAGGAAAACAAAGAAATCACTCTTGCTTTATGCAATACCGCTTCTTGCCGGATTAGCTATTACGCATGCGTTTATTCCACCAACTCCCGGACCGGTTGCAGTCGCTGATATTTTAAAAGCTGATTTAGGATGGGTTATTTTATTTGGGTTTATTATAGGAATTCCTACAGCCATCATCAGCGGTCCTGTGTTTGGAAAATATATTGCTAAAAGAATTTTTGTAGAAGCCCTCAACTGATCTCTTGAAAAATTAAAAAACGAAAAATTCCCCTCAGTCGGTATTATTTTTTCAATTATAGGCATCCCCATTTTATTAATTGTCAGTAATACCGTTCTTAACAGCACCATATTTAGTGAAGGACTTATCCCTTTTGAAGTGAAATCCTGGCTTAAAACGATAGGGCATCCATTTACAGCTTTAATCATTGCTAATATGGTGGCTTGGTATGTTTTGGGTATCAGAAGAAATTTCCAAAAGAGAACTTATTGAAAATTACCACAAAATCAATGGAGCCCGCAGGAATCATTATTTTACTTACAGGAGCCGGGTGGTATTTTTAAACAAGTATTGGTGAATACTGGCACTGGTGAAATGTTAGCAAATTATTATGCTAATGAAGGGGTTAGTATATTACTATTTACTTTTTTAGCGGCAGTAATTGTGAGGATTTCACAAGGTTCTTCAACGGTCGCTATGATTACAGCGGCAGGAATAACGGCACCTCCTTTAGCTGCAGATATATCAGAAATTGATAAAGCTTTATTGGTCATTGCCATTGCTTCAGGTGCATCAATATTGTCACATGTTAATGATAGTGGTTTTTGGCTGGTGAGTAAATATTTGGGAATAAATGAAACATAAACATTTAAGAGATGGACGTTAATGACGACAATACTCTCTTTAACAGTCTTTGTTAGCGTTTTTATTTTTTCATTAATTCTTTAATTTTAAAAAATAATATTTAGATTTACAATCTTTGAATTAAAATAAGGGAAAGAAATAACACTAACTAACTAACTTAATTATATATTTTACTAATTATGACTACACATTTCGAATTTTGGGATTACTTTGTTTTTATTATTTATGCCGTTTTAATATTGGGTGTTGGTTTATGGGTATCCAGAGATAAAGAAGGACATCAAAAAAATGCTGAAGATTATTTTTTAGCTAGCAAATCATTACCATGGTGGGCTATTGGAGCCTCACTTATCGCGGCAAATATTTCAGCTGAGCAATTTATAGGAATGTCTGGTTCTGGCTTTGCATTAGGATTAGCCATTGCATCTTATGAATGGATGGCTGCTATCACTTTAATAATTGTCGGTAAATACTTTTTACCCATTTTTATTGAAAAAGGACTCTATACGATTCCTGAATTTGTTGAAAAACGATTCTCAACTAATTTAAAAACCATTTTAGCAGTCTTTTGGATAGCATTATATGTGTTCGTTAATCTTGCTTCAGTGCTTTATTTAGGTAGTTTAGCTTTAGAAACTATTATGGGAATTCCAATGATGTATGGCGTTATAGGATTAGCATTATTTGCAGCGGCCTATTCTTTGTATGGAGGTTTGTCAGCCGTAGCGTGGACCGACGTTATACAAGTAATATTTTTAGTATTAGGTGGTTTGGTGACTACCTATATTGCTTTAAATACGGTTTCAGATGGAGCTGGTGTCATGGCTGGACTAAAAACAGTGTATGATGCCACCCCAGAGCGATTTGCAATGATTTTTGATGAATCGAATGCCTACTACGATATGTTGCCAGGTATTGGGGTTTTATTAGGAGGTATGTGGGTTGCGAATTTATATTACTGGGGATTCAATCAATATATTATTCAAAGAACCTTAGCAGCCAAATCATTAAAGGAGGCTCAAAAGGGGATTTTATTAGCGGCATTTTTAAAGTTAATCATTCCGTTAATAGTAGTCATTCCCGGAATTGCCGCCTATGTTATGATTAATGATCCTGAAATTATGGCACGATTAGGAGAATCATCTTTACATAATTTGCCATCACTGGAACAAGCTGATAAGGCTTATCCATGGTTATTACAATTTTTACCTACGGGAATGAAAGGAATTGCTTTTGCGGCGCTTGCTGCGGCTATTGTGTCTTCATTGGCTTCCATGTTGAATTCAACCTCAACTATTTTTACCATGGATATTTATAAACAATATATCAATCCTACAGCGAATGATAAAACAACTGTAAATGTTGGAAGAATTTCTGCGGCAGTAGCTTTGGTGATAGCAGGTATTATGGCACCACTTTTAGGGGGTATAGACCAGGCGTTTCAATTTATACAAGAATACACAGGTATTGTAAGCCCAGGTATCTTAGCGGTATTTATGTTAGGATTATTCTGGAAGAAAACAACAAATAAAGCAGCTATTATTGGTGCGTTGGTCTCTATTCCAATAGCCTTATATTTTAAAGTGGCACCAAATGGATGGTCTACCAGTTCATTCTTTGTTGATGTCCCTTTTATGGATCAAATGGGATATACTTTAATATTAACTATGGGTGTTATTGCCCTGATTAGTTATATGCAACTTAAAGGTGCAGATGACGAAAAAGGAATTCCAATCACAAAAGAATCATTTAAAACCAGTCCGTTATTTAATATTGGCGCTTTTGCAGTCATGCTGATTGTGGCAGCTTTATATGCAAGCTTTTGGGGTTAAATAAGGATCATTTAGATAAAAAAAGGGTTGATTTTATCAACCCTTTTTTATTACGAAGAACTGCTGATTATCAAAATATCATCAAAAAACCTATTTAGATGAAATATTTGTCAAAGAATAATTAAAAAAGAAGATTTTTTATTAAAAAACCAACAAAAGTCATGTTTTAAGAGCTAAAAATAACGTTTATTTGTAATGTTATTTATTGGTTGGTTGATAACAAAAAAAAGGGAGTAATTCTACTAAAGGATGGTTCTCTTTTTTTTTGTAACATAGTTACATGCTTCTTCTTTCAAAACATAAATTAGTCTAAGGCTTGGGTCGTTACGTAATACCGCCAGCCAATAATCATTAATTGAAATTTTGTGGCTTTTGATAAATCCAATTGTCTTTTAGAATAACTGGGAAACACCATTTTATTAATCCTTGCCAGTGTTTTAAATGCTTGTTTTTTCATTTCACAAAATTAATAAAACTTATTTTAGACCTGGTCCAACCGGTTTAATTTTTTTCTAAATCCAACTTAACCTTAAAATATAAAAGAAAGTGTATCTATAATTTTACAATATAGAAATGTACCTTAGTAAAAATATATTTCATGAAAAGTCAATTTTTATTTGGACTGGCTTTATTAATGAGTCTATTTTCTTATAGTCAAATTGTTATTAATGAATTGGATTGCGATACACCTGGAGTTGACGATAAGGAATTTGTAGAATTATTATCAGTTACCCCTAACTTTCCATTAGATGGTTATGTAGTGGTTTTTTTTAATGGGTCAACTAGTACAACTTCGGGTGAAGGTAAAAGCTATTTAGCTCTCGATTTAGATGGTTATACCACTGATGTTAATGGCCTATTATTAATAGGCAGTAATTCAGTATCACCAATACCACAATATTTAATACCTGTTGGTGTTATACAAAATGGTGTGGATGCAGTAGCAATTTATCAAGCAAATGAATTTGATTTTCCAGAATTTACAGTAGCATATGTTGATGAAACACTTATTGATGTTTTGTTGTATAGAACAACTCAAAATGATGGAACAGGATTAGTTCCTATTTTTTCAGCTTTTGATTCCAGTATACAAATTATTACTGAAGGTGGTTCTGGGAATACCAATTCTATACAAAGAAACAATGACCGATCATATGCTATAGGTGTCCCAACGCCAAGACAATTAAATGATGGGAGCGGCATTGTGTTAAATGGTTTATTGATATCTGTTGCGCAAAACCAAGTTAATGAGGGAGACTCATTTGATATAACTTTTACAACAGAGCAGAATGTAACATCAGATTTAAATTTTGAATTTACTTTAAATAATGGAACCTTTAATACCTCAGATTTTACAGGAACAACGTCTTTAACTATTCTAACAGGTCAAAATTCAACAGTTACCACTATTACTTTAAGAGATGATACAATTGATGAAGGTGATGAGGTTCTGAAAATCAGCTTATCTACTTTACCTGTAGAATATTTAAAATTGAATGATAAGATTGAAATAAGAGTTGTTGATGACGACTTTGTAGTATCAGCTTGGGGAACACCTTTAAAACCATCATATGGATTGGTTTTAAGCACGCAGCCAGCAAATTATTATGAAAGTTTAGGTGGGCTCTCTAGTGCCAATTTAGAACAAGCTTTACAAAATATTATTGCAGAAGAAGGGATGGTGAGAGCCCAGACTTATGCTGATATTATTGATATTTTAGAAGCGGCAGATCAAAACCCGGCTAATTCAAACCAAGTATGGCAAGTGTATGTGGAAGAAGGGCGCGCTAAATTAGATTACCAAACACCGTCAAATAATATTGGTACTTGGAATAGAGAACATACATTTCCCCGTTCGCGTGGAGGATTTAATAGCATTAATTTAGATGATATTAGAGACGGTAAAGAGGTGTTTTGGAATACTAATGCAGATTCATTACGTCACGCAAATTCTGATGCGCATGCTTTAAGAGCATCATACGGACCAGAAAACAGTATTAGGAACAACCAATTTTATGGGCCGGGCCAATATGTCGGACCTTCAGGAACTTTGGGTAGTTTTAAAGGAGACGTTGCCAGAAGTGTCTTTTATTTGCAAATACGTTACAACGGACTTGAAATTGTTAATGGCTATCCTGATGGGTTAATAGGCCAGTTTGGCGATTTAGCAACGCTTTTAGATTGGCATAGAAATGATCCGCCAGATGATTATGAAATGAATAGAAATAATGTGGTTTATACCTGGCAAAACAATAGAAACCCCTTTATTGATGAGCCCGATTTAGTAGAATATTTATGGGGAACTCATGTCGGTGATATCTGGAGTCAGTCTTTAAGTCTATCTGATAATTATGAAACTCAGATAAAAATTTTTCCTAATCCGACTTATGATGGCTTTTATCTTAAGGGCATTCAAAATGAAACGGTATTAGATTTATTTTCTATTGATGGCAGAAAAATTAGATCCTTCAAAATAGATCAAGACACCTATGTAGATTATAATTTATCAGCAGGGATGTATTTGTTAAAAATGAGCTCTGATAATCAATTGAGTTTAAAAAGGATTATTATAAAATAGTATAAAAAATAAAGGTTGAGCAATAGGGCTCAACCTTTAAAACAAGTATTGATTAATTTGCTTAGTTTTTATTTTTCGTAGTAATCAGAATCACACCGTTTTTTCCTTTATCACCATATTTTTCTGTGGCACTATCTCCTTTTAAAACCTCCACTTTGTCAATAGTTTCTGGGCTGATGTGATTCATTTCTTCTTTGGTGATTTCTTTCCCATCAACCATATATAGCGGGTCTTTTCCATCAGTTTTTATTTTAATCATTTTATGTTTTTTTATGGCATCATCATCTTTTGCAATCATTACAATATCTTCATCTTCTTCTGTTGTCCAGGTTAAATCATTGCCATTCCCATCTGTTTTTATTTTTATTACTTTATGCCCTTTTTTCTCGTCTCCATCTTTTGTTATAAAGAGGACTTTATCATGTGAATCTATTTTTTTAACATGAATAGAATCTCCACTTTTAATAATGAATTTTTCAATTTCTATGTTGTCTTTATTATCATCACCTGTAGAAATAATAAAGATATGATCATCAGCATGTGAATTGTTTAAAACATGTTTTTTACCATCTTCAGATATAAAAACCATGTTATGTTCTTTTTTCAAATGAGCATTTCCAATGGATATATTTTTTCCGTCATCATCTACACTAATCTTAATAGGATTTATTGCTTCGTCTGCATCAATGCTATAGTTTGCATTTGATGATTTTGAACTTATATCTATTTTTATAGATGTAATTTCACCTTGTTGGTTTCGTTTTATGCCTTTGATTTTTAAAGTAAGGCCTTCCTTTTTAAATTTTGTTTTTAATTTTTCAAAGTCGCTATCAGAATATTCTTTTGTAATAACAACTTCAATTGAAGAAGTCATTAACTTTTTTGCAATTTGGAACTCTGTATTGACAGGATTAATTCCTTTCTCAATAATCACTTCCTTGGTATTAAAGCTCATTAAAAATAAAGCCAAAGCAGGAATGATTAAGGCATACTTCAATAAATTAATTTTTTTTGATTTTGATTTGTGTAACATAACGATTCGTTTTTTGATTAATGAATTATAAAAATTATTGGTTAATGCCAATTGATGATTTGGCAAGCTCGTTTTTAATAAAGTGTATTGATAACTTTTTTTACAGTGAGTATAGTTTATAGCGGATTTATCAGCAATAAATTCTAGGTTTTGCTTTAAGTCTTTGTTATAAAGCCAAATAAAAGGGTTAAACCAAAAGACAACACAGGCTAATTGTGCCAACAGAACATCGATAGTGTGATATTGTTGTACATGAACTTTTTCATGTGTAATAATTTGATTCAATTCCGTTTCATTAAATGAGTGTGGATTATAAACAATGTAATTGAAAAATGAAAAAGGGGCAATATTTTCATTAGTTTTTAAAAACTTTAAGCGTCCTAATTGATGAGCTTCACTTTTGATTAATAGAGGTAATAATGACCGTAACTGAAGAGTAAATCTTAAAGTGAAAATAATGATTCCTAAAAAATAAAGAGTCTTTAAAATAGATAATATGTCTAGTGAATTGTTGGTGGTATTTTGGGTTGTATCCTCTATAACCATAAAATTATTTATAGGTAAGGGCGTTTGCTCAATGTAAATGGGGATTACAAAAAGTGGAATAAAAACAGCCGTAATTAATCCGATTAATAAAAACAATCTATTGGATTGAAAAAAGGTGTCATGCTGTAAGAATATTTTATAGAATACATAAAAAATAAAGATAACGGCACTGGCTTTAAGTAAATATTCCATAGTTAGTCGTTTTTTTCAATAAGTGCAATAATTTCTTTTAACTCGTCAACGCTTATTTTTTCTTCTTTAGCAAAAAAGGAAACCATATTTTTATAGGAATTATTAAAATAGTTATCTATAGCCATAGTCATGAAGCGTTTTCTGTAAATTTCTTTACTTACAATAGGGAAGTACTGATGTGTTTTTCCATAGGCATTATAGCTAACATATCCTTTCTCTTCTAAATTTCTAATAATTGTAGATAGGGTATTGTAATGGGGTTTGTCTTCTTTTATCTCAGCTAATACATCTTTTACAAAGGCTTTTTCAAGCTTCCATAAAATATGCATGATTTCTTCTTCTTTGTTTGTTAATTTTTCCATAGACATAGTTTAATATTTAATAGAAATTATAGTAATATGTACTTTTAAACTTCGAGATAAACATATAACTATATTTTTAGTTATACAACTATAAGTGTAGTTATTTAACTAAATTTTAAGTTTTAAAAGGTTTTTAGTGTTTATCTTAAATTTGGTAATTTAATATTTTTAAACCTTAGAAAAGAAATATGTTATCTTCGCAAAAAATATTTTTCTATGAGTATAGTATGGGTGGTTTTAGGTTTTATTTTATTAGTAATAGGAGGTGAGTTTTTAGTAAGATCATCAGTTGCTTTATCTTTTAAATTTAATATTTCAAAAATGGTTATTGGTATGACCGTTGTTTCATTTGCTACATCGGTGCCTGAATTAATTGTTAGCCTACAGGCAGCTTTAACAGGTTCTCCGGCCATCGCTATAAATAATGTCATAGGGTCTAATATTGCTAATGTTGGATTGGTTTTAGGATTAACAGCAATGGTTGGTACCATTTCAGTTGATAGATCATTTTATAAAGTGAATTGGCCGGCATTGATTATTTTTTCTTTTACGGCCTATTATTTCTTATATACTGATAATCTATTAAGTACTGTTGAAGGTTTGATATTATTTGTGGCAATTATTATGTTTATTATTTTTTTAATGAGAAACTCAAGCGAGAATGATGTTTCAGATGAAGTTGATGATTCTTTGGCAGTGGTCTCCAATTTTAAAATTATTATTTGGTTGTTAATAGGTGCCTTGGCTCTTTTTTTTGGAAGTGAGTGGTTGCTTGATGGCGCAAAGCAAATAGCCTTGTCAGTTGGCGTTAGTGAAGCAGTAATCGGTGTTTCCTTAATAGCAGTCGGAACGAGTGTTCCCGAGCTTGCAGCTTCAATTATTGCGGCTGCTAGGCAAGAAAAAGCCATTTCATTAGGAAATTTAATTGGTTCAAATATTTTCAATATCGGGTCCGTATTAGGATTAACAGCAATGATTCATCCTATACCGGTTACAGAAACTCAAATACTGTCCAATGATATTTTATGGATGATGGGGTTTGCACTCATTCTTTTGCCGCTATCCTATGTTAAGAAACGTTATGAAATTAATAAGTTTAAAGGATTTCTATTAGTTTTAGGGTATAGCATTTTCATGGTTATGATATTCAGTAATAAATAGAAATGTTGTCCTAAATGAAAAAAGTGCTGTTACAATTTGTAACAGCACTTTTTTTTATGAACAATTTTTACAGAGTTATTATTAAATTTTTGCGGACTTAACAGTTTTAATAATTCTCGCTGCAACTTTATATGGATCAGCATTTGATGCTGGTCTACGATCTTCTAAATACCCTTTCCAACCTTTTGATACTGTGTAATGAGGTATTCGGATTGAAGCACCTCTGTCTGAGATTCCAAATGAGAAATCATGAATAGAAGCCGTTTCATGTTTTCCGGTTAATCTTTGGTCATTAAATGCACCATATACAGCAATATGTTCTTTGGTAACAGGTCTGAAAGCTTCACAGATTTTTCTTATAGTCTCTTCAGAACCACTAGTTCTTATAGTAGTGTTTGAGAAGTTCGCATGCATACCAGATCCGTTCCAATCAGTATCACCTAGTGGTTTTGGATGGTATTCTATATAATAATTATATTTTTCAGTTAATCTGTCTAATAAATATCTTGCAACCCAAATTTCATCACCAGCTCTTTTTGCACCTTTTGCAAATAATTGGAATTCCCATTGACCACAGGCAACTTCTTGATTGATTCCCTCAAAGTTTAAGCCAGCTTTAATACATAGATCGGCATGTTCTTCAACTAGTAATCGACCATGTGTATTTAAACCTCCTACAGAACAGTAATACATTCCTTGTGGTTTTGGGTATCCACCTCTTGGAAATCCTAATGGTAGTTCTGTTGTTACATCCATTATAAAATATTCCTGCTCAAAACCAAACCAGAAATCCTCGTTATCATCATCAATGGTTACTCTGCCGTTTGAAACATGCGGAGTACCATCGGCATTCATTACTTCGGTCATAACCAAATAGCCATTGATACGTTGTGGATCTGGATAAATAGCAACGGGTTTTAAAACACAATCAGAAGAACCTCCTTCAGCTTGTTTAGTTGATGAACCATCAAATGACCAATTTCCAATTTCTTCAAGTGTTCCTTTAAAGTTTTCATGCTCTTCAACTTTTGTCTTACTTCTAAGGTTTTGAGTTGGTAAATAACCATCTAACCAAATGTACTCTAGTTTTATTTTTGCCATAATGAATTTTTTAAATAGATATAAAAATTATTTGTGAGGCAAATATATATTATTTCTTTATTCTCTATAATATATAGGGGTATTTTAATAAGATTTGACGTTATTTTTATTTATGCCCTATTTTTTTAGGGTAACTATTATAAAAAATATAGTTTTTTGTAGAAATATTGCAAAATTGTTAATAAGATATTTTTTTAAATTGTATCAATGATGATTTTGATTTTTATTTTTGTTGAACGATTTTAACCTTTTTAATATTATAAGAAATGTCAATTTTAAGATTTCACGCGTTAAAAGAATCCATGTCTCACACACCTATTCCCGTAGAGGAAAAAGAGCGGAGATCTGATTTATTTGGAAAAAATGTTTTTGATGAAACTGCTATGCGTCAGCATTTATCAAAAGATGCTTATAAAGGTGTTAAGAGTGCCATAGAGCATGGTACGAAAATAGACCGTAATATAGCTGATCAAGTAGCATCTTCAATGAAAGATTGGGCTTTATCTAAAGGTGTAACGCATTATACACATTGGTTTCAACCATTAACAGGCATAACTGCAGAAAAGCATGATGCTTTTTTTGAAACAATAGGTGGCGGCTTGTCTGTTGAAAAATTTGGAGGTGATCAGCTTGTACAGCAGGAACCAGATGCATCAAGTTTTCCTAATGGAGGCATCAGAAATACCTTTGAAGCAAGAGGGTATACTGCTTGGGACCCAACCTCTCCGGCTTTTATATATGGTACTACTTTGTGTATTCCAACTATTTTTGTGGCTTATACCGGGGAAGCTCTTGATTATAAAACTCCCTTATTAAGGGCCCTTCATGCGGTTGATAATGCGGCAACGGCGGTATGCAAATATTTTGATAAAAATGTTAAAAAAGTGACCTCGTCTTTAGGATGGGAACAAGAATATTTTTTAATAGACAAAGCCTTGGCGGCGTCACGTCCTGATATTATTCTTACAGGAAGAACCTTGTTAGGTCATTCTTCGGCCAAAGGGCAACAATTGGATGACCATTATTTTGGATCTATCCCTACAAGAGCATTGAATTTTATGCGGGATTTGGAGAAAGAATGTATGCTCTTAGGAATTCCGGTTAAAACCAGGCACAATGAAGTAGCACCTAATCAGTTTGAGTTAGCGCCTATTTATGAAGAAGTTAATCTAGCGGTTGATCATAATTCTTTATTAATGGATATTATGGGGCGTGTGGCCTCTCGTCATAATTTTAAAGTGTTATTGCACGAAAAACCATTTGCAGGTATCAATGGTTCGGGGAAACATAATAACTGGTCATTGTCAACAGATACTGGGATCAATTTATTGGGACCAGGAAAAACACCTATGAGTAATTTACAATTTTTAACCTTTTTTATTAATACTATTAAGGCAGTTCATGATAATGAAGAACTTTTAAGAGCAGCTATTGCCTCTGCGAGTAATGATCATAGATTAGGAGCCAATGAAGCGCCTCCTGCAATTATTTCAGTTTTTATTGGTCAGCAATTAACAAAAGTATTAGCAGAGCTTGAAGGGGTGACAAATGGAAAATTAAGTCCTGAAGAGAAAACAGATTTAAAGTTAAATGTAGTTGGTAAAATTCCAGATGTATTACTCGATAATACCGATAGAAACAGAACCTCCCCATTTGCCTTTACAGGTAATAAATTTGAATTTAGAGCAGTTGGATCCTTAGCAAATTGTGGAAATCCAATGACTGTTTTAAATACTATTGTAGCTAAGCAATTAATGGATTTTAAGGTAGAAGTTGATAAGTTAATTGATACCAAAGGATTGAAAAAGGATGAAGCTATTTTTAATATTTTAAGAGAATACATTAAGGCTTCAAGAAATATTTTATTTGAAGGTAATGGTTATGGTGAAGCCTGGGCTATTGAAGCAAAAAAACGCGGATTAAGCAATAATAAAACCACTCCTGAAGCTTTAAAAGCCAGGATTTCTAAAAAGGCGATTGCTTTATTTGAAGAGATGAATGTTATGAGTAAAGTGGAAGTAGAAGCCCGTTATGAAATTGAAATTGAAGAATACATTATGCACATTCAAATTGAGGGAAGGGTCCTTGGAGATATTGCCCGTAATCATATTGTGCCAACAGCAGTAAAATATCAAAATGTTTTAATCAAAAATGTAAAAGGATTAAAGGAGATTTTTGAAGAAAAATATCATAGTGTATCTCAAGAGCAGATAAGTTTAATTGAAGAGATTTCGGGTCACATTGAAGGAATTAATGCCAATGTTACCAAAATGACTAACGAAAGAAAAAAAGCAAATAACATGACTGATATTGAAAAAAGAGCCCATGCGTACTGTTTCAATGTAAAGCCATTATTTGATGATATCCGTTACCATTGTGACAAACTTGAATTGTTGGTTGATGATGAAATTTGGCCACTTACAAAATATAGAGAATTATTATTTGCTAGATAATTGTTGAAAATGATTAAAGAGACCTGAAAACAGGTCTTTTTAATTTATAATGGATAAATAAAATTCAATTATAAAAAGTGAAAGTAAAAAATAAACAATCCTTACTTTTGCATTTCAAAACAGAAAATAGATTCATGAGTCAAGAAATTAGTAAACGTTATGCGCTTAGAGGGGTTTCTGCTTCAAAAGAGGATGTTCATAACGCGATTAAAAATGTTGATAAAGGATTGTTTCCACAGGCATTTTGTAAAATTGTTCCTGATTATTTAACAAATGATGACGATTATTGTTTAATCATGCATGCCGATGGCGCAGGAACAAAATCATCTTTAGCTTATATGTATTGGAAAGAAACAGGAGATGTGTCAGTGTGGAAAGGGATTGCTCAGGATGCTTTAATAATGAATATTGACGATTTATTATGTGTCGGAGCTGTTGATAATATTATGTTGTCATCTACCATTGGAAGAAATAAAAATATAATTCCTGGTGAAGTGATTTCAGCCATTATTAATGGGACTGAAGAACTTATTTCAGATTTGAAATCTTTTGGAGTTACTATTCATTCCACAGGTGGAGAAACGGCTGATCTTGGTGATTTAGTGCGAACAATAATTGTAGATTCAACGGTTACTGCCAGAATAAGACGTGCGGACGTGATTGATAATGCTAATATAAAAGCAGGTGATGTCATTGTAGGTTTGGCTTCTTATGGTCAGGCAACCTATGAGAAATCCTATAATGGTGGAATGGGAAGCAACGGGTTAACGTCGGCAAGGCATGATGTTTTTAGCAAATATTTAGCTAAAAAGTATCCTGAAAGTTTCGATGCTTCAGTACCATCCCATTTAGTATATTCTGGTAATATGAAATTAACTGATAAAGTTGAAGGTTCACCAGTTGATGCGGGGCAATTAGTCTTATCACCAACTAGGACCTATGCTCCAATTATAAAACAAATATTGTCAAAATATAAAAGTGATATGGTTCATGGCATGGTGCATTGTTCTGGTGGTGCTCAGACTAAAATCCTACATTTTATAAAAAATTTACATATCATAAAGGATAATCTGTTTCCAATTCCGCCGTTATTTAAATTGATACAAGAACAATCTAAAACAGATTGGAAAGAAATGTATCAGGTTTTTAATTGTGGTCACAGAATGGAACTCTATGTGACTTCAGAAATAGCTGAGGATATTATTGAAATTTCAAAATCTTTTAATGTGGATGCGCAAATTATTGGACGTGTTCTGCCTTCAAACAAAACAGAGCTTACAATAAACAGTGAGTTTGGTGAGTTTAGGTACTAAATTTATTTTAGAATAATTAGCATGAAAAAGTTTTTATTGATCCCTTTTTATTTATTGTTTCATTCTTTATTGGCTCAACCAATCTCAGTCTTTATGAGAAATAAACCAGATGAGGATTTTTCTTATCGTCCTGAATGGATTAAAAATAATAAAGTGGGAATAGATGTTAGTGAAGTAACTTTTGTTAACTGGAATTCTGGAGGGAGTAATTCCATTTCGGCATTAGCTAATGCAGAATCCAATATGAATTATAAAGATAAATATTTTTCCTGGAAGAACAGACTAATTATTCGATATGGAATCAATAAACAGCAAGACCAAGAATTAAGAAAGACTGAAGATTTGTTTGAAATTAATTCAAATTTGGGTTATAGGCCTGATGGATCATCAAACTGGTTTTATTCCGCCAGGCTTAATTTTAAATCACAATTCACTAATGGCTATCAATATCCTGACACCAGTAAACCAATTTCTGGTTTCATGGCTCCGGGATATTTGTTTTTTGGTGGTGGTATGGAATATGGTAAACGTATTGATGAACTATCTTTTTATTTTTCACCTCTAACTGTAAAAACAACCTTTGTTTTAGATGAAGATCTGGCCAATGCCGGTGCATTTGGTGTCACGCCTGCAGTCTTGGATATAGATGGGAATGTAATTATCCCTGGTAATCGTGTTCATAAGGAGGTTGGTATTTTAATGACAAACAGTTATGAAATGGTTGTGGTTGAGAACGTATCTTTAAGAAATCTTATTAGTTTGTATACGGATTATATTAACAGTTTTGGAAACATTGATGTGGATTGGCAGATTAACTTTGATTTTAAAGTTAATCATTTCGTCAAAGCAACTTTTGGTTCTCATTTAATTTATGATGATGATGTAAAAACTAAAAAACCAACGGATGTTGAAGGAGAATTTGATAAAGCAGGAGCTAAAATTCAATGGAAACAAATTTTAGCAATTGGTTTTGTGCATAATTTTTAAAAAATCCTGCTTAAAGTTCTTGTAGCATTTTTATCAAATTATTGAGATAAGTGGATTTAAAAATTAGTAGTAATGCCAGCTTTGTAGTCTATAAAAATTCATAAATTATCGTATTTTTGTCCAATAAGTAAAAAAAGTAATGCTAGAGAAATTACAAATAGTAAAGCAGCGTTTTGATGAGGTAAGTGATTTAATCATTCAGCCAGATATCATGACTGATCAAAAGCGCTATATAGCTTTAAATAAAGAATACAAAGATTTGAAAGTGCTTGTTGAAAAGCGGGAGGAATACATGACTCTGATGGATAATTTGGCTGAAGCCGAAGAAATTATTTCAGAAGGAGGGGATCCCGAGATGGTTGATATGGCAAAAATGCAATATGAAGAAGTTAAAACTAGAATTCCTAAGCTGGAAGATGAAATAAAATTTCTGTTAATACCTAGAGATCCTGAAGACACTAAAAATGCTGTAGTTGAATTAAGAGCTGGAACTGGAGGCGATGAGGCCAGTATTTTTGCAGGAGATTTGTTTAGAATGTACTCAAAATATTGTGAAAGTAAAGGTTGGAAGGTTGATGTGGTCGATTTTAGTGAAGGAACTAACGGTGGATTTAAGGAAATTCAATTTGAGGTTAGTGGTGAAGATGTTTACGGTACGTTAAAATTTGAAGCTGGGGTGCATCGTGTGCAACGCGTACCACAGACTGAAACGCAAGGACGAGTGCATACCAGTGCCGCAACGGTTATGGTTTTTCCTGAAGCTGAAGAGTTTGACGTGGAAATCAATCCAAAAGATGTGAGAATTGACTTTTTCTGTTCTTCTGGTCCGGGTGGGCAATCAGTAAACACCACTTATTCTGCAGTGCGTTTAACCCACGTACCAACAGGCTTGGTAGCGCAATGTCAGGATCAGAAATCACAGCATAAAAATAAAGAAAAGGCATTTAGAGTATTGCGTTCTAGACTTTATGAGATTGAACTCGCTAAAAAGAATGAAGCGGATGCTGCAAAACGGGGGTCCATGGTAACTTCTGGGGACAGAAGTGCAAAAATCAGAACTTATAATTACTCTCAAGGGCGCGTTACTGATCACAGAATTGGTCTGACACTTTATGATTTATCAAATATTGTAAATGGTGATATTCAAAGAATAATTGACGAGTTACAATTAGCTGAGAATACAGAAAAGTTGAAAGCAAATAGTGATGTGATTTAAAATACTTAGCCTCTTAATTGAGGCTTTTTTACATTATGACAACACAACAATTAGTTAAAGAAATTCATAAAAAGAAATCCTTTCTTTGTATTGGATTAGATGTTGATTTGAATAAAATTCCACAACATTTATTAAAAGAGGAAGATCCTATTTTTGAATTCAATAAAGCTATTATTGATGCCACACATCATTTGTGTGTTGCCTACAAACCCAATACTGCATTTTACGAAGCTTATGGTTTAAAAGGCTGGAAAGCTTTAGAGAAAACAATTAACTATTTAAATAATAATTACCCAGACCTCTTTACCATTGCCGATGCGAAACGTGGGGATATTGGAAATACCAGTAGCATGTATGCTAAAGCTTTTTTTGAAGATTTAGGTTTTGATAGTGTCACAGTGGCGCCTTATATGGGTAAAGATTCTGTGGAGCCATTTTTGGCCTTTAAAAATAAACACACTATTCTTTTAGCCTTAACTTCAAATGAAGGGGCTTATGATTTTCAAACTAAAAGTATTGAAGGCTTAGAATTATATAAAACTGTTTTAGCAACCTCAAAATCTTGGAATAATTCAGAAAACTTAATGTATGTAGTTGGTGCTACAAAAGCAGAATTTCTATCTGATATCAGACGAATTATACCAGATAGTTTCTTGTTGGTTCCTGGAGTAGGAGCTCAAGGAGGTAGTTTGGAAGACGTGTGTAAATATGGGATTACAAAAAATATTGGGTTACTTATAAATTCCTCCAGAGGCATCATTTATGCTTCAAATAAGAAAAATTTTGCTTCTGAGGCAAGTTTAAAAGCCTTGCAATTGCAAACTGAAATGGAAGTTATTCTTAATCAACTTTCATAAGTTTTTTTCTGATGAAACATTCAAATCTTGCAGATCTGACAATAGGATATAATCTTTATTTAATTCTGATTCTATTTCTATACCTGAAATAATTTTTCCAACGCGACAATATTGTTGTGTGCTCATAGCTCTTTTTAATATAAAATACGAGCAGTAAGATGAATTAGATGTAATATAAAAGTTAAAGAATTGATAAATTTAAATCAGAGTATTTATTTGTTCTCTGCAAAGAAACTTTAACCTATTAAGTTTATTAAGAAGCTTTAACGCTTTGAATTCAGTAATATCACTTAAAGCAGAATCTGTTTGACGCATGTTATAGGCTTGTTCAATAAGCTGTTTGTATTGCTTATTAAGTTTTACTTGATTGGATTTTATTGCGTCAATTCTGCTCATTTACTAGTTGACTTTCAGGTAATTAAATATACATTAATTTTTCATAAAACCAAATTATAATTAATAATATCGTAATAAATTATGTTAATAATTATAAGTATTGATAGTTATTTAATAAATTTCATAAATAATCAAATTAATAAGAAATGAAATTTTCATTGAGTATTTAGTTGTTCTTAAGTTGTTCTGCTTCATTTATTGCTCAAGAATATAGTTGTTCTTGTTGCACAAGTAATCATAATGATTTTGATTTTTGGATAGGTTCGTGGCGAGTTATTAATAAAGAGGGCTCTTTAGCCGGTACTAATATTATTCAAAAAATTCAAGATAATGGTATTCTGAAAGAAAATTGGATAAGTGCAAAAGGGAATTTTACTGGTACTAGTTTTAATTTTTACAATGGTACTAGCAATCAGTGGGAACAACTATGGATTGATAATCGGGGAGGCAACCTGCATTTAAAAGGAAGCAGGAAGGAGAATCAACTGATTTTACAATCTGATGAGTCAATTAATGAAAAAGGGCAAGTATTTTATAATCGTATTTCACATGCACTTTAAATGATGATGGTTCTGTGCGTCAATTATGGGAAACGATAACCAATAATAAGGACGTGACTATAGGTTTTGATGGTTTGTACAAAAAAGAAGAGTAATTTATTCTTTTAAGGGAGATCTGTTACTTAATCTTGTAATGCAAATACCTTCTTAAGTAAATCTGTTGTTCTTGAAGTAAACTTCGTTCTGATATCTTTTTCTTCAACCGCAATCATAGTGTAAACACCTTGTAATGCTTCATTGGTAACATAATCTGTTAAATCAGGATTCACATTGCTTGTAAAAGGAATACTATTGTATTTGGTAATTAAATTGCTCCAAATTTTATCAGCACCAACTTTATTGAATGAGTTTTTAATCACAGGATTAAACTTGTCATATAAAGCTGTTTGTGTTTTGCTTGTTAAATATTGTGTGGCAGCAGCATCATTTCCAAGTAAAATGTTTTTGGCATCAGCAAAGGTGATGTTCTTTACAGCATCTACAAAAATAGGGGTGGCTTCTTTTACGGCATCTTCAGCAGCTCTGTTTAGCGCTTTTATTCCTTCATCAGCCAAACTACTTAAACCAATATCTCTTAAGGCTTTATCAACTTTTTGTAGTTCTTCAGGTAATAAAATTTTTACCAATTCATTTTTATAAAAACCATCGGTTTGCGTAAGTTTACTTACTTGTTTTTCTATTCCAAAATCTAAAGCCTGACGCAATCCAGCAGCCATATCAGCATTACTTATAACGGGATTACCTTGTGGCATTTGGTTAACAACTTGTTGTAATTCTGCACAAGACATTAAATTAAAAATGAGAACAAAAGCGAATAGTTTTCTTAACATCATAGCGTTTTTAATATATTTAGGCAAATATAAGTTTTACAAATGAGAGTTTTTTTTTATTTACTAATATTAAGTTTATTCTTAGAAAGTTGCAATTCAAAATCTGATAACAATAGTTCAAAATTCGGTAATCAATATATTACTGTTTTAGGCGTGGCTCAAGATGCTGGATTTCCTCATATTAATTGTGACAAAGGCTGTTGTCAAGCATTTTATGAGGGTTCTGAACCAAAAAAATTAATGGTTAGTTTAGGGTTGGTGGATTTAGAAAATAACAAAAAATATATTTTTGATGCTACACCTGATTTTACCCAGCAAATACAAATTTTGAAATCAAATCATTTAGATAATGGTAATGTCATTGATGGGGTCTTTCTTACCCATGCGCATATAGGGCATTATACGGGTTTAATGTATTTTGGAAAAGAAGCTATGAGTGCTAAAGATATTCCTGTATATGTCATGCCACGAATGAAACAGTATCTCGAGACCAACGGTCCATGGAGCCAATTAGTTACTTTTAAAAATATAGAATTAAAACCCCTTCACAACGATTCCACTATAAACTTAAATAAGGATTTAAGAATTACTCCATTTTTAGTGCCTCACAGAGATGAATATTCTGAAACCGTTGGTTATAAAATTAAAGGAAAACAGAAATCGGTCTTTTTTATTCCAGATATTAATAAATGGCATTTGTGGGAGCGAAGCATAGTTGATGAAGTTAAAAAGGTGGATTATGCTTTTATTGACGCAACCTTTTTTAAAGATGGAGAAATAGCGAGACCTATGAAAGAAATTCCACATCCATTTATTGTTGAAACAGTCAAATTATTTGAAAAGGAATCTTTGGAAACAAAATCAAAAATCTATTTCATTCATTTAAATCATACCAATCCTGCATTAAAGGAAAAGAGTACATTAAAAGATAGTATTGAAAAGTTAGGGTATCATTTTGCGAAAGAAGGCGCTAATTTCTCGCTTGATTAAGAAAAAATCACAGTTTTATTATTGTAAACCATAACCTTTCTGTTTGTATGTAGTTTTATCGCATTAGCCAAAACAATTTTTTCTAAATCACGGCCTTTGGAAATTAAATCTTCAATAGCATGGGTATGGGATACACGGGCTACATTTTGCTCTATAATTGGTCCGGCATCTAATTCTTCCGTTACATAATGACTCGTTGCTCCAATAATTTTCACGCCTCTTTTATACGCTGAATGATAAGGTTTTGCTCCTACAAAAGCAGGTAAAAAGGAGTGGTGAATATTAATGATTTTATTGGGGTATTTGTTAATTAAAGATTCTGAAATAATCTGCATATATCTGGCCAAAACAATAAAATCTATACCATGACTTGTCAGTAATTGCAATTGTTTTTGTTCTGCTTCCTGTTTGGTGTCTTTTGCCACAGGAACATGATAGAAAGGAATTTTAAAGCTATCTGCAATTGGTTTTAAATCAACATGGTTGCTAAGTATAAAAGGAATTTCTAAAAATAATTCTCCTGAATTATAGCGACCTAATATATCATATAAACAGTGGTCATATTTAGAAACAAACAATGCCATTTTTGGCTTTCTGTTTGATGAATACATACGCCACTTGATCTTAAACTGGTCTACTAAAGTGTTTTTAAACAAATCTTTGAATGATTCAATAGAAAACGAAATAGCATTAAATTCACTTTCTAATCTCATAAAAAAAATATCTTGTTCCCTATCTACGTGTTGGTCTATATAAACAATATTCCCGCCATTATGGGCAATAAAATTTGTAACCGAAGCAATAATATTTGATCGGTCTTTACAATACATTAAAAGTGTAATTTTATGCATGAAATATAAAATCATTTAGCATTCAAAATTAATCAAAATATTAAGGTTTTTTAGTTTTGTTATTATTTTAGATAATTAAGGATTTTGGTTATATTTTTTTGAATATTCCGTAAATTGCAGGGCAAAAAACAGATAATTTTATTAATGAAACAAATAGCTCCTTATAAACCAAAGCATAAAATTAGAATAGTCACCGCAGCTTCATTATTTGATGGGCATGATGCCTCCATTAATATAATGAGAAGAATTATTCAGGCCACAGGTGTTGAAGTGATTCATTTAGGGCATGACAGGAGCGTTGATGAAGTGGTGAACACGGCTATTCAGGAGGATGTGAATGCCATTTGCTTGACGTCTTATCAAGGCGGACATAATGAGTATTTTAAATACATGTTCGATTTATTAAAAGAAAAAGGTTCTGAACATATAAAAATTTTTGGCGGTGGTGGTGGCGTTATTTTACCATCTGAAATCAAAGAGTTAATGGATTACGGCATTTCACGTATTTATTCTCCAGATGATGGACGTGAAATGGGCTTGCAAGGTATGATTAATGATTTGGTTGAAAAGTCTGATTTTGCCATAGGAGATGTTTTAGATATTGATATAAATACACTAAAAAGTAAAGATTCCAAGGAAATAGCAAGAGTCATATCATCAGCAGAAAACTTTCCTGAGGTAGCAAAAAAAACCTTAGCGGCAATTCATTCTAAAAACAAGACCTCTAAGACACCGGTTTTAGGAATTACAGGAACTGGTGGCGCTGGAAAATCGTCATTAGTAGATGAATTGGTAAGAAGATTTTTAATTGATTTTCCAAATAAAACGGTGGGAATTATATCAGTAGATCCATCGAAACGAAAAACTGGTGGCGCTCTTTTAGGAGATAGAATCCGAATGAATGCTATTAACAATCCTCGTGTTTACATGCGCAGTTTGGCGACGCGTCAATCAAATTTGGCCTTATCCAAATATGTTAATGAAGCGGTTGAAGTTTTAAAGGCCGCAGAGTATGATTTGATTATTTTAGAAACTTCTGGTATTGGGCAATCCGATACTGAAATTATTGAACATAGCGATGTGTCGTTGTATGTCATGACGCCTGAATTTGGGGCTGCGACGCAACTTGAAAAAATTGATATGCTTGATTTTGCAGATTTGGTGGCTATCAATAAATTTGATAAACGGGGCTCATTAGATGCCTTAAGGGATGTCAAAAAACAGTACATGAGAAATCATGAATTATGGCACATGAATCAAGACGACTTGCCGGTTTATGGCACTATTGCTTCTCAGTTTAATGATCCCGGAATGAATACGCTTTACAAGGCTGTGATGGATACCATTGTTGATAAAACAGAAACTGAGCTGAAATCGACCTTTACCATTTCAAATGAAATGAGTGAGAAGATTTTTGTGATTCCACCTGCAAGAACGCGCTATTTATCAGAAATCGCGGAAAATAATCGTGCTTATGACAAAACAGCTTCTCAGCAAGCAGAAGTAGCTCAAAAGTTATACGGTATTTACAAAACCTTAGAATCAGTATTGGGAGATAAACCAAGGTTGGATAAAGTAGGGTTAGAAATAGAATTGAAAGATGGTATTGAAAATAAAGATTTTATTAAGTTATTACTTGGCGAATTTGATAGAGTAAAATTAAACCTTGATCCATATAATTGGGAAATACTGCTAGGTTGGGAAGAAAAGGTAAATAAATATAAAAACCCTATTTATTCTTTTAAAGTACGCGGTAAAGAAATAAAAATTGAAACACATTCAGAATCATTATCGCATATACAAATTCCTAAAGTGGCCTTACCAAAATATCAGGCATGGGGAGATATATTAAATTGGGCCTTGCAGGAAAATGTTCCAGGAGAATTTCCTTATACAGCGGGCTTATATCCTTTTAAACGCTTAGGAGAAGATCCGGCAAGAATGTTTGCTGGAGAAGGTGGACCTGAAAGAACCAACAGGCGTTTTCACTATGTGAGTGCGGGATTACCTGCTAAACGTTTGTCAACCGCTTTTGATAGTGTGACGCTTTACGGTAATGATCCGGATTTCAGACCAGATATTTATGGCAAGATTGGTAATGCAGGAGTTTCCATTTGTTGTTTAGATGACGCTAAGAAATTATATTCCGGATTTAATTTGGCCCATGAATTGACTTCAGTGAGTATGACTATAAATGGTCCGGCTCCTATGTTATTAGGTTTTTTTATGAATGCAGCTATTGATCAGCAATGTGAAATATACATAAAGGAAAACGGATTAGAAAAGGTTGTTGAAGCGCAGATAAACAAACTATATAAAGGAAAAGTTCGTCCTCAATATAATGGAGAATTACCTGAATCTAATGACGGGTTGGGTTTAATGTTGCTTGGTGTTACTGGCAATCAAGTACTTTCTAAGGAGGTTTATGAAGACATTAAAATAAAAACAATTGCACAAGTCAGAGGAACGGTGCAAGCCGATATTTTAAAGGAAGATCAAGCACAGAATACCTGTATATTTTCAACCGAATTTGCATTGCGTTTAATGGGTGATGTTCAGGAGTATTTTATTGAAAACAAAGTGCGCAATTTTTATTCGGTCTCTATTTCGGGTTATCATATTGCAGAAGCTGGGGCCAATCCTATTACCCAATTAGCCTTAACATTGTCTAATGGATTTACGTACGTAGAATATTACCTGAGCAGAGGCATGAATATTAATAAGTTTGGACCAAATTTATCTTTCTTTTTTTCAAACGGTATTGATCCGGAATATGCTGTTATTGGACGTGTAGCGCGAAAAATTTGGGCAAAGGCCATGAAGTATAAATATGGCGCTAATGAACGTGCGCAAATGCTGAAATACCATATTCAGACCTCAGGACGTAGTTTGCATGCTCAGGAAATTGATTTTAATGATATCCGTACCACACTTCAGGCTTTATATGCTATCTATGATAATTGTAATTCTTTGCATACCAATGCCTATGATGAAGCCATAACAACGCCGACAGAAGAATCCGTTCGTAGAGCAATGGCCATACAGCTTATTATTAATAAAGAACTGGGATTGGCAAAGAATGAAAACCCAATTCAAGGATCATTTATCATTGAGGAATTAACTGATTTGGTTGAAGAAGCGGTGTTATTGGAATTTGATAGAATTACAGAACGCGGAGGCGTATTAGGTGCTATGGAAACTATGTATCAACGGAGCAAAATTCAGGAAGAAAGTTTATACTACGAAACCTTAAAGCATAATGGTGAATTTCCAATTATCGGAGTCAATACCTTTTTAAGTAGTAAAGGGTCACCAACAATACAACCAAAAGAAGTTATTAGGGCAACAGAAGAAGAAAAACAATTTCAAATTAAAACGTTGCATAATTTACATGCGGCAAATAAATCGGATGATTTATTGAAAGAATTACAAAATGTAGCCGTTCATAACCAAAACATTTTTGAAGCTTTAATGGAAGTTTGTAAGGTCTGCTCTTTAGGACAGATTACTAACGCTTTGTTTGAAGTAGGGGGCCAGTATAGAAGAAACATGTAAGCTATTTAGCATAATTGTTTTCTCTTTGAGAACCAGGATCACACATATAATTATGTGTGATTTTTTTTGCTGATAATTTTTGAAAGAATCAACAAATAATCAATAATGCTTACTTAATAACTTAAAGCAAAATATTTCATTTTAACATTGCAGATAATCGTTGAATTTTGTCTTGCGCTTGCGATAAAAGGAAGAATCTGCCCATACAACTAATATCTTATTCTTTGTTATTATAGTTTCAGTTACCCTAGTTAATTTTGTCTTGACTCTAAATTTATTGTAACTATTATTTAATTTTTTTAAACAAACTATGACTATGGAAACTTCACTTAATTATAATTTTCAAAGAAAATCTGAAAACCATGTAGATTGGTTATTAAACATTATTAAATCTGAAAAATATTACGAAATAGAAGGTATTATTTTAAATAATCAGCAAGAGATACGTTTTGAATAGTTAAAAAGGATTGTATTACTAAAATTACAAGGTCAACATCCAGTTGCGTTGAAGCTTTTTAAACTTTTTCAATTCACTTCGTAATATTGGTAAAAAGTCTTTACCATTACTATTTGAATATTCTAAACGAAAAGAATTTTTATATAACAAACTTGTAAGACGCTGTAATGCTTCTATGTGCTTATACTTTTTATCAGAATAACGTTCTAATTCTGCATTTACTATAACTGGTCCTAATGACACTGATTGCTGAATGATATCTCCAGAAAAATAAATATCTGTATTTTCGGTACCATCTGGTTTGATGTCTATCAGGTCATACTGAATATAAGACGAAATACTTCGAGATAAGATATAAATTTCCATGGCCTTTTTATAAATAGGCAAATCAGATAGGTGTGATGGAATAGTGGGCAACATCTTTTAAAAGCAATTTTATCAAAATTACTTACAAGTAAGCAATTTATACTATCAATTATTAAAGTAAAAATGTATATTTGCTTTAATAATTAAGTTTTAATAGTTAATTTTATTTAATGATATTAGATTCTTTAAATTGGAAGATTTTAAAGTGTCTGCAGGTGAATGCCAGACAATCAAATGTAGCTATTGGGAAAATTGTTGGTATAAGTTCTCCAGCAGTTTCAGAGCGCATTAAAAAAATGGAAGATGCTGGAATTATACAAGGATATAAAACCTCGGTATCTCCATTAGATGTTGGTTATCAGTTAAAAGCCTTAATTACCCTAAGAGCGTTCATGGGTATGTTAAAACCATTTCTTGAAAAAGTAAAAACCTATGATGAAGTTTTGAATTGTTATAGAATTACGGGAAATGAAAATATTGTGATGGAAGTAGTTTTTAAAAATCAAAAACATTTAGAATCTTTCATTGACCAGCTTATTGTTTATGGCGAAACTAAGACTCAAATTGTTTTGTCGCATGTGGTAAAATACAATGAGGTAAAACCGGTGAAATAGTCTTATTTTAATTATCTTTAGATAACAAAATAAAAGGTTATGAAATCTGTTAAATCTTTCTTTTTTACAGCAGTTATTTTAGTATTACCCTTTTCCAAAGTAGACGCCCAAAATACATTTCAATCCCCATCAGAAAATAAATCAGTTATATATATAATGCGCACTTCAGCTTTAGGGGCTATTATGAATTTTCGCTTCTTTGATGGTGAAAAATACTTGGGAAAATTTAAAGATAAAAACTATTTGAGATATGAATGTAAACCAGGAAAACACTTATTTTGGGTAAAAGCTGAAAATACGGATTATCTAGAAGCCGATCTTTTAGTTGATAAAATTTATATGGTGGAGGCCAATGCTGTGATGGGTGCATTCTCTGCTGGTGTAAAATTTAATATTTTAGATTTTAATGATGATAAGAAAATGAAACGAGTTTTTAAACTCTTGACAAAAAAGGAACCTATGGTTTTTGATGAAAATGAATTGCTAAAAGATCAAAACGACATGCAAGAAATTATTAAGAATGGTTTAGAAAAGTATGAAAATAAGTTAGATAGAGATAAGGAGTTTAATAAAATAACGCCAGAAATGTTTTATACTATTTAAAATCTACCTTTCTTTAGATTTTTCAATGTGCTCTACAATCTGTTTAGCATGAATGCGTGAGTTTTCAATAAACCATTTATGGGTTTCCATACCGCCACATATAACACCTGCTAAATAGAGACCTTCAATATTTGTCTCCATAGTTTCTGAGTTATATTTAGGAATTTTATTTTCTTTATGAGATAAATCAACACCAATGGCTTTTAAAAAATTTAAATCAGGTTGGTATCCAGTGAGCGCAAGAACATAATCGTTTGGAATATTTTTAATGCCTTCAGGCGTAGAAATAATCACCTCATGTTCTTTAATTTCAACTATTTCTGAATTGTAAAAAGCTTTTATGCTGCCTTCTTCAATTCGATTCAAAATATCTGGTCTTACCCAATATTTCACTCTTTCACCGATACTTTTACCCCTTATTATCATTGTAACATGGCCCCCTTTGCGCCAAATTTCAAGAGCAGCATCGACGGAAGAGTTACTCGCTCCAACAATAATGACACTTTGCATACTGTATGGATGTGCTTCTTTATAATAGTGCGTTACTTTAGGGAGTTGTTCACCCGGAATATTTAAAAGTTTAGGAATATCATAAAATCCGGTGGCAAGGATGACTTTTTTTGTGATATAATGATTCCTATTAGTTTCAATTTTAAATAAAGTATCCTCTTTATGAATGACTGTAACGGCTTCATATAAATTTATATGTAATGTGTTTGAAGTCGCCACACGTCTGTAATATTCTAAAGCTTCGTCTCTGTTTGGTTTCGGGTTATTACTGATAAATGGAATGTTATCAATTTCTAATTTTTCTGAAGTTGAAAAAAAGCTCATATTTTTTGGGTAATTAAATAAGGAATTTGTTAAAGCTCCTTTTTCTAAAACTAAATAATTCCAGCCTCTTTTTTTACATTCTAAGGCACAGGCTATGCCTATAGGGCCAGCACCAACAATTATAACCTCTTTTTCTAAAACCATAAATTTATTATTATCTTTTAATTTTTTAATTTCTGATTTAAAATAAAAAGTAAAAATACAGAGAAGCCAGCAAGTAATGTAGCTAAACACCAAGTTTTATCAAAACCAAAAATGTCAACTAACTGCAAACCTGCATTATGCCCAAATATATGGGCAATAGAAAATGAGATACTATATAAAGCCATGTATTCTCCTGGATTTCCTTTTTTAGCTCTTTCCATGGCAAACGCATTAGAAAACGGAAAAGCAATCATTTCGCCAAATGTCATGAGTAGCATGCCTATTATTAAAACTCCAGACCATGAGCTTACATTTAAAACAAGAAAACTAAACCCCGTTAAAAGAGCTCCCATTAGCATTAAACCAGATTTTGTGAATCTTGAATTTTCTAACCACTTTATTAATGGCATTTCAAACACAAAAATTAAAAATCCGTTAAGACCTAATAATAAACCAATTTCCAGTTCACTTAAATAATGAGCATCTTTATAAT
This sequence comes from Yeosuana sp., assembly GCA_036525815.1. Taxonomy (GTDB): domain Bacteria; phylum Bacteroidota; class Bacteroidia; order Flavobacteriales; family Flavobacteriaceae; genus Yeosuana. The sequence continues at coordinate 999 of DATCZQ010000014.1, read as the reverse complement.
ATAGCGGCATGGTAGAAAAATACTGTAAGAAGACAATACCAAATAGAACCATGGCTGCTAAAAAAAGCAAAAAGATTTTGTCCTGGTAAGCAGATTGCGGATTTTCTATTTTCAAATGATCTATAGTTTTAGCTTTTTTTGGATGTAACACATTTAATAGAACTAAAGCAGCCAGCATACAGGTGATGCCGTCTATCCAAAACAGTCCACCATAACTCATGGTTATAATTATAATACCGCCAATAGCTGGTCCAGCAGAAAAACCAAGGTTTATAGCTAACCGTATAAGCGTTACCGTTCTGGTTTTGTTCTCTGGTTTACTATAAGAATTTAAAGCAACAAACATGGCAGGTCTAAACATATCTGAAACGAGCATTACTAAAAAGATACCTATCCAAAAAGAGGTAAATGTTGTTAAGAATTGTAAGATAATAAAGAACAATCCTGAAATGAATAAACTAAAAACCATGACTTTATAAAAGCCAATTTTGTCAGTTAATTTACCTCCAAGCCAAGAACCAACAACAGAACCTAGACCAAAAGCGGTCATAATCCACCCCACATCGCTTAATGAAAAATGCAAAAGTTTTGTTAAGTATAAGGACAGAAAAGGTATCACCATAGTACCAGCTCTATTAATAAGAGTTATTAAGGCGAGCCACCATACTTCAGTAGAAAGGCCTTTAAAGGTATTTATGTATTTTATAAAAAGTGTTTGCATAAGTTTAATTGATTGAATCTTTTTTTTGATGTTTTTCTACGAATTTTTGGATAAAAAAAAGTCCAACTTTACAGTTGGACTTTTACATATGGTATAATATTATATTTATATCATCACAACATATAACAAGCCCAACATCTTTGTTTTGATGTCCAGTATTGTCTACAAATTATGACGTTATTATTCATTTTTATTTTATTTTGATTTTCAAATGTATATAAAATATTTGGAAATTGTATTTTTGATAATAAAATATTTAAAATGAAGTTAGCTATTAC